>JBIOVP010000041.1:0-38013 GCA_044867815.1 Solirubrobacterales bacterium | reverse complement strand
CGAAGGAGATCGACTCCGGCTCGGCGCTCGACTCGACCGTGCGCAGGCCCCAGCCCCAGGCGTTGGAGAGCAGCTCCTCGCCGCCGACGTGGCGCTGTTCGAAGCCGGCGTCCTTGAGCAGGCGGCGGAGGTCGGCGGGGGCGAAGGCGTGGACGTCGACCTCGCCCTCGAGCGAGTGCCCCTCCGACTGCTCGTGCTCGGGCGTGGTGCGCAGGCGGGCGCCGATCGCGCGGCGCCAAAGCGGCGCCAGCGCCAGCCCGGCGCGCTTGGGCAGCGCCGCCAGCGTGTCGCCGTAGCGGGAGGGCTCGCCGGCGAAGGCGATCATCCCGCCCGGTCGCAGGACCCGGCGGAATTCGGCGAAGGCCTTGTCGAGGTCGGGGATGTGGTGGAGGACGGCGTGGCCGAGAACGAGGTCGAAGCTCTCGTCCTCGAAGGGCAGGACCTCGGCCTCGGTCTCGACCGTGGTTACGTCTTCCAGCCCGAGCGCCTCGGCGGTCGCCGCCAGGCGCTTCAGCATCCCCGGCGAGATGTCGGTCGCGGTCAGCCGCTCGATCACCCCGAGCTGGACCAGGTTGAGCGAGAAGTAGCCGGTGCCGGACCCGATCTCCAGCGCGTCGCCGAAGGAGCGACCGTTCAGCCCGCCCAGCGCCTTGACCAGCTTCAGGCGGACCTGGCGCTGGCCGACCGCGCCGAAGTCGATGCCCCACTTGGCGTCGTACTCGTGGGCGGCCGCGTCGTGGTAGCGGGTGTTGACGTCCTTGATGTGCTCGTGGGTGGCGGTGGGGGAGGCTGGCATGAGGCGGGAACTCTAATAGCGTCCCGCCCGTGGAGCGTCACTACCTCCAGGAGAACCAGCCACCCGGGGTGCCGCCGCTGCCGCTGACCGGCGAGCGGACGCTGCCCGACGTGCCCGAGGAGAACTACTGGTTCCGCCGCCACCTGGTCGTCTATGAGGGGATCGCCGAGCGGGTGCGGGGGCAGCGCGTGGTCGACATGGCCTGCGGCGAGGGGTACGGCTCCAACGTCCTCGCCGGGACCGCGGCAGGCGTCGTCGGCATCGACGCCAACCCCGAAGCCCACGACCACGCGCGGCTCCGTTATCAGCGCTCAAACCTGCGTTTCGAGCGCGACCTGGTGGAGAGCTTCGCCGAGCCCTGCGACGCGGTCGTCTTCCTGCAGACGATCGAGCACGTCCAGGACCCGGGCGCGATCCTCGAGCACTTCAGGTCGATGCTGGCGCCGGGCGGCACCGCCTACGTCTCGACCCCGAACCTGCTGACGCTGGCGCCGCCGGGGGCGGAGAAGTCCGACAACCCCTGGCACGTCAAGGAGTACCAGGCCGGGGAGTTCCGGGAGCTCTGCGAGGCGCACTTCCCGCGGGTCGAGATGCTGGGCCTCTTCCACGCCCGCAAGCTGCGCGTCCACGAGCTGGCGATCAAGCTCGGCTGGGACTCCGTCCACAAAAGCCTGCGCCTGACCAGGCCCTTCTACGACCGCTTCATCCCCGCGATCGCCGCCTCCGACTTCCGCCTGCGCGAGGGCGACCTCGACCGCTCCCTCGACTTCCTCGCGGTCTGCCACTCGGATTGATGGACCGGGAGGGGACCGCCGGGGACCTGGCGATCGTCCTGCACAGCCACATGCCCTACGTCGAGGGCTTCGGCACCTACCCGTTCGGCGAGGAGTGGCTGTTCGACGCCGTGATCCGCTCCTACCTGCCGGTGCTGGAGGTGGCGCACGACCTGACGATGACGGTGACGCCGGTGCTGGCCGACCAGCTGGAGGACGCGGGGGCCGCCGAGCGCCTGCGCCGGTTCCTGGTCGAGTGGCGGATCGGGGCGGCCGAAGCCGACCTGCCGCAGGTGCCGGATGAGTGCCGGGCCGCCTGCGAGGGCGAGCGACAGCGATACGCCCACGCGCTGGAGCTGCTCGACGCCGCCGGCGGCAACCCGCTCGTCCCCTTCCAGCGGACGGCGTCGGAGGGCCGGGTCGCGCTCGCCACCTCCGCCGCCACCCACGCGGTGCTGCCGCTGCTGGCGACGCGGGAGGGGGTGCGGCTGCAACTGGAGACGGGGATTCGCTCCCACCGGCGCCGCTTCGGCTGGGACGGGGGGATGTGGCTGCCGGAGTGCGCTTATGTGCCAGAGCTCGAGCGCGAACTGGCCGAGCAGGGGGTGCGCTGGTTCTGCGTCGACCAGAGCCGGCACGCCGGGCCGCTGGAGGCGCTCGCACCGGTCGCGACCGAGGCCGGCCCGGTGGCGCTGCCGATCGACTGGGAGGCGATCTCCTGGCTCTGGTCGCTCGACGGCTACCCCTCCGACCCCGCCCACGCCCAGTTCGCCGGCAAATCGCTGCGCGGGATCCGGATCTGGCGGGTCGGGGGAGGGGCCTACGAACCCGACGCCGCCGCGGCGGCGGCCCGGCGCCAGGCCGGTGAGTTCCTCGCCGCCGCGGCCGCGCGCCTGCGCACCTATGCCGAGAGCCGCGGCCGCCGCGGCCTGCTCGTTTTCGCAATCGACACCGAGCTGCTCGGGCACTGGTGGTCGGAGGGGCCGATCTGGCTGCAGGGTGTGCTGGAGGGAGCGGAGGCGGCCGGGATCCGGCTGCTGACGGTGCCGCAGGCGCTGGCCGAGCACGAGCCGGTCTCCCGGCCTCTGCGCGCCTCGACCTGGGGGGAGGACAAGGACCTGACGACCTGGGACTCACCCGCGGTCGCCGACCTCGCCTGGGGCGCCCGGCGCATGGAGCTGCGCCTGCTGCGAGCCGTCTCCGGGGGGCTGCGTGGGGAGTGTCTCGAACGCGCGGCGCGCGAGCTGCTCGCCGCCCAATCGAGTGACTGGGCGTTTCTCGATCAGCGTAAGCAGGCCGGTGATTACGCATATCAGCGGGCGACCGACCACTCACGGGTGCTGTTGGAGGCCATAGACTGCGACCGCCCCAGCGATCCCTGTTTTCGATCTTTGCGTTCCCTCGCCCCGGACCTCAGCCTCGCTCCGCTCCTGGAGCCATAAAAACCAACTCCAGGTAAAGCCACCCGGAACAGCCACCAACTTTGACCCGCGTACTGATCCTCTCCTGGGAGTATCCGCCGCTGATCGAGGGCGGCCTCGCCCGCCACGTGCGGAAGCTCTCCGAGGCGCTGGTCGAGCGCGACGTCGAGGTGCACGTGCTGACTCGCGGCGGGGAGGAGTCGCCGGCGACCGAGCGCCGCGGCGGCGTGATCATCCACCGCATCCGCGAGCCGAAGCGGCCGACCGACCTCGGCGAGTTCGTCGCCTGGATCGAACGGATGAACTCGGACATGCTCGCCGCCGGGGTCGAGCTCGGCGACCGCTACAGCTACGACCTCGTCCACGGTCACGACTGGCTCGTCGCCAACGCCTGCGACCACCTCGCGAAGCGCTTCGACGCGCCGCTGGTGACGACGATCCACGCGACCGAGTACGGCCGCCACCAGGGCTGGGTCGACAAGCACCCGCAGACCTACATCCACGGCGTCGAGCGCTGGATCACCAACCGCTCCGGCCGCGTCATCGCCTGCTCCCACTACATGCGCGAACAGGTCGCCGACATCTTCGGGGTTGAGGAGGGGCGGATCAGTGTGATCCCGAACGGGATCGATCCTGACGACCTGCCGGCGCAGCCACCGGAGGAGCTGGCGCGGCTGCGCTCGGAGTTCGCGGCGCCGGAGGAGAAGCTGGTGCTGCTGATCGGCCGCCTCGTCTACGAGAAGGGGTTCCAGCTGGCGCTGGAGGCGATGCCGCGGCTGATCGAGGAAGCGCCGGGGACGCGGTTCCTGGTCGCCGGCTCCGGAACCCACGAGGCCGAACTGAAGCGCCAGGCGCAGGAGCTGGGGCTGATGGACCACGGCACCTTCCTCGGCTGGATCGGCGACGACGTCCTCCACTCGCTTTACCGGATCGCCGACCTCACCGTGGTCCCCTCGATCTACGAGCCCTTCGGCCTTGTCGCCCTGGAGGCGATGGCCTCCGGCTGCCCCTGCATCGTCGCCGACACCGGCGGCCTGCGCGAGGTCGTTCCGCACGAGGAGGCGGGGCTGCGGTTCCGCGCCCACGACCCTGAAGCCTTGGCCGAGGTTGCGATCCGCGTCCTCTCCGACGACGAGCTCGGCCGCCGCCTGGTCGCCGAAGCCTACGAGCACCTGCGCCGCTTCGACTGGGGCGACGTCGCCGAGCAGACGGCGGCGGTCTACGCCGAGCTGGCCGGCGCCAAGACCGCGTAGCTCAGCAGCTGTCGCGGCGACGGCGGGCGGCGAGGCTGCGATCGCTGATCGTGAAGTTGCCGTCAGCGCTGCTCGCAGGCGTCCAGTGGATGCCGTCGAGCAGCTCCAAAGGGGAGACCGAGAGCGAGCCGGCCAGCTTCATCAGCGTGTCGACCCGGGCCAGGCGCGTCCCCGCCTCGAGCATCCCGATCTCCGTCCGGTGCAAGGAGGCGAGCCTCCCGAGCTCTTCCTGCGACATAGCTGCGCGGCGGCGGCAGCGATAGAGGTTCCGCCCGAACTTGACGGCAACCTCCTCCGATCGAAGTCTCCCGTCGGCGGGCATGCAGGCACTGTTCCTCACTCGACTCATTGTCGGCCAGACAATACATTTCAGGAATGACGGAACTCTTGCAGCGGCTGCATCGTCGTCCAAGCCGCTGGGTCCGGTTCTACCGGGCACTCCCAGCGCAGCTCCCGCGGCGCTTCGCGCATGCGGATGATCCGGGCGGGGATGCCGCCGACCACGGCGTTGGCGGGGACATCCTTGGTGATGACGGCATTGGTGCCGATCACCGAGTTGTCGCCGACGCTGACGCCGCGGAGGATGCAGGCGCCGTAGCCGATCCAGACATTGTTGCCGACCTCGACGTCGCGTTTGTAGATGCCCTGGAGCCGGATCGGGCGCTCGACCTCGACGACCCCGTGGTCGAAGTCGATGAACATCGCCCGGTCGGCGATCACGCACTCCTCGCCGATCCGCACCCGCTGATAGGCGGAGATCGTGCACTCCTGGCCCATCACCGTCTTCTCCCCGATCTCGACGACTCCCTCGTGGCAGCGGATCTTGGTCCCGTCGCCGATCCAGACGAAGCGGCCGAAGCGGATCTGCCCGCGCGGCTCGATCTTCAGTTCCAGGCCCCTGCCGAGGAAGAATGGCCCGTCAGAGCGCCAGCGCCGGCCGGCCGGCGTCAGCAGACGCCGCCAGAGGTAGCGCCAGAAGAGCCGCGCGTAGCGCGGGGTCAGCATCCGGTTGCGGGCCAGGAAGCGGAGCACGGCGGGGCAACTTTAGAGGTCGCTCCCGAGAGGTTGTCCGGGAACCTCTTAGACTGGGCCGCCCTTGGCCGACGTCGCCAAATCCGCCCCCCTCGCCGAGCGCCTCCTCGCCGGCGAAAAGCGGGCGCTGGCACGGGCGATCACGCTGATCGAGTCCGACGACCCCGCCGGCTGGGAGCTGGTTCGCGAGGTCTACCCGCGCACCGGCAGGGCGCGGATCATAGGTTTCACGGGTCCTCCCGGAGTAGGGAAGAGCACCTTGATCGGCGCCCTCACCGGCGAGCTGCGCAAAGCCGAGCGCGAAGTCGCCGTCCTCTCGATCGATCCCTCCAGTCCCTTCACCCGCGGCGCCCTGCTCGGCGACCGGATCCGGCTTACCGACCACTTCCTCGACCCCGGCGTCTTCATCCGCTCGATGGCCTCCCGCGGCGCCCTCGGCGGCCTCTCCGAGGCGGCGCTGCAGGTGGCGCTGATCATGGACGCCGCCGGCAAAGACGACGTCCTGATCGAGACCGTCGGCGTTGGCCAGGCGGAGATCGACATCGTCGACCACGCCGACACGATCGTGCTGGCGCTGATGCCCGGCTCCGGCGACTCGATCCAGGCGCTGAAGGCCGGGGTGATGGAGATCCCCGACGTGATCGTCGTCAACAAGGCCGACCACCCGATGACCGACACGATGGTCCGCGAGGTCCGCGGCGTGCTCGCGCTCTCGCAGGATCCCGAGGGCTGGAAGGTTCCTATCCTCCGCACCGAGGCCGCCCGCGGCGAGGGGATCCCGGAGCTGGCGGCGGCGATCGACGAGCACCGGCAGTTCATCGAGGGGGCGGGAACGCTGGCCGAGCGCCGTGCCCGCAACTTGCGCAGCGAGGTCCTCGGCATCGCCACCTCGCGGATGCGCCGCCGGCTCGAGCAGACCGTCTCCGAGGACCCGGCGACGGCGGAGCTGCTCGACCGCGTGGTGCGGCGCGAACTCGACCCGGCGACGGCGGCCGGCGAGCTGCTGGAGAAGCATGTCGATGGGTGAGGACCCGCAGATCCCGGCCACCGAGGCGATGGGTTGGCTCGGCGCCGACGTCGCCGATCTGAGTGGCAACGCGATCGGGCAGGTCCAAGGCTTCTATGTTGACGCCGAGAGCGGCGAGCTCACCTGGCTGATCGCCCGCCTCGGCCGCCGCCGTCGCGCCCGCATCGTCGCCGTCCCCTTCGCCAACTGCGCCGGCGCGCCCTTCGGCGTCTGGGTCGCCCAGGAGGCCGACGCGATCCGCAGCGCCCCCGTCGTGGACCCTACCCGCCCCCTCCGGCGCGAGCATGAGCTGACCGTCTGCGCGCACTATGGGATCGGTGAGAAGGTCGGTCGTGCGGCTCGCGTCGTCGCTCGCGAGAAGGGCGGCATCTCGGCGGCACCCAGCCCTTGAAATTCGACTCTCCTGGACGCCAGCTTTTCGAGCGGTAACCCGCCTTTTACTTCATTAATGTTCGAGTAATGAGGGTATATGGGGTGATCGCAATTGCGCTGGCAGCAGCCTTTTTGACCGGTTGCGGAGGGGGAACTGAAGGCACTGAAGTCGCCGAAACGCGCTCGAAGTCAACGGAGGGCCGCTCCCCGTCACCGGAGCTACTGGTCACCCTTGACGGCCTGGATGGTCCTCAAAACATCGGGATCCTGATGGCCGAGGAACATGGATACTTCAAGGACCTCGGTCTTGACGTCTCGGTTGCACTCCCCCTTGAACAGAACCGGCCGGTGAGCTATGTCGCCAAGAGAACCGACGACTTCGGCCTGGCGCAGCAGCCTCAGGTCGCTGTCGCGCGGGAAAAAGGAATGCCGATCATAGCCGTCGGAAGCGTGATCTCGCATGCCACCGACGCGATGATCTGGCTCGAGGGCTCGGGGATCGGCGGAATTACCGACCTGAAAGGAAGAACGGTCGCCGTCCCGGGGATCCCGTACCAGGAACGCCTGCTTCGTACCGTGTTGGCGCGGGCGGGGTTGGGCCCGGGGGAAGTGCAGATCAAAAGGGTCGCGTATGAACTCGTCCCCACGCTGCTCAGCGGCCAGGCCGACGCCATCTTCGGCGGCTCGTGGAATCTCGAGGGCTCCGAACTCGAAGCGAGTGGCGCCGAACCCGTGATCACGCGGGTGCAGGACCTCGGAGTTCCCGATTACGAAGAGCTCGTGGTGATCACCTCAACCGAACTGGTGGCGAAGGACCCTCAACTGGTTCGCGACTTCATGACGGCTGTCGACAAAGGCACCGCCGCGGCGGTCGGACACCCCGGGGCTGTCGTCAAAACCATCGTCAATTCTCCACGCTCAGACACCGCGTCGAATCGAAAAGCCATGGAGGCCCAGGTCCGATCGACCTTGCCTCTTCTTTCCACCAGTGGCTACATGAACCCGAAGCGGACGCATGGTCTCCTCAAGTGGATGAGCGCAGAAGGGGCGCTCGAGCGAAAGCCGGCGGCGACGACGCTGCTCACGAATGCCTACCGATGACGTCGACGAGTCGAAACCGTATCCCCCCAATGGTCTTGGCGGTGATCATTGCTGCTTTTGTCGGATGTGGCGACGGAGGGTCGGGTACGGCGGCAAGCCCTCCGCCGTGGCGGGGCCAGGTGGGCGTGGCGCTCGACGGTCGAGTGGGTCCGGCAAACATCGGCTTCCACATGGCGAAGGAGCGAGGGATCTTCGAAAATTTCGACCTCAGGCCGGTATTGGCCAGTCCTGCATATCCGACTGAAATGGCCAAATACTTCACCACCGGTTTGGACGAATTCGGTGTGATGCAACTGCCGCAGATTCTGATGGCCAAGGAGCAGGGGGCGCCGATTATCGCCGTGGCAAGCCTGCTGCCGCACCCCACCGCGGCAATGATCTGGCTGAAGAGCTCGAAGATCGACGGAATCGCTGATCTCAAGGGGAAGACGATTTCGATCCCTGGGTCCCCCTTTCAAAAGGCATTACTCAAGGCCGTACTAAAACGAGCAGGGCTTGCACTCCATGACGTCGACATCAAGCCGGTGGAATACAAGCTCGTATCGGCATTGCTGGGTGGACGAACTGATGCCATTTTCGGCGGTTCCTGGAACATCGAGGGGGCTGCACTGAAGGCACGTGGGGCAGAGCCGGTGATCAACCGGGTGCGGGATTTGGGCGTGCCCGCCTATGACGAACTGGTTGTGGTTGCCCGCAGCGATGTCGTAGCCGAAGACCCCAGACTGGTGCGCGACTTCTTGACGGCCCTCACAGACGGCGTTGCCGCGGAGCGCAAAGACCCTGAGACGGCCGTCAAGCTGATCGAGGAAAGCTTCGAATCCAGTCCCGAACTGAATCGGAAAGAAACGGAAGCCGCCATGGAAGCAACCCTTCCACTGCTTTCTGCCGACGGCTATTTGGATCCCCGGCAAGCAACAACCCTCGGCAGGTGGATGCACGAAGAAGGGTTGATCCGGCGGGAGCCGTCGACCTCTGAATTCCTCACGAATGAATATTTGCCATCCCCTTGACAGATCGCCAGAATTTCGAGTGTAGGCTCGATCGCAACCCCACTAGAGTTTGATCAATGAGACTTTATTGGTCACTGGGCGTGGGCTTGGTGCTGGTCGCTGCTCTTCTGGCGGGATGCGGCGAGGGGGGCAGTGGAACCCAGGAGGTAACCAAAGCAGGCGAAACGCTCCAATCGACCACGGCCGCGAAAGCCGCTGAAAAAGCTCCCCCCCGGCGGGAACCGGTGACGGTGTGGGTGGCGCTGGACGGATGGGAAACCGCTGAAACCCTCGGGCTCGTCATGGCCGAAAAAAGGGGCTACTTCACCAAAGCGAAACTCTTCGTCACCACTCTTTCCCCGGTAACCCCGGCCCTATCCATCCCGGACGTGGTCAACGGCAGCGATCTGATCGGAGTGGCACACGGCCCGCAGGTCGTCATGGCAAGGGAAAAAGGCGCTTCGATCGTCATCGTCGGCAACCTGGTCCGGCACGCGACCGCGGCGATGATCTGGCCGAAGAAGTCGAAGATCGGCGGCCTCGCCGACCTGAAGGGGAAGACCATCGCCATCCCCGGTCTTTCCTTTCAGCGCAGCTTTCTCGAGAACGTCTTGGCGCGGGGCGGATTGACGCTGGACGACGTCAAGGTCAAGAAAGTCGGTAACGATCTGGTTCCCGCTCTGGTCAGCGGAAAGGCGGATGCGATCCTTGGTGGCTCCGGAAACCTGGAGGGAGCGGACCTGAAGGTGCAGGGGTTGGATCCGGTCATCACCCCGGTCCGGAGCCTCGGGATTCCCGACTACGACGAACTCGTGCTGGTGGCCCGGGCCGATCGCACCGAAGAAGCACCCAACGTGATGCGAGGCTTCGCGCGGGCGGTGGCTGATGGCGCGGCTGCTGCAATCGAACAGCCCAAGGGCGCCATTAAGGCGCTTGAAGCAGGGGGCGAACGGAACCCCGAGACCAGCCCGCCAGAGAGGGCGGCCGAAGTTACGCAGACCCTCCCCCTGCTTTCGACGGACGGTCAGGTGAGCGCCGACCGGATGCAGGACCTCATCGACTGGATGAGCGAACAGGGAATGATCGAGGGCAAGCTCCGGGCGTCGGACCTGATCGTCAACCCCTAGACGGATCTACAGCTGCAGGCTCTTGACCTGCAGCAGCTCCTCGATCCCGTAGCGGCCGTTCTCGCGGCCGTGGCCGGACTGGCCGTAGCCGCCGAAGGGGGCAAGAGGGTTGAAGGCGCCGCCGTTGATCTCGATCTGCCCGGTGCGGATGCGGCGGGCGACGGCGATGGCGCGATCGCTGTCGGCTGACCAGACGCCGCCGGCGAGGCCGTACTCGGTTGAGTTGGCGATGCGGATGGCCTCGTCCTCGCCCTCGTAGGGCTGGATCACCAGCACCGGGCCGAAGATCTCCTCCTGGCCGATCGTCATCCCGGCCTCGACCTCGGAGAACACGGTGGGGCGGACGAAGAAGCCGCGCTCGAGGCCCTCGGGCGGCTCGGCACCGCCGGTGATCAGGCGGGCACCCTCGTCGATGCCCTTCGCGATGTAGCCACGGACGCGCTCGCGCTGAACGTCCGAGACGAGCGGCCCGAGCCGGGTCGAGGACTCGAAGGGGTCGCCGGGGGTGAAGGTCTCGGCAGTCGCCTTGGCCAGCTCCTCGGCCTCGGCGAGGCGCTGGCGCGGGACCAGCATCCGGGTCAGGGCGCTGCAGGTCTGGCCGCTGTTGAGGAAGCACTTGGCGACGCCGTCGGGCACCGCCTTCTCGAGGTCGGCGTCGTCGAGGATCACGTTCGGCGACTTGCCGCCGAGCTCCATCGCGACCGGCTTCACGGTCGCCGAGGCGAGCTCGGAGACGCGGCGGCCGGCGCGGGTCGAGCCGGTGAAGGAGACCATGTCGACCCCGGGGTGGGCGGCGATCGCCTCGCCGACCACGGGGCCGGTGCCGGTGACGAGGTTGAAGACGCCGGCCGGCAGGCCTGCCGCCTCGACCACCTCGGCGAGCAGGAAGGCGTTCAGCGGCGTCACCTCGCTCGGCTTGAGGACGACGGTGCAGCCGGCGGCGAGGGCGGGGGCGACCTTGGCGGCGATCTGGTTCAGCGGGTAGTTCCAGGGAGTGATCGCACCGAGCACCCCGACCGGCTCGCGCAGCACCCGCGAGTTGCCGATCTCCTCCTCCCAGGCGACCTCCTCCATCAGCTTCGGCATTGAGGCGAACTGGGAGGCGGGTAGGCCGACCTGGATGATCCGGCTCAGCTTCAGCGGCATCCCCAGCTCCTGGGTGATCGTCGCCGCGATCTCGTCGCCGCGCTCGTTCAGCCCCTCGGCGATCGCGTCGATGTAGCGGGCGCGCTCCTCGCGGGGAGTCTGGGACCAGGCCTCGAAGGCGTCGCGGGCGGCCTCGACGGCGCGGTCGGCGTCCGCCGGCGTGCAGCCGGGGATCGTCCCCAGCGCCTCCTCGGTGGTCGGGTTGACGACCTCGATCGGGTCGGCGCCGCTCGGCTCGACCCACTCGCCGCCGATGAAGATCCTGTCTTTGACCTGAAGCTCTGCCGCCGTCGCCATCCGTTCCTCCTAGTCGCCCAGTTCGTCGCTTTTGGAAAACTAGCTGATCGACTGAAATCGTGTATATGCGATAATCGCGTATACGCTATGACCGTGGAGCCAGGGAGATTGATACGAGAGGCAAGGATCCGACACGGGCTGAGCCAAGAGCGTCTGGCGAGGCGGGCAGGAACGACCCAGTCGGCGATTTCCAGGATCGAGCAGGAACGCGGATCTCCCACCGTCCAGACGCTGGCGGAGCTGCTGCGCTTGATGGGAGAGGACCTTGTCCTGGGGGTTGAGCCTCGTGAGGCCGGAATCGATCGCACGCTCGTCGACGAGCGGCTGCGGATGAACGAGGAGGAACGCCTCGACTACGGGGTGGCCTTCGCCGATCAGGTGATCGAGATGAGCCCCCTGCCGAAGGGTCCAAGGTGGAAAGGCTGATGGAGACGCTGCCGCCGAAAGCACCAGATCTACGGCGTCTGCTGCGACCGCTGATGAACCATGGCGTCAACTTCGTTCTGATCGGAGGGATGGCTGGGATTGCCCGGGGTTCCAGTTACCCCAGCTATGACTTGGATGTCGCCTACGCCCGCGACAAGGCAAATGTGAGACGGCTGGTTTCCGCGCTGGAGGAGATCAGAGTCCGCCTTCGGGGGGCACCGGCCGATCTCCCCTTCCAGCTCGACGAGCGGACGATCGAAAATGGCGCCAACTTCACCTTCGTCACGCCGTTCGGGGATCTCGACGTTCTCGCGGATATCGCCGGGGTTCGCTCCTATGAGGAATTAGCCACGGCTGCGGAGGAGAAACAGATTTTCGGGATTCCCGTGCGGGTGGCTTCCCTCGACCACCTGATTGCAATGAAGCGGGCGGCAAATCGCCCGAAGGACAGGAACATGGTCGAGGAGTACGTCGTTCTCGCCGACGAGATCCGCCGGCGGGAAGCGGAGGAGAAGGGCTAGGCGGCTGCTGCGGCCTTGCCCGCCGGTTCTTTCGCCCCCGGCCCGGGGACCTGCTCCGCGTCCCGCGCCGTCAGCAGCTTGCCGCAGCTTTCGCAGATCCCGCGCTCGCTGACCGTGCCGCCGCACTGCTTGTGGACGATCAGCCGCCGCGGTCCCTCGGGGCTGGGGGAGTAGCGGTCTCCCCAGTTCAGCAGCGCGATCAGGGCGGGCCAGAGGTCGAGGCCCTTCTGGGTCAGGAAGTACTCGTAGCGGGGCGGGCTT
The DNA here is from genome assembly GCA_044867815.1 of Solirubrobacterales bacterium. Classification (GTDB taxonomy): domain Bacteria; phylum Actinomycetota; class Thermoleophilia; order Solirubrobacterales; family 70-9; genus VAYN01. The sequence goes on along the minus strand of JBIOVP010000041.1, from coordinate 25,471 downwards.
TCCTGGTAGGCGCGCCGTTCGAGGATGTCCTCGTCGACCAGGCGCTGGAGGCGGGCGGAGAGGACGTTGCGGGCGATCCCGAGCGACTCCTGCATCTCGCCGAAGCGGCGGTTGCCGTGCATCACCGCGCGGACGATCAGCAGCGACCAGCGCTCGCCGATTACCTCCAGCGCCTTGGCGACGGAGCAGTCGAGGCCTGGGTAATCGCGATGCAGCACGTGTGAATCCTCGCACACTGGGTTGCATCAAGCAACTGAGGTGCGGTAGGCTCGCCCCGTCCAGAGTTGCTTCATGCAACCGAGCCGAACGGAGGCCCCAGATGAGGCTGATCCCACGACACATGCACCACCGGCGCCCCAAGGGTCCGCGGATCGCGATCAGCGAGGCGGAGATCAGTGCCGACCTGCACTACCCGGCGAGCCTGCCGCGCCCGCGACGGACCGCGGACGCGCGGAGGCTGGAGATCCGGTGAGCGAGAACGGTTTGGTCACCGCGCCCGAGGGCTCGGCCGCGGAGGTCGCGGAAGCCTTCGCCGCCAGCGACCCCGGCAACTCCCGCAGCCGCACCCTGGTCTGGCAGGACCCGGTGCCGACGGCGGCCGCCGGGGCGACGATGACGGGGATGGAGTACATGACCGCGGTCGTCACCGGCCAGATGCCGCCACCACCGATCGCGGTGACGATGCGGTTGCGACCGGTGGAGCTGGAGGAGGGGAGGGTTGTCTTCGAGGGCGAACCCGGCGAGGAGCACTACAACCCGATCGGGGTCGTCCACGGCGGCTACGCCGCGACCCTGCTGGACAGCGCCCTCGGCTGCGCCGTTCACACCACGCTGCCGGCCGGGATCGCCTACACCTCGCTGGGGCTCGAGGCGAAGTACGTCCGCCCGATCACCCGCGACACCGGCCGCGTCCTCTGCGAGGCGCGGGTCGTCTACCGGGGTCGCAAACAGGCCACCGCGGACGCCAACCTGACCGCGGCCGACAGCGGCAAGCTGCTCGCCCACGGGATCGCCACCTGCATGTTGCTGGGGTAGACGAGCCTTGGCGAAGTCGCTTTTAGGAGGCGTGTTGGCGGGCGAGTTCGACCAGGAGCCGCACGCCAAAGCCGTTGGCTCCGTCGCCGACGTACTCGCGGCCGATGTCCCAGGCGCTGCCGGCGATGTCGAGGTGCGCCCACGGTGTCTCACCGACGAACTCCTCGAGGAAGGAGGCGGCGGTGATCGTCCCGGCCTTGCGCTTTTTCCCCAGGTTGGAGAGGTCGGCGACCGTGCCCTTCATCAGCTCCTTGTACTCGGGATGCAGCGGCAGGCGCCAGCAGAGCTCCCCGGTCGTCTCGCTGGCCTGGGTGACCGCGGCGGCGAGGTCGTTGTCGTTGGCGACCAGGCCGGCATAGGTGGAGCCGAGGGCGACCTCGACGGCGCCGGTGAGGGTGGCGATGTCGACGACCTGCTCGGCGCCGAGCTCGATCGCGTAGGCGAGGGCGTCGGCGAGGATCAGCCGCCCCTCGGCATCGGTGTTGTTGACCTCGACCGTCCTGCCGTTGTACTGGGTGATGACGTCCCCGGGCTTTATGGCGGTTCCCGACGGCATGTTCTCGGTCGAGGGGACGGTGGCGATGAGATCGATCGGCAGCTCCAGCTCGGCGATCGCGGCGACGGTCTCCAGCACCGCGGCGGCGCCGGACATGTCCATCTTCATCTCCTGCATACCCGCCCCGGGCTTGAGCGAGATGCCGCCGGTGTCGAAGGTGACGCCCTTGCCGACCAGGCCGAGGGTCGGCGCCGAGCCGCCGCCGGCGTAGCGGAGGACGATCAGCTTCGGCTCCTCCGGCCCCCCCTGGCTGACCGCGAGCAGGCCGCCCATCCCCTTCTGCTCGAGCTCGGGCCGGCCAAGGACCTCGACCGCGAGCGAGTCGAAGCCGGCGGCGATCTCCTCCGCCCGGGCGGCGAGGAAGCTTGGGGTGGCGATGTTGGCAGGCGTGTTCTGAAGGTCGCGGGCCCGGTTCTGGGCCGCGGCGACCACCCGCGCCGTCTCGGCCGCGTCGGCGAGCTCGGCCGGCCCCAGCAACGTCAGCGATTCCAGCCGCGACGCCTCCTCGTCGGTCTCGGACCTGAAGCGGTCGAAGCGGTAGGAGGCGAGGATCGTCCCGGTGACCAGAGCGGCCGCGGCGGCGGTGTCGCCTCCACTCTCCGGCAGCGCCCAGGCGAGCACGGCGGCGTCGAGCCGCTTCGCCTCCCTGGCGGCAAGGGCCGCGGCGACGCGCAGCCGCTCGGCATCGAGATCGTCGCGGCTGCCGAGACCCACCACCAGGACCGGCGGGAACCCATCCGGGCGCAGCAGCGAAAGCTTCTTGAAGTCGGCCTTGACCGCTTCAGCGCCTTCGGCGGCGCCGATCGACATTGGCAGCTCATCCCCCTTGGCAAGCCCGACAACGAGGAGATCGGCCTCGACGTCCTTCAGCTCATCCTGCTCAACCCGGACCTTCATCGGCCGCGAGTTTACGTTGCCCTGTCGGTATCGTCACCCGCTGGACCTGGCGGACAGGGGCCAGGCCATGCGAACTTCGGAAAGGAAAGGCAGTAGATGCCCAGCTCAGTGATTCTCGGAACCGCGCGCACGCCATTCGGCAAGATGGGCGGCGGTCTCTCCTCCCTCGACGCCACCGACCTCGGCGGCACCGTGATCGAGGCCGCCCTCGACCGCTCCGGCGTTGCCCCCGAGCAGGTCGAGCAGGTCGTCTTCGGCCAGGTCCTGCAGGCCGGCCAGGGCCAGATCCCTTCGCGCCAGGCACAGATCAAGGGCGGGATCCCGAAGGAGGTCCCCTCGGAGACGATCAACAAGGTCTGCGCCTCGGGTATGCGCTCCCTCGGCCTCGCCGACCAGGCGATCCGCGCCGGCGATTCCAACGTCGCCGTCACCGGCGGCATGGAGTCGATGAGCCAGGCGCCCTACCTGCTGCCGAACGCCCGCTTCGGGTTCCGGATGGGCGACGTCAAGGCGCTCGACGCGATGACCCATGACGGGCTGACCAATCCATTCACCGAAAAGCAGATGATCAACGAGGCGAGCGAGGTCGGCAACGAGCTCGAGATCACCCGCGTCGACATGGACCGCTTCGCGGAGCGCTCGCACCGGCTCGCCCACGAGGCGACCGAAGCCGGCCGTCTCGCCGAAGAGATCGTCGGCGTCACCGTCAAGTCGCGTAAGGGCGAGAGCACGGTCGAGGCCGACGAGGCGATTCGGCCCGAAACCACCCTGGAGACGCTGGCCGGGCTGAAGGCGATCGGCGGTCCCGACGCCACCCACACCGCCGGCAACGCCCCGGGCGTCAACGACGGCGCCGGCGCGATCGTCGTCGCCTCCGAGGAGTGGGCCGAGAAGGAGGGCAAGACCCCGCTGGCGCGGATCCTCTCCTACGGCACCGTTGCCGACGACTTCCCCTACCTGGCGAAAACGCCGGCCAACGCCTCGAAGCTGGCGCTGGAAAAGATCGGCAGGAGCCCCGAGGACGTCGACCTCTGGGAGATCAACGAGGCCTTCGCCTCGGTTGCCCTGAACAGCGTGCGGATGCTCGGCGTCGACGAGGAGAAGGTCAACGTCAACGGCGGAGCGATCGCCCTCGGCCACCCGATCGGCGCCTCCGGCAGCCGGATTGTGGGTGCTCTCGTCCACGAGCTGAAGCGGCGCGGGGGCGGATTGGGAGTTGCGGCCATTTGTTCCGGTGGTGGCCAAGGTGACGCGATAGTCGTAGAGGTGTGACGGCTCAGCGCGCTGCGGCATTTTTTGATCTGGACAAGACCCTTATGGCGGGGTCGAGCGGGATGCAGTTCGCCCGCATCGCCGCCAAGCAGGGGATCGTCGGGCGCCGCCAGCTCGCCAGCTGGGGATGGGAGCACCTGCGCTACCGGCTGCGCGGGACCACCGACGCCCGTACCGCCGAGGTCCTGAAGGTCGCGCGCGAGCTGATCACCGGCGTCCCCGAGAAGACGGTCGACCGGATGGGGCCGGAAGTGATGGCGGCGATCCTGCCGCGCGTCTTCCCCCAGATGCTGGAAGAGGTCTACGCCCACCAGGACGCCGGCCGCCCGACCTTCATCGTCAGCGCCGCCGGCAACGGCGTCGTCGAGCAGCTCGCCCACGTGCTCGGGATGGACGGCGGTATCGGCACCCGCTACGAGGTCGACTCCGACGGCAGCTTCACCGGTCGCCTCGACGGCCCCTTCGTCTACGGCGAGGGGAAGGTGACCGCGATGGAGGAATTCGCGGCCCGCCACGGGATCGAGCTGTCGGAGTCCTACGCCTACTCCGACTCCCTCTCCGACCTGCCGATGCTGCGGGCGGTCGGCAACCCGGTCGCCGTCAACCCCGATCCGCCGCTGGCGGCGATCGCCCGCGAGGAGGGCTGGCAGGCCCTGCGCTTCGAGCGCCTCGGCCGCCGCCTGGTAGCCCTCGCCGTCACCTTCCTCGCCACCTTCGCCGGCTTCGGCGCCTCCCGCGTCGCCGCCCGCCGCCGCCCGCCGCCGCCGTCCCGCTTCCCCCGCCGGCGCGGCGCCTGAGCGCGTTCGCGCTAGGGTTCCGGGCCGGATGGAGGCAGTAACCGCACGCAAGATTCGCGTCGTCGTCGCCAAGCCCGGCCTCGACGGGCACGACCGCGGCGCCAAGATCATCGCCCGGGCCCTGCGCGACGCCGGCATGGAGGTCATCTACACCGGTCTGCACCAGACGCCTGAGCAGATAGCCGAGACGGTAATCCAGGAGGACGCCGACGCCGTCGGTCTCTCGATCCTCTCCGGCGCCCATATGACCCTGGTGCCGAAAGTCGTCGAGCTGCTGGAGGCCCAGGGGGTGGACGACGTCCTTGTCACCGTCGGCGGCACGATCCCCGCCGACGACATCCCCGAGCTGAAGAACCTCGGCGTCGCCGAGGTCTTCACCCCCGGCGCCGGAACCGACGAGATCGTCGAGTTCATCCAGGAGCGGGCGAGCGCCCGCCACGCCGCAGAGTGACATCTGACACGGATTGGTGTACAGGTCCGCCGTTCCGGCTATATTCCTGATTGACTCGTCAGTCAACCGCCGGCACGCGTTAAGATCGCGCCCCGCGAAGACCTGAGAATCGTCCCCAAGGAGGCTTTGTTTTGAAGATCTGCGTCCTGGTCAAGGAGGTCCCGGACGCCGCCGTTCAGAAGCGCATCGACCCGAACACGATGCGGCTGGACCGCGGCGGCGAGAAAAACCTCAACCCCTTCGACACGCACGCCCTCGAGGCGGCCATGCAGATCAAGGAGGGTGGCGCGATCCCGGTCGAGGAGGTCGTGGCGGTGACGATGGGCCCGAGCTCCGCGGTCCGCGCGCTGCACAAGGCCGTCGCCCTCGGTGCCGATCGCTCGGTCCACCTCTCCGACGACGCGCTGGCCGGCTCCGACGTCTGCGCCACCGGCTACGCGCTGGCGAAGGTGCTCGAGTCGGAGAGCCCCGACCTGGTCCTGCTGGGCCAGCAGTCGGACGACGGCGAGTGCTACACGATCGGCGCCGTCGTCGCCGACCACCTGAAGATGCCTTCGCTGACCCAGGTGATCCAGATCGACGTCAGCGACGGCAAGCTCCGCTGCGAGCGCCAGGCCGAGTACGGCTACGACACGGTCGAGGTCGAGTTGCCGGCCGTGATCAGCGTCGGTGACGCGATCAACGAGCCGCGCTACCCGAGCCTGAAAGCGATCATGGGCGCGAAAAAGAAGCCGCTCGACTCGAAGGCGACTGGCGATGTCGGGATCGAGGCCGGCCAGGTCGGCGAGGGCGGTTCGAAGACGCAGGTCCTCGGTCTCAACCCGCCGCCGGCCAAGGAAGCGGGCGAGATCATCGAGGACGAGGACACCAACGAGACGGTCGAAAAGATCGTCGCGTGGCTCGACGAGAGGAAGCTGATCTAAATGGCAGGGATCCTGGTTTACGCCCTCCACGACGACGAGGGCAACTTCAACAAGAACTCGCTCGGAGCGATCTCCGAGGCGGCCAAGCTGGCCGGCGAAGTCGGCGGCGAGGCCACCGCGCTGGTGGTCGGCGAGGTCGCCGACGACGCTTGCGCTTCGCTCGGCAACTACGGCGCCGCCAAGGTCTACCGGGCCAAGAGCGTGCCCGAGGGCCTGGCCCAGCCGATCGTCGACGCGATGGCCAAGGTCATCCAGGACGAGGGCATCTCCTACGCCCTCTTCGGCGGCGGCCTGCTCGGCTTCGAGATCGGCGCCGGCCTCACCGCCCGCCTCAACGCCGGCGTGACGATGGAGGTCACCGCGGTCAAAGTCCAGGACGGGAAGCTCGTGGTCGAGCGGCCGATCCTGCAGGACTCGGAGATCGCCGATGTCGGCTACGTCTCCGAGCCCGGCATCATCATCGGCCGCCTCAACGCCTTCGACGCCAAAGAGTCCGGCGGCACGGCTGAGGTCGTCGACGTCGACGTCGAGCTCTCCGAGTGGTCGAGCAAGGCGAAGCTGGTCCAGCGCGGCGAGCAGCGCGGCGCCGACGTCAACATCGAGGACGCCGACATCCTCGTCGGCGGCGGCCGCGGTCTCGGCGCCAAAGAGGGCTTCGAGCTCTGCGAGCAGCTCGCCGAGTCGATGGGCGGCGCCGTCGCCGCGACCCGCGCGGTCGTCGACGCCGGCTGGTACCCCTACGCGGCCCAAATCGGCCAGACCGGGAAGACGGTGGCGCCGAAGCTGTACCTCGCCGCCGGCGTCTCCGGGGCGATCCAGCACAAGGTCGGGATGCAGAACTCGGAAAACATCCTTGCGATCAACAAGGACCCGAACGCGCCGATCTTCGAGTTCTCCGACCTCGGCGTGGTGGGCGACCTGCACAAGATCGTCCCCAAGCTGACCGAGGCGATCAAGGCGAAGAAGGGCTAGAGCGATGCCAGTAGCTCCGAGCGAGTTCCCGCCCCCGTTCGATTCGGCCGACGTCATCGTCGGCCCGACCGACCCGGAGGACGAGCGAATCGAGGTAGGCGTGGCGATCGTCGGCGGCGGGCCCGCTGGCCTCGCCTGCGCCAACAAACTGATGCAGCTCCTCGAGGACGAGCCGGAGCTACTGGAGAAGCTGGGCGAAGTCCCGGTCGCGGTGATCGAGAAGGGCAAAGTCGCCGGCGCCCACCTGCTCTCCGGCGCCAACGTCGACCCTTCGGCGCTGGAACGGCTCTTCCCCGACCTGCCGCCGGCGGAGTGGCCGCCGGTCTACCAGGAGGTGACGAAGGACGCGACGTACTTCCTCACCAAGAGCAAAGCCTTCCCGCTGAAGCCGCCGCCGCCTAACTTCCGCAAAGAGGGCACCTACACGCTCTCGGTCTCCAAGCTCGGCCGCTTCCTCGCCGAAAAAGCCGAAGAGGCAGGCGTCTACATCCTCACCGAGACCGCCGCGACCCAGCTGCTGGTCGAGGACCGGATCGTCAGGGGCGTCCGCTCCGGCGATCGCGGTCGCGGCAAGGAAGGCGAAGAGCTCGGCAATTTCGAGCCCGGCTCGGACGTCGTCGCCAAGGCGACGGTTCTCGCCGAGGGCACGATCGGCCACCTCACCTACGCCGCGATGGACTACTTCAACCTCCGCGAGGGCTCCGACCCGCAGGTCTGGGAGCTCGGGGTGAAGGAGATCTGGGAGGTCCCCAAGCCGCTCGACCGGGTCATCCACACCCTTGGCTGGCCGCTGCGCTGGAGCCCCCGCTACAAGGAGGCCGGCGGTTCGTTCATCTACCCGATGGGGGAGGACAAAGTCTGCTTCGGCCTCGTCGTCGGCCTCGACACCACCGACGCCACCTTCTCCGTCCACGACGCCCTGCAGGAGTTCAAGACCCACCCCTTCATCAGGAAGATCATCGAGGGCGGCAAACGGGTCGGCTGGGGCGCGAAGACGATCCCCTCGGGCGGTTACTGGGCGCTGCCGAAGCGTTTCTCGGTGCCCGGGATGCTGATGGCCGGCGACGCCGCCGGGATGGTCAACATCGCCGAACTCGCCGGCGTCCACTACGCGATGCACGCGGGGATGTACGCGGCGGAATCGATCGTCGAGTCGCTGAAGAAGGACATCGACTCGGTCAACTTCGAAAGCTACGACGAGAAGATCCGCGGTTCGGTGATCGAGAAGGACCTCTACCGCTCGCGGAACATGAAGCAGCCGCTGACCAAAGGTTTGATCTTCGGCGGCATGATGGGCAGCGCCATGGTCGCGACCAAAGGCGCTTTCCCCGGCGGTCACTGGAAGATCGAGGACAACGCCGAGATCCCCGTCTTCGAGGGCAAGGCTGCGGACAGCTATCCGAAAGCCGACAACGAGCTGATCTTCAACAAGCTGGACAGCGTCTTCCTCTCCGGCAACGCCACCCGCGACGACGCCCCCAACCACGTCCGCATCCAGACCCACGTTCCGCGCGAGATCGCCCAGACGTGGGTCTCGATGTGCCCCGCCCAGGTCTACGAGATCCCCGAGGAGCAGCTGGAGAACGGCACCGCCGAGGTCGACGTCCACGTCACCGCCTCCAACTGCGTCCAGTGCGGCGCGATCACCGCCAAGGGCGGCCGCCTCACCCTTCCCGAGGGTGGCGACGGACCGCTGTACCAGGAGACCTGAGCAAGCCGTTCCACTAAAGGCACGATCCGCGCGCCACGCGTGCGGATTTGCCGCCTAGGGTCGGCGGGTGCTTCCCGTCGGGTCAATCGCGGTCAGCGACGCCGCCAGCGCGGCGGGTTTCATGGCGGCGTCGATCGCAATCTTTGGCTTCCTGCTGCAAGCCCCAGCCGCTCTCGCGCGCAGGGAGGAGCAGGAGGTGTGCGCGGCGACGGTGACAGGCGGGCTGTTCGGATTTGTGATCGCCATCGCTGTCATCCTACTCGGAAGGTGGTAAGCTTTTGTCTGTGGAGGAGCTACATGACTGAACGACGCGCTCTCATCGGATTCGGCATCGCTGCGGTGCTGGCGCAGGTCGTCGTCATCAACGGCCTTGCCCTCCTGGGCGCGGATTCGGAAATGCAAGCAAGAGCTTCCGTGCTCCTTATGGGTGCGGCAGGCCTCGGAGGTGGACTCCTCTTTATGCGCTACCACTGAGCAGCACCTACAGCGCTTCGGCTTCCTCCGTCCGCAGCAGTGCGGCGCCGTCGAAGATGCGGGAGGCGCTGGCGGCGCTGGGGGTGAAGTCGAGGGTGCTGCGGCGGCGGGGGGCAGCGATCACGGTCCACTCGTCGCAGCCGGCGAAGGCTTCGTCGAGGCGCTGGGCCATGGTGCTGCGGGGGCGATCCTGGTCGAAGATCTGCTTGGACATCGCGCTCCGTCCTCCTGTAGGGGTTGTGGAAGTTTCACCCCGCCCGTCGGACGAAAAATATGCTCTTTGCGATTGTTTGGGAACGTTTGTTCGTTCAGGCGCTCAGGAGGAGGCCGCAAACTCGGCGATCTCCTCGGCCAATCGCGCTGGCTGATCGAGCGCGACGAACGTTTTCGCGTCTGGAATCGGCACCAGTTTTGCGTTGCTAGTTTCCCCGGCGAGGCGTTCCGCGTAGGAGATCGGGAAATACTTGTCACCCGGGGCCCAGGCGAGAAGGATCGGCAACTGCGAGCCGCGCAGCTTCTCGGCCGCAGCCAGCGTGTGGCGCTTGTTCATCCCCGCGGTGACCTTGCCCGCGTCCCGCATCACTCCGGAGTCCGACGTCGCCGGCCTCATCCAGGAGGCGATCAGGTCGTCCGGGATCTTCGTCTTCGCGAAGGGAGCGAAGGCGCGCCGGGCGACCGCTTCGATCCGGAACGGCGCCGAGAGCACGAACATCCCCCCGGGCAGCTTGGCCAGCGGCGGCATCGCCTTGAAGATCCCCGGCGGGAAGTTCTCGTGGGTGTCGCAGTTGGTCAGCACCAGGCGCCCGATCCGGTCGGGGTGGCTGGTCACCAGCACCTGGGACATCGCGCCCCCGGAGTCGTTGCCGACGATCGTCACATCCTCGAGCTCGAGCCTGGTGAGGAAGTCGGCGATCAGTTTGGCGATGCCGGGAGGGGAGAGGTCGGCATCGGGGCTCATCGCGACCTGGTGCGCCGCGATCGGCCAATCCGGCGCGATGCAGCGGAAGCGGTCGGAGAGGCGGTCGACGACGCCATCCCAGAGGCGACTGTCGACCAGGTAGCCGTGGATGAAGACGATTGGTTTTCCCTGGCCCGCCTCCCGGTATCGAATCGTCCCCTGGGGAAGCTGTATTTCCTTGCGTTGCTCCGTCACGATTGGCCTCCTTTGGCCCGCTTTTGCATCTAACATACATACAGCATGAATGTAAATCCAGACCGGCGCACCCAGGCCGAGCGCACGCAGGCAACCCGCGACGCCCTGGTCGCCGCCGCCCGTCGGCTCTTCACCGAACGCGGCTATGACGACGTCGGCACCGAGGAGATCGTCCGCGCTGCAGGCGTCACCCGCGGCGCCCTCTACCACCAGTTCGGCGACAAGGCGAGCCTGCTCGAGGCCGTCTATGCCCGGATCGAGGCGGAATCGACCGAGCGGGTCGCGCGGATCGTCCTCGGCTCCGACCTGCACAGCCCGCTGGAAGCGATGAAGGCGGGCGTGGAGGCGTTCCTCGACGAGTGCGCGGAACCGGAGCTACGGCAGATCGCCCTCCACGATGCCCCCGCCGTCCTCGGCTGGGAGCGCTGGCGCGAGATCGGCGTCGCCAACGGCCTCGGGCTGATCGAAGCGAGTCTGACGGCGGCGATCGAGGTGGGGGAGATCCGCGAGCTGCCGGTGAAGCCCACGGCCCACCTGCTGATGGGGGCGCTCGACGAGGCGGCGATGTTGCTGGCCCGGGATGAGCGACCGCAGAGTCGGACCGAGGTGACCGAAGTCCTAACGACGTTGCTCGACAGCTTCGCGATCGAGCGGCTCGACTGACCAGGCCAGTCGCCGCGACTCCTTCTGCGCGTACATTCGCACGTCGGCAAGCTGCATCGCCTCCGCCGGCGAGTCCGCCTCCTCCGGCACCGAGGCGATTCCCCAGGCGGCACTGAGGTCGAAGCCCCTGCCCTTCGCGGTGAGGGCTTCGGCGGCGCTGACGGCGAGCTCATCGCGCCGGTCGAGCCCCAGGTCGACGATGCCGCCCTCCACCAGAACCAGGAACTCGTCGCCGCCGAGCCGGTACCCGGTGGCGCGCGGCTCGACCGCCGCCTTCAGGCGCCTACCCAGCATCGCCAGCATCTTGTCGCCGGCCGGATGACCGAAGGAGTCGTTGTAGCGCTTGAAGCCGTTGAGGTCGAGCAGGATCACGGTCAATGGCGCGGTCGGCGACCGTTCCCGCAGCTCCAGGTCCATCCGTAGCCGTGCCTGGCTGCCGAGGCCGGTGAGGGGATCGGTGCGGACCTGTTCCAGCAGCCGGGTGTTCTCGCGCAGGCTCAGAGCCAGGCGCCCGATCACCGCCAACATCGTCAGCGACCAGAGGATCGTGGTCAGGGCGCTTGAGCTGTGCAGGTACTGGAGGACGCCAAGGACGATCATCGCCCCGGCGACGATCCCCGGCACGATCATTTCCCGCCAGCCGTCGAATCGGGCGTCGGGGAGGATGCGGTCCGCCTGCGGCTGCCAGGCCTCGGCCCCGAGGAGGACGGCGGAGAGCAGGTAAATCGGTTCGACCCAGTCCCCGCCCGGCACCGTCGCTTCGTAGCTCTGCAGGGTGAAGGCGACGTCGGCGACCGCCATCACCGCCAACCCGCCGAGCAGCAGCGTCCAGGTCCGGCCGGGGCGCCAGCGGGTGAGGGCGATGACGCCGACGATCAGCGAGACGAGGACGACGTCGCCGAAGGGGTAGGCGAGGGTGGTCGCGACTTCGATCGTGCTGCCGCTGGTGCGGTCGGCGACGAACTCGAAGAGGAGCGCGGCGCCGAGCGCCCCGGTCCCGAGCGCGGCGATCAGCCCGTCCATCCAGAGCCGGCGGTCGAGCTCGCCGGCGCGGGCCCGCACCAGCAGGTACAGCCCCAGCACCGCCAACGGGTAGAAGGCCAGGTAGCCGACGTCGGCGGGGGAGGGGTACGGCGCGTCGGGGTTTCCTTCGATGTGGAGGGTCCACCAGATCTCCCCCGCTCCCCAGGCCAGGATCGAGGCGCTGATCGCGAACCAGGCGGCGCGCTCGGGGCCGCCCCGCAGCGCCCGCGTCAGGCAGGCCAGACCGGCGCAGACGACGACCGCGTCGTAGGCGACACCGTTGATCGCGGTGTCGAGGTTGGAGCCGCCGATCCCGACCCAGTCGTGGAGGATGACCAAGGCCGCGCCGCCGAAGAGGACTGCTCCAATCGCTTTCCGCACAGGGTCGTATCGGCACGGCTTGCACGGTTCTCTAGACTTGGTGGAGATGAAGGCAGGAATCCACCCCGATTACACGCTTACCAACGTGCACTGCTCGTGCGGCAACCAGTTCTACACGCGCTCCACGAAAGAGGACCTGCATGTAGAGCTCTGCTCGGAGTGCCACCCGTTCTACACGGGCAAGCAGAAGCTGGTCGACACCGGCGGCCGAGTCGAGCGCTTCCAGCGCCGCGCCGCCAAGCACAGGGCTGGGAAGTAGCCCGTGAGCCCCGCGTCGGGCTCGGCACTGGCATCTCACGAAACCCCCTCTGGCAATGGAGGGGATCCCGTGCGCATGCCCGACGGGGCGCTGGTCGCCAAGCGCGACGCCCCGGTCGGCGGCCAGGCGGTGCTCGAGGGCGTGATGATGCGCGGCGTCTCGGTCTGGGCCGTCGCGGTCCGCACCCCGGAGGGGCAGATCGAGGTCGAGTCCGAGCCGCTCGTCCCCTGGGCGCAGCGGCACCGCGTCTGGCGCCTGCCTGTGATCCGCGGCGTCGTCGCCCTCGGCGAGTCGCTGAAGATCGGCTTCAAGGCGCTGGCGATCTCCGCCAATGCGCAGCTGGAGGAGGACGAGGAGGGCGAGAAGGAAGAAATCGGCGGCTGGATCTGGGGCCTGACGATTGTCCTCTCGATGCTGCTCGCGGTCGGCCTCTTTTTCGTCGTCCCGGTCGGCCTCACCAGCCTGATCAAGGACCAGCTCGGTTCCTCGCTGCTCTTCTGGCTGGTCGAGGGGGTCCTGCGGACCGCGATCTTCATCGGCTACATCCTCGCAATCAGCAAAATGCCCGACCTGCGGCGGGTCTTCGAGTACCACGGGGCCGAGCACAAGACGATCTCCTGTTACGAGGCCGAAGACGAGCTGGTGCCCGCGCGGGCGAAGCTCTACTCGCGCCTACACCCGCGCTGCGGGACCAGCTTCCTGCTGATCGTGATGGTGCTGGCGATCTTCGTCTTCGCCCCGATCGGGCTGCCCGCCTGGTACTGGCTGCTGGCCTCGCGCATCCTCGGCATTCCGTTGATCGCCGGCCTCTCCTACGAGGTGATCAAGTGGGCCGGAAAGCACCGCCGCAAACGCTGGGTGCGGGCGGTGATGTGGCCGGGCCTGATGCTGCAGAACCTGACCACGCGCGAGCCCGACGAAGAGCAGCTGGCGGTGGCGATCGCCTCCCTGAATGCGGTGCTTGCGCGGGAGACTCCCGAGGAGGCCGCGAAGAAGCCGCACATTGAGATTGTGGCCTAGACGGCTGCAAACCGGCGCATCTCGGGGTCCTCGGTCGTTCGTCTTCGGGTCACGCACTGGAGTGCGCTCCCCTCGCCTCACTCCCTGCGTCCCCCGACCTGCTTGGTTTTCGCCGTCTAGGGTTGTTTCCGATGATCGAGCAGCTGGTCGAGCAGATCGAGGCGCGCTTCGCGGAGCTCGAGGCGCAGATGTCGGACCCTGAGGTGATCGGGGACCGGGAGCGCTACGCGGCCGTCGGGCGGGAATACCGGGAGCTGCAGCCGGCGAGTGAGCTGGCGGCGCGTTGGCGGACGCTTCGCGATGACCTCGAGGGGGCGCGGGAGCTGTTGGCCGAGGGCGAGGACGAGGAAATGCGGCAGGTGGTCGAGGAGGCGCCGGGGCAGCTGGAGGCGCTGGAAGAGGAGATCCGGCTGGCGATGGTCGAGCGCGACCCCAACGATGCCAAGAACGTGATCGTCGAGATCCGCGCCGGGACCGGCGGTGACGAGGCGGCGCTGTTCGCCGGCGACCTTTTCAAGATGTTCAGCCGCTACGCCGAAGAGCGCGGCTTCAGCACCGAAGTGCTCTCGCAGTCCGCGTCGGAGGTCGGCGGCTTCAAGGACGTCACCGTCGAGGTCAAGGGAGAGGGCGCCTACTCGGTCTTCAAGTTCGAGGGTGGGACCCACCGCGTGCAGCGGGTGCCGGAGACCGAGTCGCAGGGTCGGATCCACACCTCGACCGCGACCGTCGCCGTCCTGCCCGAGGTCGAGGACGTCGAGGTCCACGTCGACCCCAACGACCTCCAGATCGACGTCTACCGCTCCTCCGGCCCCGGCGGCCAGTCGGTCAACACGACCGACTCGGCGGTGCGGATCACCCACGAACCAACCGGCGTCGTCGTCTCGATGCAGGACGAGAAGTCCCAGCTGCAGAACAAGGAGCGGGCGATGCGGGTGCTGCGGGCGCGGCTTTACGAGCGCGAGCTGGCCGAGCAGCAGGCGAAGCTCGCCTCCGAGCGCAAGGCCCAGGTCGGCAGCGGCGAGCGCTCGGAGAAGATCCGCACCTACAACTTCCCCCAGGGCCGCGTCACCGACCACCGGATCAAGCACACCTCGCACAACCTCGAGGGGGTGCTGGCGGGGCAGCTCGGGGAGTTCACCGATGCGCTCTCTGCGGAGGAGAAGCGACAGAGGCTGGAGGCGGCTGCCTCGGCCGCCTGAGCGTCGTGGCAACGGTGACCGGTTCGAGCGTGCGCGAGGCGCTGGACGCCAGCGTGGATGCGCTACGGGCGGCCAGAGTTGACGAGCCGCGGCTGGATGCGGAACTGCTGCTGGGGGAGGCGATGGGGTGCGAGCGCTCTGCGCTGATCGCCGACGGCGGGATGGAGGTTCCGGCGCCGGCGGCGCGGGCGTTCGGCGAGATGGTGCGGCGGCGGCTGCGGCGCGAGCCGGTCGCCTACATCCTTGGCCGCAAAGACTTCCGGAATTTGGAGCTGGCGGTGGACCAGCGGGTGCTCGTCCCGCGGCCGGAGACCGAGCTGCTGGTTGAGCTGGCGTTGGAGCTCCAGCCGGCCAGCGTGCTCGACGTCGGCACCGGCTCGGGCGCGATCGCGCTGGCGGTCGCCGACGAGCTGCCGACGTGTGGAGTCATCGCGACCGACACTTCCTCCGGGGCGCTCGAAGTCGCCCGTGATAACGCCGACCGTCACGGCCTCGCCGAGCGCGTCCGCTTCCTCGAGGGCACCCTCCCCGACGACGGGGAGTTCGACCTCGTCCTCGCCAACCTTCCCTATGTCGCCGAGCGCGACTGGCCCTCACTGCAGCCCGAGGTCACCCGGTGGGAGCCCCGCGAGGCGCTGCGGGCAGGCCCCGACGGCCTCGACGCCTATCGCGCCCTGATCCCGGAGTGCGCCGGTCATTGGCACCGCTATGCGGAACAAAAGACCGGAGCACTTGCAGTGGAGGTGGGGAAGGGACAGGCCGAGGCGATTGGGGTGCTGATGCGGAAGGCAGGTTTCGAGGAGATCGAAGCGCGGCGGGACCTGGCCGGGATCGAGCGGGTCGTCGTCGGACGGACAGGGGAATTGGCCTGACCGAGACGATTCGACTGCGCAGCGGCGAGGCCGACGTGGCGCGAAAGGCGCTCGAACGCACCATCTCCGGCGGCGGCGTCGCGGTCTTTCCTGCCGACGGCCTCTACGGGCTCGCCTGCGATCCGCTCGATGCGGGGGCGATCGCGAAGATCCACCGGCTGAAGGGGCGCGACGACGGGAAGCCGTCGGCGGTCATGTACTTCTCGCCGCTGGCGATCCGGGAGCTGGTCTCCCAGCTCGGACCGCGGACCAAAGCCGCGGTCAGCGCCCTGATGCCGGGACCGGTGACGCTCGTCGTCGCCAACCCGCAGCGGCGCTACCCGCTCGCCTGTCGGGAGGATGCCGAACGCCTCGGGATCCGGCTGATCGGCGGCCCGCTGGCCGGGACGATGTCGCCGGTCTTCCAGACCTCGGCCAACCTCAGCGGCGAGCCGGCGCCGGCTCGGTTCGAGGATGTGCCGGCGGAGATTCGCGAGGGCGTCGACCTGGCGATCGACGGCGGCGAGCTGCCGGGGCTGCCTTCGACGGTCGTCGACATCACCGCGATCGAGGAAGACAGCGGCTGGCGCATCCTCCGCGACGGCGCCCTCTCGCCCGGCGACCTTGCCAGCAAGTTGGCCTCGGTCGGCCTCGGTTAGAGGCCGACGGGCCGATTTCGGTCCATATAAGACCGTTTTCGTCCCGTCGGCGTCAACAGCCGGGGTGCCCGGGATAGGGCAGGCGGACGAGGCGCCGGGAGAAGTTGTCGTTCTCGTTCGACTCGAAGAGGTTTTCCTTCGGGTCGACGATCATCCGGTAGGCGAAGCAGCCGCGCAGGCCGCGGACGTCGATCCACTGCTGGTGGTAGGCGGCGGGGTAGATGTCCGACCAGCCGACCGAGGTTCCGAGCCGGACCCGGTCCTGAAAGGGGTTCTGATTGCAGCCGGGGTAGACCCAGTGGCTCGGCGAGCGGCGGCCGGGGCGGGTGTGGGTGAGGTCGCGCAGGCAGTAGTTGAGCTTGGGGCTGGTGCGGACGACCTCGCCGACCTCGCCGTCGGAGCCGACCCGGCGCAGCTCGAAGTTCGCCAGCTGGTGGACCTTCCAGTAGGAGCCGCCGAAGTAGGTGCCGACGTAGGTGAAGCGCAGCTTCGCTTCGGTGGGGAGGGTGAGGTGGCCGCCGTCCTTCCTGTAGACCCACTGGGTCGTCTTCATCGAGCGCGGCCCGTCGCGGCGGCCGTGCAGCTCCATCGGCCCCTTGCCGCGGCTCTGGACGTCGCTGGTCGCGCGCAGCAGCACGTGCCCGTCGACCTTCTGGGCGTAGATTTCGCTCGGCGGCGCGATCCGCAGGTTCGGGCAGAGGAGAAGGCGGGCTTCGCTGCTTTCGCACGGGTTGTCGACCGCGGCCGCGACCGACCCGGGAAGCGCCACCGCCAGCAAAAGCGCCAGTGGAGCGAGGAGGAGACGTGCTCTCACCGGCGCCAGAATATCCATGCCCGTTGCTATGGTCGCTCGACCATCACCGACCTTCCCGAAAACTTCCAAAACGCGCCGCTGGCCGAGGTTGATCCCGAGATCGCCGGCGTGCTGGACGCTGAGCTGAGGCGCCAGCAGCGGACGCTGGAGATGATCGCCTCCGAGAACTTCGTCCCGCAGGCGGTGCTGGAAGCGGTCGGCTCGGTCCTGACCAACAAGTACGCCGAGGGTTATCCCGGCCGCCGCTACTACGGCGGCTGCGAGGAGGTCGACGTCGCCGAGGAACTGGCGATCGAGCGCGCCAGGAGCCTCTTCGGCGCCGAGCACGCGAACGTCCAGGCCCACGCCGGCGCCCAGGCCAACAACGCGGCCTACATGGCACTGCTGGAGCCGGGCGACACCTTCCTCGGCCTCGCCCTCGACCATGGCGGCCATCTCAGCCACGGGATGAAAATCAACGTCAGCGGCAAGCTCTACAACCCGGTTCCCTACCACGTCGGTCGCGAGGACTTCCTCGTCGACATGGATGAGGTCGAGCGCCTCGCCCAGGAGCACCAGCCGGCGCTGATCGTCACCGGCTGGTCCGCCTACCCGCGCCAGCTCGACTTCGCCGCCTTCCGCCGGATCGCCGACTCGGTCGGGGCGAAGCTGATGGTCGACATGGCCCACTTCGCCGGGCTCGTCGCCGCCGGTGAGCACCCCAATCCCGTCGAGTACGCCGACGTCGTCACGTCGACGATCCACAAGACCCTCTGCGGCCCCCGCAGCGGCATGATCCTCTGCCGCGAGGAGCACGCGAAAGCAATCGACAAGGCGATCTTCCCCGGCCAGCAGGGCGGGCCGCTGATGCACACCGTTGCCGCCAAGGCGGTGGCGCTGCAGATCGCCGCCAGCGAGCAGTTCAAGCAGCGCCAGCGGCAGACGATCGCCAACGCGCGGGCGCTCGCCGCCGGCCTCGAAGCCGGCGGGCTGCCGGTGCTCACCGGCGGCACCGACGTTCACCTCGTTCTCGTCGACCTCACCCCGACCGGCCTCGACGGTCAGACCGGAGAGGATCGCCTGGACGAGGTCGGGATCACCGTCAACCGCAACGCGATCCCCTTCGACCCGCGGCCGCCGATGAACCCCTCGGGCCTGCGGATCGGCACCCCGGCGCTGACCACGCGGGGCATGGGCGAGGAGGAGCTGAGCGAGATCGCCGAGATGATCGTCGCCGCCCTCGGCCCAGACTTCGAGTCCTCGAAGGAGGACCTGCGTGCCCGCACCGGCGCCCTGATGGACCGCTTCCCGCTCTACGCCGAACTTGCTCCCGCCTGACGGCGCCGAAAACCGAGGTTGCGGGTGCCGTTGAGAATCTGGGTTGACATGAGCGCGCCTGCGCACGTGCTGGTGCTGCGCCCGATCATCGAGCGGCTGCGCGGCGAAGGGCACGAGGTCGAGATCACCTCGCGCGACTACGCCCAGACCCAGCAGCTGCTGACGCTCCACGGCCTCGACCACACCCCGATCGGCCGCCACGGCGGCGCCTCGCGCTTGCGCAAGGCGGCGAGCCTCGCCTCCCGCAGCGCCGGGATGCTGCGCTTCGGCCGCGGTCGCGGCTTCGACCTGGCGCTGGCCCACGGCTCCAACGACCTCGCGATCGCGGCGAAGACGCTCGGCATCCCCGAGGCCAACATGCACGACTACGAGTTCGCGGTCACCCAGCACCGGATCGGCTGCCGTCTCGCCAAGCGGGTGATGTTCCCGGACAGCGTTCCGCTCGACCGCCTGCGCCGCTTCGGCGTCACCGAGGAGAAGTACTTCCCGTATCCCGGGCTGAAGGAGGAGTACTACCTCTACGACTTCGAGCCCGACTCCAAGGCGCTGCGGCGACTTGGAGTCGACGAGGAGCGCGTCGTCGTCATCGTCCGCCCCCCGCCCGACGTCTCCCTTTACCACCGCAAGTCCAATCCTCTCTTCCCCCGGGTGCTCGATCGCCTCGGCCGCGACGAGGGGGTCCACGCGGTGGTCCTGCCCCGCACCGGGGCCCAGCGCGAGTTCATCACCGGCCTGAAGCTGCCCTCGGTGATCGTCCCCCCGGGCGCGGTCGAGGCCCAGAGCCTGGTCGCCCTCGCCGACCTCGTCCTCTCCGCCGGCGGCACGATGAACCGCGAGGCCGCCGCCCTCGGTACCCCCGTCTACACCACCTACGGCGGCCGCCTCGGCGGCGTCGACGAAGCGCTGATCCGCTCCGGCCGCCTGCGCCCGCTGACCGACCCGCGCGCCGTCGAGCTGCAGAAGCGAACCGCCGAGTCGACCCCGACACGGCGCGACCCCGCCCTGCTGGTCGAGACCATCCTCGGTACCGTCGGAGCCCAACCATTGCGCGAAGAGACCCATCCCGTAACGCCTTCCTGAGCGAGCTGCCCGAGGCCGAGCCCGGCCTCGAAGAACTCGTCGCGCCCGCGGCGGAGGGCGACCCGCGGCCGATCGACCCGGTCCTGCGGGCGCTCGACGTCCTCATCTCCGCCTCGATCCTGCTCGTCCTCTCGCCGCTGCTGGGGCTGATCGCACTGGCGATCGCGCTCGACTCCGGCCGCCCCGTCCTCTACCGCGGGGCTCGCGTCGGCAAGGCCGGCCACCTCTTCTGGATGTACAAGTTCCGCACCCTGAAGCCGGACGCGGAAACCCGGCTCGGCCCCTACTACGGCGAGGAGTTGACGCGGCGGACCGAGGAAGAGCGGACCCGGATCGGCGGCGCCCTGCGAAAGACGCACCTCGACGAGGTGCCGCAGCTCTGGAACGTCCTCCGCGGCGACATGTCGATCGTCGGCCCGCGCCCGATCCGCCCCACCTTCTACGCCGAGCTCTGCCGCGAGATCCCCCAGTACTGGCAGCGCCTGGTCGTCCGCCCCGGCGTCACCGGCTTCGCCCAGACCCGCATCACCCGCGAGGAGACCTGGGCCGACAAGCTCGCCCACGACATGGAGTACATCGCCGACCGCTCGGTCCCCCTCTACTTCCAGGTCCTGCTCGCGACCGTCGCCAAGGTGCTCGGCCGCGGGCAGCCGACTTCCTGAGCTTCAATCTCTTCACGTTTCCGAGATTGACCACACCTTGGTGGGGCGAGAGTCGGATGCGTTGAAGGAGTTACCTCGGTCGATTGGGAGGTGCCCTAACTCCCCATGGGGGGCTTGAAATCTGAACCCGCTGACGAGGTTCTAGGACTAAAGCTAAGACGGCCCGGACATGGGGTTTCCATCTCCCTCTGCTGGCCCACCTCTACCGATCTGCAGCGTGAATAGCCTGCTTCGCGGCATCCCAGGTAAGACCCTCAGCGGTCTCAAGCGGGAGCAGGTCGAACTCGGTCGCGGTCGGATCAAAGTCGGCCAGGAGAAGATCGTCGCTCTCCTTAGTCTCCGAAAAGGGGTTGGATCGACTTCGCCATGAGGCAAGCGCCTGCCGCGCCTCCTCACTTATGGCGAGGACTGGATAGAACCCCCTCGACCGTCTGCGCCGTTCGTGACGGGCGCTCTCGCTTTCAACCAGCGCCAGAAATCTGCCCCGCTTCCGAAGCACCTCGTCTCTGTAGCGCCATAGGGCGTCGTTCATGACCTCCTTGGCTTCGCGTTCCCAGCGGAGCTTGTCTGCGACATGCTGGAGGCGATCATGCATTGAGGGCTCCTCGTCTTGGAGGTTCGCTTTGATCTCGAAAACCCGTTTCTCCGATTCGAGGCGACGAAAGGCTCCCTGAACCTGGCGGCTCAAATCGCTCATGAAGCGGCGGAAGTCTTCGTTCAGATCCATCGCTTCGCGGTTGTTCTGTCGCACCTCCCCCGGCGTGCTCTCCCATCGAAACGCGAGCGGCACGACGAAACCAGCGACAGCACCCGTCAGGATGGGAGCGCCGAGGTTTTCGAAAGCCCACCCCGCCACCCCGCCGATCCAATCCACGATCTCGTAGAGGAAAGCGAAAGCCATAGTTGTCGAGTATCTGACGTAGATCGGCGGCAGGGTTATGTGGAATTCCCAGATCCGACCTGGTGAATCGCAGTGCGGCCCGGGTGAGGGGCGAGGTACCCGTCGTACGAGCGGCGTTAGCTATTCGCACCACTGCCGAACTCGGACGGCCTGCTCCGCACCAGGCGAATAGCCCAGCGAAGGTAGACGGGTACCTCGCCCCTCCCGGCTGCCTCGGTCGCCTTTTT
The DNA here is from genome assembly GCA_044867815.1 of Solirubrobacterales bacterium. Taxonomy (GTDB): domain Bacteria; phylum Actinomycetota; class Thermoleophilia; order Solirubrobacterales; family 70-9; genus VAYN01. The sequence goes on along the minus strand of JBIOVP010000041.1, from coordinate 4,174 downwards.
GTGGCCTTATAGGCAACAAAAGCGCCCCGCCCGCGACGGCTGCGAGACTGCCGCGCATGTGCGGTATCTGCGGCGTCGTCGCCGCTGAGCGAGACGGGGCGCCGGACCTCGGGGCGGTGGCGCGGATGAGCGGGCGGCTCGTCCATCGTGGGCCTGACGACGACGGGCTCTTCCACGAGGGGCCGGTGGCGCTGGCGGCGCGGCGGCTCTCGATCATCGACCTCGCCCACGGGCACCAGCCGATCGGGAACGAGGACGGGTCGGCCGTCGTCGTCCAGAACGGGGAGATCTACAACTACCGCGAGCTGAAGCGGGAGCTGGAGGGGCGGAGGCACCGCTTCGCCACCGACTGCGACACCGAGGTCCTCGTCCACGGCTACGAGGAGTGGGGGGAGGGGTTTCTCGAGCGGCTGCGGGGGATGTTCGCGATCGCTCTCTGGGACAAGCGCCGGCGGCGCCTGCTGCTGGCCCGGGACCGGTTCGGGATCAAGCCGCTCTACTACCGCCACGTCGGCGGCAGCCTCTCCTTCGCCTCGGAGCTGAAGTCAATGCTCGAGCAACCGGGCTTCTCTCGCGAGATCGACCCGAAAGCGGTCTCCGCCTACCTCGCGTTCAACTCGATCCCGGCGCCGCTGACGATCTTCGCCGAGGCGCGCAAGCTGCCCCCGGGACACCTGCTGAGGTGGGAGGGAGGGGAGCTGGCGTTGCGGCGCTTCGCCCGGGTCGGCGCGGTGCCGGGCGGCGAGCCGCGCCGCGGCTCCGAGGACGAGCTGGCCGCCGAGCTGCGCGAGGTCCTCGACGACAGCGTCCGCGCCCACCTCGTCGCCGACGTTCCGGTCGGCGTCCTCCTCTCCGGCGGGGTCGACTCGGGGGCGCTGGCCGCGCTCGCCAGCGCCCAGGCGGAGGAGCCCGTGCGCACCTTCTCGATCGGGTTCGAGGAGGCCGGCTTCGACGAGCTCTCCCGCGCTCGGCTGGTCGCCGAGCGCTACCGCACCGATCACCACGAGCTGGTCGTCCGTCCCGACGCGGTCGAGTTGTTGCCGCGTCTGGTCGAGGCCTTCGACGAGCCCTTCGGCGACTCCTCGGCCCTGCCCACCTACCTCGTCTCCCAGCTCGCCGCCGGGCACGTGAAGACGGCGATGTCCGGCGAGGGCGGCGACGAGCTCTTCGGCGGCTACTACACCTACGTCGCCGACCTCCTCGCCCGCCGGGTTGGCCGCCTCGCCCCGCTGGCGCGGCCGCTGGCAGAGGCGCTGCCGAGCCGCCACGACCGCGTCGGGTTCGACTACAAAGCCAAGCGCTTCGCCCGCGCCGCCGCGCTGCCGCCGCTGGAGCGCCACCACGGCTGGAAGGAGATCTTCGACCCGCGGGCGCGCGCTGGGCTCGCCGGCGCCAAGGCCTCCGCCTGGGACCCGCTCGACCTCTACCGCGAGCGCTACGCCGAGTCCGCCGGGGCCGAGCCGCTGGCGCGGATGCAGGACCTCGATCTCGGCATCTACCTCGTCGACGACCTCCTGGTCAAGACCGACCGCCTCAGCATGGCCCATTCGCTGGAGCTCCGCGTCCCCTTCCTCGATCAGAAGGTCGCCGAGCTCGCCTTCGCGCTGCCGCGGCGGATGAAGGTCCGCGGTTTCCAGAAGAAGCGGCTGCTGCGCCGGGCGCTGGCGCCGCTGCTGCCGGACGAGGTCGTCCACGGCCGCAAGCAGGGGTTCTCGATCCCGCTCGCCGCCTGGCTGCGGGGGCCGCTGGAGCCGTTTGCCCGCGAGGTGCTGGCGCCGGGGTCGATTGAGCGCCAGGGACTGCTGGACAGCGCCGCCGTGACCCCGATCCTCGACCGGCACATCTCCGGTCAGGAAGACCTCAGCCGCCAGATCTGGGGGCTGATGGCGCTTACCCTCTGGTTCGACCGCTATGCCAACTGACGCCGACGCCCTCCTCGCCTTCCTGGTCGCCGGCCTGCTCGCGCTGCTGCTGGTGCCGCTGACCAAGCGGCTGGCGGTGCGGGTCGGCGCGATCGACTACCCGAGCGAGCGCAAGCTCCACCTCGCCCCGACGCCGAAGCTCGGCGGCCTCGGGATCCTCGGCGGCGTCCTCGTCGCCGGCCTGATCTGGCTTCCCAACGACGGCGAAAGCCACGCGATCCTGATCGGCGCCGTCGCGATCGCCCTGGTCGGCATCCTCGATGACGTCTTCGACCTCCCCGCCGCGGTGAAGCTGCTGGGACAGACCGCGGCCGTCATCATCCCCGTCGCCGCCGGGGTCACCGTCGACAACTTCACCTTTCCCTTCTTCGGCCGCCTCACCCCCGGCACCGTCGACCTCCTCACCCTGCCCGGGGGAGGGGTGGTCCACCTCGGGGACGTCGGCACCGTGGTCGCGATCGTCGCCGTGATCAACGTGATCAACCTGATCGACGGCGTCGACGGCCTCGCCGCCGGCGTCGCCGTCATCTCCGGGGTGACGCTGGCGACGATCGCCCTCTCGCTCGACCGCACCGCCGCCGGCGTCCTCGCCGCCCTGGTCGCCGGCGCCGCCCTCGGCTACCTGCGCTGGGGCTTCCCACCGGCCAGCACCTTTATGGGCGACACCGGCTCCAACCTGCTCGGCTACCTGCTCGGCGCGGTGGCGGTGCAGGGGGCGCTGAAGACGAACGCGGTGATCGCGTTGTTCCTGCCGCTGATCATCCTCGCCGTCCCGATCCTCGACACCGGCTTCGTCGTCGCCAAGCGGCTCAAATACGGGAAACCGATCTACAAAGCCGATCGCTGGCACTTCCACCACCGGATGGCCGACATCGGCTTCTCCCAGCGCCGCACCCTGCTCTACCTCTACGGCTGGACCGCCGTCATGGCGCTGCTGGCGCTCGCCCTCCGCTTCGTCCCCTACAGCGACGACCACGGCAACTTCGACCCGCTCTGGACGACGGTGATCGCCCTCTTCGGCGTCCTCGCCCTGGCCGCGAGCGTCTACCTGGTCGAGGTGCTGGAGATCCTCAAGCTGCGCCAGACCCGCCTCCGCCAGCTCGTCACCCTGCGCCGCACCGCGGGCGCTCCCGAGCCCGACCTGCAGGAGGTCAACGTCGCGGTCGAGCAGGAGCTCGAAACCGGCTCCTTCCCCGCCGTCGATCCCGAGACCGGCGAGTTCGAAGCGGTCGAACCGACCCCGCCGCGGTAGTGGCAACCCTCACGAAGTGGCTTCGCAGAGCCATTCCGGGGGCCTTTTCTATATAGTCACCTATGCGCCCGCTCTGCCCCGAGCCGGGCGTATTTCCTTGTTATGTCTCCTCCCAAGTACGTCGATCTACTCGCGCTGCTCGTCGCACTCGCCGTTTTTCTGCTCGGCGACTTCCCGCTGCTCGGGTACGCGGTGGCCGCCGCCGTCTGGTTGACGCAGCGAGGGATCCAGGTGCTCGCCCAGCGCCGGATGAGGCAGGAGCTTGCCGCGGGCAACCGGCAGAAGGCGATGGGCATGGTTGCCGGCAGCACCCTCGGCCGCGTCTGGCTGATGGCGACCGCCGTGCTGCTGGTCGGGATCGCCGAACGGGAGTCCGGCCTCGCCGCCGCGATCCTCCTCCTGGCGCTGTTCACGATCTCCTTCGCCGCGCAGGGCCTCGTGCACCTGTTCGACGACCAGCCCGAGGGCCAGGGGGCCTAGTCATGGAGTCGGCGACGATCCAGGCGCCGGGCGGCGCCGCTTCCGGCGGCGACCCCGAGAAGAGCGGGCTCAGCGCCAAATCCAAAGCCTTCATCATCCTCGGCATCTACCTCGCCGCGGCGATCCTGCTGCTGCTGGTCTTCGGCAGCGACGGCAAGAACGAAGCCTTCAAGCCGCAGAACGAGTTCAAACTCGAACCGTGGGTCTCGATCCACCTCGCCGGGATCGACTTCAGCATCAACAAGGCGGTCCTTTACCTCTTCCTCGCCAGCGCCCTGACGATCCTGACGATGACCTGGATCGCCAAACGGATGGTGGAAAAGCCGAACCGGGTGCAGACCGCGGTCGAGGTCGCCTACGACCTGACCAAAAACACGATCACCGGCGGCAGCCTCCACGGCGAGCTCGCCCGCAAGTGGTTTCCCTTCATCGGCGCCCTCTTCTTCTGGATCTGGTTCTCGAACATGCTCGGCTTCCTGCCGCTGCCGACCAACACCGAGCACACCTTCTCGATCGGCGG
>JBIOVP010000040.1:0-2257 GCA_044867815.1 Solirubrobacterales bacterium | reverse complement strand
TTCGCCAACATCCTCGCCGGCCACCTGCTGCTGCTCTTCATGGGCGGCGGGCTGGCGGTGCTGCTGGGGATCGCCGCCCTCGGGGCGCTGACCTTCCCGCTCGCCTTCGCCTTCTTCATCTTCGAGGTCGGGCTGGTGGCGACCCTGCAGGCATTCATCTTCTCAACGCTTAGCGCTATCTACATCGGCGGAGCGACCTCCGCCTCTCACTAGAAAAGGAGCAACACTCGATGGATCCCACCGTTCTACCTCTTGCCGAGGTCTCCAGCGAAGCCGTCGAAAGCGCCGGCAAAGCGATCGCCCTCGGCGTCGGCGCCGGGCTCGGTTCGATTGGCGCCGGCATCGGCGTGGGCTTCATCTTCGGTAAGGAGATCGAGTCGGTCGCCCGCCAGCCGGAGATGAAAAGCGACCTGGAAAGCATCCGCTGGCTCGGCTTCGCGCTGACCGAGGCGGTCGCCTTCTACACCTTCATCTTCGGTCTTATCGCCTTCTTCCTCGCCTAGGTTGATGGAGCTCCTCGGCTACATAGTTCCGCTCGCCGCCGAGGCGGCCGAGCACGGCGAGGAAAGCGGCGGCAGCTTCCTGGTCAGCCCGGGCCTGGGCCTGATGATCTGGACCCTGGTCCTGTTCCTGATCACGATGTGGGTGTTGAGCAAGGTCGCCTTCCCGAAAATTCAGGAAGCGCTCGACAAACGCGCGAAGACGATCGCCGAGTCGATCGACGCCGCCGAACGGCAGCGCAAGGAATCGGACGAGCTGCTGGCCGAGTACCGCGCCCGCCTCGCCGAGGCACGCGAGCAGGCCGACGACATCATGGTCCGTGCCCGCAAATCGGCCGAGACCGCCGAAGCCGAGGCCGCCGCGGCCGGCAAAGAGAAACGGGAGGAGCTGGTCGCCGCCGCCAAACGCGACATTGAAGCCGAGACGCGGCGCTCACTCGACCAGATCCGCCAGGAGGTCGCCGACCTGACCGTGCTCGCCACCGAGCGCGTGACCCGCAAATCGCTCACCGGAGAGGACCAGAAACGCCTCGTCGAGGAGGCGCTCGGCGAGGTCGACTTCTCGAGCCTTTCGGGAGCGGAGAAGAGCTAGCGATGGCCGACGCAGCTCGCGTATACGCCGAGGCCCTCTTCGAGGTGGGCCGCGAGAAAGGCAAGCTGGACGCGCTACAGCAACAGCTGGGCGAGTTCAGCGATGCCGTCGACCGCAGCCACGAGCTGCAGGTCTTTTTCTTCAGCCCGTATCTCTCCTCGACGGAGAAGCAGGAGGGGATCGAGCGGGCGATCACCGGCGCCGAACCCGAGCTGATCAATTTCCTCGAGCTGCTCGTCGACAAGCAGCGGATGACGGAGATCTTCCGCATCCGCCGCGAGTTCGAGGAGCTCTGGAAACAAGAGAACCGCCGTATCGACGTCACCGTCACCAGCGCCGTCGAGCTGGACCCGGCCGTCGTCGAAAAAATCGGCCAGGAGGTCGAACGCCAGACCGGGGAGAAGGTCGACCTCTCGAGCACGGTCGACGGCCGGATCCTCGGCGGCATCGTGCTGCGGGTCGGCAACATGGTCCTGGACGCGAGCATCCGCAGTCGCCTGGAGAAACTTCGAAAGAGCGTCGCCACCGCGGCGTAAGGAGGCAGAGAGCACCAGATGGAGATCAAGCCCGACGAGATCGCAAGCATTCTGCGAGAGCGGATCGAGGGACTGGAGACCGGTTCCGCCGACCTCACCGAGGTCGGCACGGTCCTGTCCGTCGCCGACGGCATCGCCCGCATCCACGGGCTCGACAACTGCATGGCGCTGGAGATGCTCGAGCTGCCGCACGGGGTGACCGGCCTGGCGCTGAACCTCGAGTCCGACAACGTCGGCGCCGTGCTGTTCGGCGCCTGGGACGAGATCGTCGAGGGCGACACGGTCAAACGGACCGGCAAGCTGCTGGAGATCCCGGTCGGCGAGGCGCTGCTCGGCCGCATGGTCGACCCGCTCGGCCGCCCGCTCGATGATCGCGGCGAGATCGCCACCACCGAGACCCGCCCGGCCGAGTTCAAAGCCCCCGGCGTCGTCCAGCGCCAGCCGGTCGAGGAACCCGTCCAGACCGGGCTGATGTCGATCGACGGGATGATCCCGATCGGCCGCGGCCAGCGAGAGCTGATCATCGGCGACCGCCAGACCGGCAAGACCGCGATCGCGATCGACACGATCATCAACAACAAGGACAAGGACCTGATCTGCATCTACGTCGCGATCGGGCAGCGGATGTC
>JBIOVP010000039.1:0-5290 GCA_044867815.1 Solirubrobacterales bacterium | reverse complement strand
GGTCCCCGCCCTCCTTCTCAGGCGTTGGTAATGGAACGGCGGCTCAAGCATTGGGGTTGGGGGTATGAGGACCAGGCGCCTACGGCGACGCAGCTGAGGGAGGCTGGTGAAGGGATAAGGACTCGCTTCGGGTTCGGGGGTGAGGTGGAGAAGCCGGTGCCTCTGGAGGAGGTGGAGCTTCGGAAGGCGCGGTTGGAGAAGCCGAGTGGGTTTGGAGACCTCTTCTCGGATGGGCGCTATGAGCGGGTTTCGCATGCGCTGGGGAAGGCCTATCGGGATGTGGTGCGGGGGTTCTATGGGGAGTTCGAGAATCCGCCGGACCTCGTTGCGTTCCCAAGGGACGAGTCGGAGATCGAGGCGGTGCTGGGATGGGCCGAGGCCGAGGGGGCGGCGGTGGTTCCGTTCGGTGGTGGGACGAGCGTCTGCGGCGGGGTTGAGCCGCGGGTGGGGGAGCGGGCGGTGGTATCGCTCGATCTGCGGCGGTTGGACCGGGTGCTGGAGATCGATCCGACCTCGCTGGCGGCGCGGATCCAGGCCGGGGCGACCGGGCCGGGGCTGGAGGACCAGTTGCGGGAGCACGGGCTGACGCTGCGGCACTTCCCGCAGTCATTCGAGTACTCGACCCTGGGCGGTTGGATCGCCACTCGGGCCGGGGGCCACTTCGCGACGCTGGAGACCCATATCGACGACCTGGTCGAGTCGGTGCGGGCGATCACCCCGCGGGGGACCTGGGAGAGCCGGCGGCTGCCGGGCTCGGGTGCGGGTCCGTCCCCCGACCGCCTGTTGATCGGCTCGGAGGGGATTCTCGGCGTGATCGCCGATGCCTGGGTGCGGGTGCGGCCACGGCCGGAGTTCAAGTCGTCGGTCAGCGTTGCGTTCGGCGAGTTCAAGCAGGCGGCCGAAGCCGTGCGCGCGATCGCCCAGTCCGGTCTCCACCCCGCCAACTGCCGCCTGCTGGACGCCGCCGAGGCCGAGCTGACCGGCGCCGGCGACGGCAGCGCCCACCTCCTGATCCTCGGCTTCGAGTCCGCCGACCACCCCGTGGACGCCCCGATGGACCGAGCGCTCGAGATCGCCCGCGACCACGCCGGCACCCCCGGCGAGACCAGCACCATCTCCCCGCCGACGGGACGAAAATACCCCCATATGGAGGGAAATCGTCCCGTCGGCGGTGAGGGTGGCGATGCGGTGGGGCAGTGGCGGGGGGCGTTTCTGCTGGCGCCGTACCTGCGGGACACCTTCGTCGCCTGCGGGGTGCTCTCGGAGACCTTCGAGACGGCGATCACCTGGGACCGCTTCGAGGAGTTCCAGGCGACGGTGATGGAGACGGCGCGGCGGGCGACGGCGGAGGCCTGCGGCATCCCCGCCGACGGTCCCGGCTCGCCGCGGGTCAGCTGCCGCCTCACCCACGTCTACCCCGACGGCGCCGCTCCCTACTTCACCGTTCTCGCGCCCGCGGTCCGCGGTGGCGAGGTCGAGCAGTGGGACGAGATCAAGACCGCCGTCTCCGAGGCGCTGATCGACGCCGGCGGCACGATCACCCACCACCACGCCGTCGGCCGCGACCACCGCCCCTGGTACGACCAGCAGCGCCCGGCCCCCTTCGCCGCCGCCCTCCGCGCCGCCAAGACCGAGCTCGACCCGGCGGGAATGCTGAACCCCGGCGTGCTCGTCGATCCCTGACTACTCTTTGCACGTGGCATCCCAGCAATCCAAGCCGAAACCGCAGCAAGACGATCCCTGGCGTGCGAACGAGAGGGGGCGTCGACGACAACTGCGTGAAGACGGCCGCCGCTCCCTTGCCGAGAACCTTGCTGAAGGTCTCGCCCTGAGTGAATTTCTCTCTACTTTCACGGGAAGCGCCAGGCGCCGTTGACGCAGGCTCCGCTGCGTTTACAAGAGCTGCTGGAACGGCTCGTTGGCGCCGAAATCAGTTTCGTGCTGGTGGGGGGCCTGGCGGTCAACGCCTGGGGGTACATGAGGGGCACCAAGGACATCGATGTGGTTCCGGATCCGGAACCGGAGAATCTCGCGAAGCTCGATTCTCTGCTTCGCGAGCTGGAAGGGAAGGTTGACGTAGGCGGCCGCTTGCTCGCCGCCGATGCCATCAGCACCTTCCTGAGAACCGGCGACCGGACCCTCGTCCGGACGAAGCTGGGGGAGGTCGACGTTCTGCAGGGCCTGCCGCAGGTTCCTGGCTATTCCGAGCTGGAGGAACGAGCCACGAGCATCGACATCGTCGGCCTCGAGGTTCGCGTCTGCTCCTTGGAGCACCTGCTGGACATGAAGCGAGCAAGCAACCGTCTCCGCGATCGCGATGATGTCGAATCGCTGGAAGCGGCCCAGAAGGAGGAAGAGGGCGAGACTTGACCTCGCCCAGCGGTACCCTGTCGCGACTCGCATTTCCGGTTGGGCGGCCGATCTCGGCGGCTCTGCCGCCTTCCCCCAATGGAAACGATCACCTCCGAACAGCCCACCGTGCCGGCTGAGCCAGAGAACTCGCGCGAGCCCGAAACCGGCGAAATCGTGCGGCGGCGCTCGCCGCTGCGGGCGGCGATCAAGACCGGGCGGCCGAAGGAGTGGATCAAAAACGTCTTCGTCTTCGCCGGGCTCCTCTTCTCCGGCAAGTTCAACCAGTCGCACGCGGTCGTCGAGGCGCTGATCACCTTCGTTGCCTTCTGCATGGTCTCCAGCGCCGGCTACGTCCTCAACGACCTGATCGACGTCGAGCTCGACCGCAGGCACCCGAAGAAGCGCTTCCGCCCGATCGCGGCGGGGGAGCTCTCGGAGCGGGCGGCGATGACGATCGCCCCCGTCCTCGCCCTCCTCGCCGTCGCCCTCGCCTTCGGCGCGGTCAACTGGGAAGTCGGGTTGATGGTGGTCGGTTACGGCGTCGCCCAGACCGCCTACAGCCTCGGCCTCAAGCAGATCGTGATCATCGACGTGATGACGCTGGCGGGTCTCTTCATCCTCCGCGTCGCCGCCGGTGCCAGCGCCGTCGACGCCCACGCCTCCGAATGGCTGCTGCTCTGCACCGGCATGCTCGCCGCCTTCCTCGGTTTCACCAAGCGCCGCCAGGAGGCGGTCTCAGAGCTGCACGAGGGCACCTCGACCCGGCCCGTGCTCGAGCACTACTCGCTGCCCTTCCTCGACCAGATGGTCTCCCTCGTCACCACCGGCACCGTGCTCAGCTACGCGATCTACACCGTCAACTCGCCCCTGATCGGCAGCCAGATGATGCTCACCATCCCGCCCGCGGTCTACGGCATCTTCCGCTACCTCTACCTGATCTACGACCGCAACGACGACCGCTCGATGTCCGGCATCATCGCCGGCGACCGCGGCATCCAGGCCGCCGGCGCGGCGTTCGCCGTGATCGCCTTCCTGCTGCTCTACGTGTTCAATTGACGACTCCGAACCCTGGGCCCCTATAGGGCAACCAAATCTCGGAATCGCTAAGCCAGCTCGACCCCTTCGGGCCCGGCCTCCATCAGGTAGAACCTCGCCCGGCCGAGCTCCTCGCCGTTGACCTGGACGACGGCGGCGTGGGGGCCGGCGGTGGTGAAGGCGGCGGTGGCGGCGATCGACATGACGAGGCGCTGCTCCTGGCCTTCGGGGAGGCCGGGGGGGCGGCCGGTCTCGAAGTTGGCGGTGAGGCCCTCGCCGAGCTCGGCTCCATCGGGGTCCTGGACGGTGACGACGAGCTCGTGGGGCGTGTTGGTCTCGTGCCAGGCGACGTCGATGCCGAGGCCGATCGAGAAGGACCACTCGTGGGGCAGCTCGGGGAGGCGGAGGACGTTCCAGCCGCCGCCGGTCAGGTAGAGCTTGCCGTTGACGGCCTCGCTGTGGTCGCAGAGGAGGAGGAAGCCGATGTTCACGGGGCCTCGCCCTCGGCATAGGGGATGACGGGCAGGTCGGAGCGCAGCTCGATCTTGCCGTTGCGGGTGAACTGGAGGTCGATCGTCTCGTTCTTGCGATAGGTGCCGAAGAGGCCGAGGTACATCGCCAGCCAGCGACCGGTCCCGACCTTCTCCTTGACGACCGGCCGATCGAAGACGATCTCGCCCCCCTCGATCCGGTAGCTGTCCGGGCTCTGCTCGATCCCGTTGATGAAGACGGTGAACGGCGGTTCGGCGCCGGTCGGCAGCTTCACCCTCTCGCCGGCGGCATAGCTGCCCTTGGGTATGTCGGTCTCCGCTTTGTTCATCGTCGCTCCGGTTCCAGAGTCTCCCGCACGAGGTCGAACGGCGTGTCGTGGCCACTCGGGTCGAGCTCCTCCCGCACCACCCCGCCCCGGAACGGCACGAACGTCCCATCCCCCCGCACGTCAACCCCCGCCACCGACTTCCGCAGCAGCCTGCCGCTGCTCAGCTGCAGCCGCGCATGCACCTGGTCCCCCGGCCCATAGTCCCGCAACGACTGCACCGCCCTAACCGGCCCCTCAGCCCGAATAGCCAACGCCCGCTCCCTCATCGCGGCCACAGCCTCCCCCAGCTCCCCATAGGACTGATGATCGACATCCGACCCATGCCGAACCGTCAACTTCCACCGCGAACGAGCCACCCCCGCAGCCTAAGCAATGACAGGAGGACCAGGTCCCCCCTCTCACAAAGGCTCCTGAGACCACATCGGCACCCAGCACCCCGCCCCAGCTGCGCGACGGTCTTTGGGAGAGGGGGGACCTGGTCCTCCCCCACCTACTAAGCCAGACGCGGAGTCAGGCCCCGCGCCGAGGCCGTTTCGGCCTGCGAGCAGGCGGCCCGACGATTTTCTCCGGCCCCTCCCGCCGCTCGATCGGCACGTACTCCAGCTCCCGCTCGCCGGTGTAGATCTGCCGCGGGCGGGCGATTTTCTTCTCCGGGTCTTCCTGCATCTCCATCCATTGGGCGACCCAGCCGGCGGTGCGGGGGATGGCGAAGATGACCGTGAACATGTCGGTCGGGATCCCCATCGCCTCGTAGATGATCCCCGAGTAGAAGTCGACGTTGGGATAGAGCTTGCGCTCGGTGAAGTACTCGTCGTCGAGGGCGCGCTTCTCCAGCTCCCGAGCGATGTCGACCAGCGGGCTCGCCTCGGTCGCCTCGAAGACCGGCTCGATGTACTGCTGGATGATCCGCGCCCGCGGGTCGTAGTTCTTGTAGACGCGGTGGCCGAAGCCCATCAGTTTCTCCTCGCGCTGCTTCACCCGCTCGAGGAACTCGGGGATGTTCTCCGGCGACTCGATCCGCCGCAGCATCCGCAGCACCGCCTCGTTGGCGCCGCCGTGCAGCGGCCCGTAGAGCGCCGCCAC
>JBIOVP010000038.1:0-10650 GCA_044867815.1 Solirubrobacterales bacterium | reverse complement strand
CCCCCCCCCCCGGCCCCTCCCACCCGCCGTCCTCATCTCAGACAGTTTCGGCCGCCCCTGGCGCCTCGGCCAAGCCGAGGTCGCGATCGGCTGCGCGGGGCTCACGCCGATGGACGACTGGCGCGGGCGCCGCGACGCCCACGGCCGCGAGCTGAGCGCGACCGCGGTCGCGATCGCCGATGAGATCGCGGCCGCCGCCGACCTCGTCCGCGTCAAGGACTCCGGCGTCCCTGTTGTCGTCGTCCGCGGCTTGGAGCGGTATGTATTGACGGAGGACGGCCCCGGTGCCGCCGCCCTCCGCCGCCCCCCCGGCGAGGACCTGTTCCGCTAGTCGTCCCGGTCTTTCCCCAGGGCGTTCTTCGCCTTGTCGGCCGCCTTGTCGAGACCGTCCTTGACGGCGCCGGAGGCCTTGTCGACCTTGCCTTCGCGCTTCAGCTCGTCGTCGCCGGCGAGGCTCCCGGCGGCCTCCTTGACACGACCCTTGGCGTCGTCCTTGTTGCGGATCTCGTCACTCACGGCATCCCTCCTGGCTCGGATTCAGATGCCGTTCAGCTACCCAATCCGGCCAGATTGAGAACCGCGGCGCCGCGGAAGCGGCCGGCGCGGAGGTCCTCGAGCGCCTCGTTGGCCGCCTCCAGCGGGTAGACCTCGATCTCGGTCTCAACCGGCACCTGCGGCGCCAGGGCGATGAACTCCTCGCCGTCGCGCCGGGTCAGGTTGGCGACCGAGCCCAGCGCCCGCTCCCCCCACAGCTCCGCGTAGGGGAAGGAGGGGATGTCGCTCATGTGGATGCCGGCGCTGATGATCCGCGCGCCCTTGGCGCTGACCCGCAGCGCCGCCGTCATCAGCGCCCCGACCGGGGCGAAGACAATCGCGCCGTCGAGCTCCTCCGGCGGCGCCTCCTCCGAGCCGCCCGCCCACTCCGCCCCGAGCTGACGCGCGAAGGCCTGCGTTTCCTCATCGCCATCGCGGGTAAAGGCGAAGACCCGCCGTCCCTCGTGGACGGCGACCTGGCAGAGGATGTGGGCGGCGGCACCGAAGCCGTAGAACCCGATCCGCTCCGCCTCGCCGACCAGCCGCAGCGCCCGGTAGCCGATCAACCCGGCGCAGAGCAGCGGCGCCGCCTGCAGGTCCGGATAGTCCTCCGGGATCGGGAAGCAGAAGCGCTCGTCGGCGACGGCCGCCTCGGCGTAGCCGCCGTCGAGGTCGTAGCCGGTGAACCTGGCCCGGTCGCAGAGGTTCTCGCGGCCGCTGCGGCAGTAGCGGCACCCACCACAGGTCCAGCCGAGCCAGGGGACGCCGACCCGGTCGCCGGGGGCGAACCGCTCCGCCCCCTCCCCCGCCTCGCGCACGACGCCGACGATCTGGTGACCCATCACCAGCGGCAACTTCGGCTCGGTCAGATCCCCGTCGAGGATGTGGAGGTCGGTACGGCAGACGCCGCAGGCGCGCACCTCGAGCTGGACCTGACCAGAACCTGGCTTGGGCTCGGGCAGCTCAGCCGGCCGGAGCGGCTGCCGCTGCTGCTCGAGGACCATCGCCCGCATAGGTCTCGATGATCTCGTACAGCGTCGTCCGCTGCGCCGGTTCGCGCCCGGCCGCCCGCGCGGCGGCGATCAGCTGCTCGGGCTCCAGCCGAACCCCGTGCTGCGACCCGGCCATGCGGGAGATGTTCTCCTCCATCAGCGTCCCGCCGAGGTCGTTGACCCCCCAGCGCAGTGCCTCGGTCGCCCCCTCCAGCCCCATCTTCACCCAGCTCGCCTGCAGGTTCGGGATCGTCCGCCCCAGCGCCAGCCGGAAGGCGGCGGTGTGCTTGAGGTTCTCCCGCATCGAGATCTCCTCGATCCCGTGCGTCCGCCCCAGCATCGTGTTGAAGGGGATGAAGCTGAGCGGGACGAACTCGGTGATGCCGCCGGTCCGCTCCTGCAGCGCGCGGACGACCCGCATGTGACGGGCCAGCTCGCGCGGCTCCTCGATGTGGCCGAACATCACCGTCGAGGTCGAGCGCAGCCCGGCCCCGTGCGCCGCCTCGATGATCTCGACCCAGCGGTCGGCCGGCAGCTTGTTCGGCGAGATCCGCTGCCGCACCCCGTCGTCGAGCACCTCCGCCGCGGTCCCAGGCGTCGACCCCAGCCCGCACCCGACCAGGTACTCGAACACCTTCCGCGGCGACTTACCGGAGCGCTCGCAGGCCCAATTGATCTCCATCGGCGAGTAGGCGTGCAGGTGCAGCCGCGGCGCCACCTCCTTCGCCAACCGCAACCACCGCCCGTACTCCTCCAGCGTCAGGTCCGGATGGATCCCCCCCTGCATACAGAGCTCGGTAGCGCCGAAGGCAACAGCCTCTTCCACCCGCACCGCAAAGTCCCCCTCCGAGACTTTATAAGCATCCGGCGACCGCTTCCCCTGCCCAAACCCGCAGAAGGCGCAGCCGACGACACAGACGTTCGTGAAGTTGATGTTCCGGTTGACGACAAAGGTGACCGTGTCCCCCGCCAGCTCCGCCCGCAGCTCATCCGCCGCCACCCGAATCTCCTCGATCACCTCGGGCCGGGTCTCGGCAAACAAGGCCGTCAACTCGTCCTCGGTGAGCTCAAGCCCCTCGCGCCCCTTCTCGATCGCCTTCGGAGCCAAGTCGGGAGCGATGACCTCTTCACTGCGGCGACCAGACCCCTTCCGCGGAATGAACGACCAGTACTTCAGCTTGATCACGTCGAGGACCCCCTGCTCCATCCACTCCGGGTCCATGTACTGCGGGTAAACGCAGAGCCTCTCGGTGAGCGCATACCCGCGAGGCGCCAGCTCCTTCCGCACCTGATGCGGCGACGGAAACGGCTCCTCCGGGGAAATGTGGTCCCCGTTCGCACTGAGTCCACCCAGATCCGTAGCGCCCGCCTCAACCAACTCCGGCCAGAACTCGGACAGGTTCGGCGGCACCTGCACCCCGACATCCGGCATCAGACGCTTGCACTCGGAGATCAACCGCTTGATCTCCTCGATCGAGACCGGGTTTGCCCAGGACGGCGGGGGTACCTCCTCCAGACGCTCAACATCGAGCCCTAGCGAGATGTGTCTGGAGGGGGCACCCGCGCCGTCCCCCCAACGCTCTCGCGAAGCCTCATCAGCAATCTCCGCCACCTCCGCCCCGTAGTACCGAGGATGCGGCACGAAGTTCTGGATGATCACCTCCTGCAGGTGACCGTGGCGAGCGTGACTGGTCGCGAGGGCTTCAAGAGATTCGACACGCTCCTGCTCGGTCTCACCGATGCCGACGAGGATCCCGGACGTGAAGGGGATCTTCAGCTCGCCCGCTGCTTCGATCGTCGCCAGCCGGGCGGCGGGGTGCTTGGTCGGCGAGCCGGCGTGGACGGTGTCCATCAGTCGCTCCGAGGTGCTCTCCAGCATCAGCCCCTGCGAAGCGGTGACCTCCCGCAGCCGCGTCAGGTCCCGCTTGTCCAGCACTCCGATGTTGGTGTGCGGGAGCATCCCGCGCTCCAGCGCCCGTTCGCAGGCCCACACCACGTAGCCGGTGAAGTCCTCGTGCCCCCAGGCCTTCAGCCGTCCGGCGACGACCGGGTTAACCTCAGGGCGCTCGCCCGTCAGGACCAGCAACTCCTTGGCGTTCCGTTTCACCGCCTCGTCGAGCTGCCGTTCGACCTCCTCAGGCGCGTGGACGTGCGCCCGGTGGGTCGCAAAGGCGCAGTACTTGCAGTAGCACTGGCAGGTCCGGCTCAGCGACAGCGTGAAGTTGCGGGAGAAGGTGACCCGGCGCACGCGCCCAAGCTACTGCAACGGCCCAGGGCAAAGAAAAAGCGCCGCCCGAGGGCGGCGCTTTCGGAAGCTGCTCCGGCTCTAGGAGGCCGGTTTGTCGCTGGTCGGCGTCGCCCGTTTCGGGACCGGCGGCCGCACGTGCTCCGGCGGTTCGGTCGGCGGCAGGCCACCCGGCTCGAGGACGAAGCGGTAGACGCCGGCCGCGGCGAGCGCACCGACGATCGGGCCGACGAGGTAAGGCCAGACGTCGCCCCAGGTGCTGCCCACCAGGGCCGGGCCGAACCAGCGGGCCGGGTTGAAGCCGGCGCCGTCGAGCGGGCCGATGACCATGACCAGGAACCCCAGGGTGGTGCCGATCGCCAGCGGCGCCCACTCCTTGAAGCTCTTCTCCGAGTAGACGGCGGTGAGGATCACCAGGACGAGGACGAAGGTGCCGATCAGCTCGACGATCATGCCGGCGAAGTTGCCGGCGAGCAGGCCGCTGACTTCGAGGGCGCCGTAATTGGTGGCGAGCCCCTCGTCCTTCAGCAGGAGCCTGGTCAGCTCGGCACCGGCGACGGCGCCGATTAGCTGGGCCAGCATGTAGATGACCCCGTCCAGCGGCCGGATCCGGCGGATCACGATCGCCGCCAGCGTCACCACCGGGTTGAAGTGCCCTCCGGAAACGACGCCGAACATGACGATCAGACCGAAGAGCAGGAAGGCGTGGACGAGGCCGATGACGGCGAAGTCGGAACCGAACTGCGCCTGACCACCGGTCGAGACGAACAGGACGACGACACTCGTGATGAAGAAGACCAGCAGCAACGTGCCGATCAGCTCAGCTAGATATGCGGCTAGACCTCTCTCCTGCACCATTTCCTCCTAGATTCCCGTGATCAGGTAAGCGGCGGCAGTCTACTCATATTCGCTGGATGAAATAGGTTTCCCGACCGCATGAGACGGACTGTCGCGCTGCTGGCGACCGTCCTCGCACTCGCCGGCGTCGCCGGGTGTGGGGAGGACGGTGCAGAACCGGGCGCGCCGAAAGGCGCGACGCTCGTGCTCGATTTCGTCCCCAACGCCGTCCACAGCGGCATCTACGCGGCCCTCTCCCGCGGCTATTACGGGGACGAGGACGTCGACCTCAGCGTGCAGGCGCCGGGCGAATCGACCGACGCCCCGAAGCTGCTCGGCGCCGGCAGGGTCGAGTTCGCGATCCTCGACATCCACGACCTCGGGATCGCCCGCGAGCGCGGGATCGACCTGGTCGGCGTCGCCCCGCTGGTCCAGCGCCCGCTCGCCGCGGTCCTCGCCCGCGCCGACGGCCCGGTCCGCCGCCCGCGCCAGATGGAGGGCCACCGGGTCGGCGTCACCGGCCTCCCCTCCGACGAAGCGGTGGTCGCCTCCGAGGTCGAAGGCGACGGCGGCGACCCGGCGAAGGTCGACGAGGTGACGATCGGGTTCACCGCGGTCTCCTCGCTGGCCGCCGGCAGGGTCGACGCGGCGACCGGCTTCTGGAACGCCGAGGGAGTGGCGCTGAAGTCCCAGGGCGTGCCGATCCGCACCTTCAGGGTCGACGAATTCGGTGCTCCCCCCTATCCCGAGCTGATCCTCACCACCTCACGGCAGATCCTGGAAGACGATCCCGACCTGGTCGAGGAGGTGGTCGCCGCGACGGAACGCGGATATGACTTCGCCGAGCAGGATCCCGACTCGGCCCTCCAGGCCCTGCTCGCCGCCAACCCCGAGCTCGATCGCGCCGAACAGCAGGCCCAATTGCGGGTCCTGCTGCCGATCCTCCGCCCCGAGTCCTTCGACCCGAAGGTCCTCCAGGAATGGGCCGACTGGGACCTCCAGCACGGCCTGCTGGAAAAGCCGCTAGACGTCGAGCAGGCGTTCGACCAGGGCGGGTAGTTCCCGCGTCATCCGCGAGCGCGGCACCGCCAGGTCCACCCCGGCGGCCCCGGCCGCTTCCCTGGTCGCGACGTCGACGTGGGAGTAGTAGCCGAGCACCGGCATCCCCAGCCCGACCAGGGCCTCCGGGTTCTCGACGTCGAGGTCGGCGACGATCAGGTCGACGCCGTCCCAGCTGATCTCCTCGAGCGAGGGCGAGGAGACGACCTCGTGGCCGGCCGCGGTCAGGGTCTCGCTGACCTTGCTGCCCAGCATCAGGTCGGTGGCGATACTGAGGACGCGCGCCACTTACAAGGACCGGCGCTGGCGGAACTCTTCGCGCACGCTCTCCGGCCGGCCCCACATCTGCACGAACTCGGAGCGTCCCTCGCGCACCTCGGCGACCCGCAGCTCGCCGGCGGTGCCGGCGGCATCGAGGTTCGCGAGCACGCCGAGGACGGTCTCGGGCGCGGCGGCGTGGCCGAAGCTCTGGGCGACGAGCAGCCGCCACTGCCAGCCCTCGCGGGGGTGCTGGTAGACCTGCGCGTTGACCTGGCTCATCGCCACCGCGGTGTCGACGTAGTGTGATTCGTCCTCGATCCGGACGTCGACCTCGAGGTCGCTCCAGTCGGGCGGCAGGGTCTCGAGGATGCGCTGGAAGTCGGCGGCCAGGGCCATCGACGACAGCGTAGTGGAGGGCCGGGGATGCCCCCTTCCTCGCAAATTTGGGGAGGGCTCGTCAGGGGGCATCCCCGGCCCTACCCGAACGCGAGGTCGAAGAGCAGGAACGCGTTGAGGGCGATTATCAGGGCCGCCAAGACTCCTGCTAGGGAGCTGAGCCACCTTGGGTTCGCCAGATCGCCCATCACCTTCTTGTCAGCGGCGATCAGGAGCAGCGGCACCAGGGCGAAGGGGATGCCGAAGGAGAGGACGACCTGGCTGCCGACGAGGGCGTCGGTCGGGTCGAGCCCGATCGCGAGCACGAGGAGCGCCGGCGCCAGGGTGATCGCGCGGCGGAGGAAGAGGGGGATGCGGCGGCGGATGAAGCCCTGCATCACCACCTGTCCGGCCATCGTCCCGACCGAGGAGGAGGCGAAGCCGGAGGCGAGCAGGGCGATGCCGAAAACCGTCGCCGCCTGGTTGGAGACCAGGGTCTGGAGATTTTCGTAGGCGCCCTCGATCGAGTCGACGTCGGTGAGGCCGCTGGTGTGGAAAAGCGCGGCGGCGACGATCATCATCGAGAGGTTCACCAGCCCGGCCAGCGAGAGGGCGATGACGACGTCGACCTTCTCGAAGCCGAGGATCCGCTTCTTCTCCTCCTCGTTGCGGCCGACGATCCGCCGCTGGGTCAGCGCCGAGTGCAGGTAGACGACGTGCGGCATCACCGTCGCGCCGATGATCCCGGTTGCGAGGAGGATGCTCTCGGTGCCGGCGAAGCCGGGGGTGAAGAGGTGCCTGGCGACTTCGCCGCCGTCGGGCGAGGCGTCGAAGAGCTCGAAGACGAAGGAGGCGACGACGACGCCGACGAGGACCGTGATCCCGGCCTCCAGCCGGCGGAAGCCCATCCGCTGCAGGGCGAGGATCGCGAAGGCGCCGATGCCGGCGATGATCCCGGCCGGGAACAGCGGAATCCCGAAGAGGAGGTTGAGCCCGAGGGCGGCGCCGACCACCTCGGCGATGTCGGTTGCCATCGCCACCAGCTCGGCCTGCAACCAGAGGCCGATCGAGGTGCGGCGCGAGAAGCGCTCGCGGCAGAGCTCGGCCAGGTTCCTGCCGGTCGCGATCCCCAGCTTCGCCGACTGGGTCTGGACCAGCATCGCGATCAGGTTGGCGGAGAGGACGACCCAGAGCAGCAGGTAGCCGAACTGGGCGCCGCCGGAGATGTTGGTGGCGAAGTTGCCGGGGTCGATGTAGGCGACGGCGGCGACGAAGGCGGGGCCGAGGAAAGGCCAGACGCGGCGGATGCCGCGGCGCCGCCCCTCCAGCGTGTGGCGGGCGGCGCGTGCGACCGCGGCCTCACCGGGGAGAACGTCCTCGACCTCGGCTTCGCGGGCGCGGACCTCCTCGGCCACCCCCTGCCCCGGCGGCGGGCTCACCGAGCGTCCCAGGTCGGCGGCCGCAGGTCGGGTCCCGGGATCGGCGTCCCGTGCGGGTCGTGTCGCGGTTCGCCGAGCTTGGCGGCGATCAGCTCCTCCAGCTCCTCGGAGATGTAGTGCTCGAGCACCTCCGCCTCCTCGTGGACGCGGTCGTCCGACATCCCCAGCGCCTCGGAGAGGTAGGCCTCGATCAGGCGGTGGTGGCGGATCACCTCCAGCGCCACCTTCTCGCCGGCCGGGGTCAGGCTGGCGCCCTTGTAGGGGAAGTACTCGACCAGACCGAGGTCGGCGAGCCGCTTCAGCATCGAGGTCGCCGTCGCCGGGGTGACGCCGAGCCGCTGCGCGACCTCGCCGTTGAGGACCAGGCCCTCGCGCTCGGCGGCGATCGCGTAGATCGCCTTCGCGTAGTCCTCGATCGCCTCGGTGCCGGAGTCGCGGCGCGGGCGCCCCTCGGCGGCAGCCATCAGACGGCCACCAGGAGGCCGGTGAGGTAGAGGGCGGCGATACCGACGAGGATGCCGGCCACGCTGGCCGGGTGGAGCAGGCGGCCTCCCCCATCGCGCATCGCGGGAGAGATCTGGACGATCACGCGGGCGATCGCCCCCACCCCGACCCCGAAGAGGAACGCCGCCAGGCTCGGGTCGAAGGCGGCGGCGCCGATCCAGGCGCCGAGGATCGCCGGGGCGCCGGCGATCAGGCCGAGGGCGAGCAGGCGCCCCAGACCGGGACGGGCGCCGTCGCGCAACGGCGCGACGATCGCCAGCCCCTCGGTCGTGTTGTGGATCGCGAAGCCGACGACGAGGAAGGCGCCCAGCGCGAGCGCGCCGCTGGCGTGGGCCGAGCCGATCGCCAGGCCCTCGCCGAGGTTGTGGAGGCCGATCCCGATCGCGACCAGCAGCGCCAGGTAGGCGGCGCCGGCGGTCGTGCCCGCGCCCGTCCCACGTGCCTGCCGCGAGCGCTGCGAAAGGTAGCTGTCGATGCCGGCGAGGGCGAGGTAGGCGGCGAGCCCGCCGACGAAAACGAGGCCGGTACCGCCGAAGGCGGCCGGCGCCTCGGCGGCGATCTCCAGGCCCTCCAACCCGGCGTCGATCGCCAGGAAGGCGAGCAACCCGACGGTGAAGGCGATCAGCGCCCCCATCCAGCCGGAACCGAGCCGCCGCAGGAACGGCAGCCAGAGCATCCCCAGGCTGACCGGGATGACGCCGACGTAGATCCCCAGCAGCGCCATCAGCCCGAAGAAGCCGGCGTCGTTCTCGGGCGTTTCCGCGGCGACCGGGATCGAGGCTTCGACCGTGCCGCCTGCTGAGGTGAGGACGAAGATCTCGTAGGCCTCGCCCTCGATCCACGGGTACTCGATCCGGAGCGTGGTCGAGCCGAGGCGGCCGATCTCGCGGCCGCCCTCGGCGGCGAAGGGCGCGTAGGCGTCGTTGACCGCGACCTGGGCGACTTCGACGGGGTCGGGTCCGTCATTGCGGAGCGTCAGCTCGATCTCTCCCGGGTGCAGCACGGTCCGCTCGACCGAGACCTCTTCGACCGGAGGGCCGGTGCGGTCGCCGAGGCCGGGTCCGCCGAGCAGCGCGAAGGTCGCGATCGCGGCTGCGATCAGCGCCAGCGGGACGAGCCCGAGCGCCCAGGCCGGCAGACTGCCGCCAAGGTCCCGCTCCGCGCGGGCGTTCGCCTCCATCAGGCCGGGCTCCCCTTGCCCCAGGGCAGGTCGCAGTACATCGACGCCGCGGCGGCGGCGGTCAGCCGCGAGGGGTCGCCGACCCGGAAGAACCCGGACCAGCCGAGCTCGGCGAACTCGCTGACGTGGGCGTGGAACATGTAGTCGCCGTCGTAGGGGAACTTCAGCTCGAGGATGCCGCGCTGGGCCTGTCCCTGGACCACCGTGTCGGTGAACTCGCTCGGCTGCAGCGAGGTCCCGGTCGGGAAGTAGTGGAAGAAGTTGCCGTGGACGTGGAACGAGTTGAGCGGGTCGTACTCGAGGACGTTGACCAGGTAGATCCGCACCGGCTCGTCGCGGGGGACCGCGATCGGCTCTTCGACGTAGTGGAAGCCGACGGTGTTGACGGCGTAGACCTCGTTGGAGAGGTCGAAGTCGGTGTCGAAGCCGTTCATCACCATCACCATCTCGTCGGCTTCCGCGCGCCCCCCCTTGGGGTCGATGACGAAGGCGCCGTAGAGGCCGCGGGCGATGTGGGCGGCCAGCGGGGCGACGTGGCAGTGGTAGAGGTGGAGGCCGAAGGGCGAGGCGTCGAACTCGTAGGTGAAGCTCTCCCCCGGTTCGACCTGGCCGCCGCCGCGGTTCTCGCCGATCCCCGGCATCCCATCCATCAGGGCCGAGTGGATGCCGTGGAAGTGCATCGTGTGGGGGTGCTCGGAGGCATTGACGAAGCGGACCCGCAGCAGCTCGCCCTCGCGGGCGCGCAGCGTCGGGCCGGGGACGCGGCCGTTGTAGGTCCAGGCTTCGTAGCGGACGCCTGGGGCGACTTCGATCTCGCGGTCCTGGGCGACGATCTCCCACTCGCGCAGGACCCGGCCGCTGGCGAGGCGGCGGGTGCTGCCGTGGTCGAAGTCCCGCAGCAGCTCGGTCGGATGGAAGCCGTTGCGGGCGTGGTCGACCTGGCGGCCGGCGGCGAAGGTGGCGTGCGGGAACTCGCTGTGGCCGGCGTGGACGTGCCCGCTCGGAGCGGTCTCCGCGACAGCGCTGTCGCCCCCTCGGCCGAGGGCGAGGCCGGCGACGGCGGGCGCTGCCAGCGCCGCGCCTCCCAAAAGGCGCCTGCGACTTATCCCCTTCTCGGCGTTCTGCGCCATGGCCGCCGATTTTGACACATCTAAAAGCAGATTTCGACGCGTCTAAAGCGCGTGGGGCGATGTGGGTGCCCCCTCCGTCACAAATTCGGGGAGG
>JBIOVP010000037.1:0-6603 GCA_044867815.1 Solirubrobacterales bacterium | reverse complement strand
GTCGACAACCTCTACCTCGGCGAGCACGGCAGCCTCGTCAACCACCTCGTCCAGTCGCTGAAGGCCGAGGCGCTCTACAAGAAGGACGACGACTACGCCGTGATCGACGGCGAGGTGATGATCATCGACGAGTTCACCGGTCGCATCCTCGAGGGCCGGCGCTGGTCGGAGGGCCTGCACCAGGCGGTCGAGGCGAAGGAGGGCGTGGCGATCCGCGAGGAGAACCAGACCCTGGCGACGATCACCTTGCAGAACTACTTCCGGCTCTACGACAAGCTCTCCGGGATGACCGGTACCGCCCTTACCGAGGCGACCGAGTTCATGAAGATCTACAAAATGCCGGTGGTCGAGATCCCGACCAACAAACCGATGGTCCGGGCCGACCAGAACGACCAGATCTTCAAGACCAAGGACGGCAAGTGGGGAGCCGTCATCGAGGAAATTGTCAGCCGCCACGAAGCGGGCCAGCCGGTCCTCGTCGGAACCGTCTCGGTCGAGGTCTCGGAGATGATCTCCGAGGCGCTGAAGCGGCAGGGGATCAAGCACTCGGTACTGAACGCGAAGCCCGAGCACGCCGAACGAGAGGGCGAGCTGATCGCCCAGGCGGGCCGCAAAGGCGCGGTGATGATCGCCACCAACATGGCGGGCCGCGGCGTCGACATCAAGCTCGGCGGCGACCCCGAGCACCTCGCGATCGCCGAGCTGAAAAAGCAGGGGACTACCCACGAGAGCGAGGGCTACGAGGAGGCGCTGGTCGAGAAGACGGCTGAGCTGGAGCCGCGCTGCAAGGCCGAGGCCGAGGAAGTGCGCGAGCTCGGCGGCCTCTTCATCTGCGGCACCGAGCGCCACGAGTCCCGCCGCATCGACAACCAGCTGCGCGGCCGCTCCGGCCGCCAGGGCGATCCGGGCGAGTCCCGTTTCTTCCTCTCCGCCGAAGACGACGTCATCCGCCTCTTCGCCGGCGACCGCATTTACAAAATCCTCGACAAACTCGGGCCGGTCGATGACGACGGCGGCGAAGTGCCGCTGGAAGCGAAAATGCTCACCAAAACCGTCGAGAACGCCCAGAAGAAGGTCGAGGAGCAGAACTTCCTGATCCGCAAGCGCGTGCTCGAGTACGACGACGTGATGAACGAGCAGCGGCGGGTGATCTACAAATACCGCCGCGAGATCCTTGAAGGGCGCGACATCTCCGAGAACGCCCGCGACGAACTCGAGGCGGTCGTCGAGCGCCGCGTCGAGGAGTACACCGCCGGCGACATCCTCGAGGAGTGGGACCTGGAGGAGCTGGAGACGCAGCTGCGTCAGATCTGGCCGGTCGGTGTCGAGGTCGCCGGCCTGGCGCCGGAGACGGTCGACCGCGAGCAGCTCAAGGACGCCCTCGACGACGACGTGATGAACGCTTACGACGAGCGGGAAGAGCAGCTTGGCGGGGAGTTGATGCGCTACCTGGAGCGCTCGATCCTGCTGCAGGTGATCGACAACCGCTGGCGCGAACACCTCTTCGACATGGACTACCTGCGCGAAGGCATCCACCTCCGCGGCTTCGCCCAGATCGACCCCCTCGTCGCCTACAAAAACGAGGGCTACTCGATGTTCGAAGAGCTGCTGCACTCGATCTGGGACGAGTTCTCGAAACTGGTCTTCCGGGCCGAAGTCGAAGTCCAGCCGGGGCAGGAAGCCGTCGCCGCCGGCAACGGCGAAGGGAGCACGGCGAACCTCGCCTACTCCGGCGGCACCTCCGAGAACCAGCCTTCGGCCCTGGCCGAGGTCGCGGCCGCCAGCGGCGCCGGCGCCGCTGATGTCGCCGCCGCGGGGGCGGCCGGCCCCGACAACGGCGAGGTCGTCGAGACCGTCGTCAAAAGCGACAAGGAGAACATCGGCCGCAACGACCCGTGCTGGTGTGGCAGTGGGAAAAAGTTCAAGAAGTGCCATGGCGCCTAGCGGCGCATGACTGATCCCGTCCGCGAGTTCATCAGGGCGTTCAACGAGCGCGATCTCGATGCGTTTGTGGCGGTGCTCGATCCCGAGGTGGAATTGCACGCCAGCCGGGGGTTGCGGAAGGGGATCGAGGCGGCTCGGGTGTGGGCGACGCGGGCGCCGGGCGGAGTCCAGCAGACGATCGAGCTCGAGGAGCTCTACGAGGACGGAACCGAGGGCGGCGGCGGCCGGGCGGTGGCCCTGATTCTGCGGCGCTGGCACTGGGAAGAGGACAAGAGCGTCGCCGGCATCGACGTCATGGCCTGGGCTTTCGAGCTGCGCGACCACAAGATCCTCAGCTGGCGCCCCTACGACAGCCGCGATCAGGCGCTGCGCGAGCATCGCTTCCTCGCCAAGTAGTCTTGCCGCATGGCCGATACCGCGCAGCAGCCCGTCGCGCCTCGCCTGGCCGCCGTCCGGGAGCAGTTGTCCCTGCTCTCGGACTACCTTTGACCCCGCTGCGCTGGAGGCCGAAGCCGCGCGCCTGGAGGAGGAGATGGGGCAGCCGGGCTTCTGGGACGACCAGGAGACCGCGGCGAAGACCTCAGCCGCGCACGCCAGCGCGCAGAAGCGGCTGGAGATGTTCCGCGGGCTGGAGGGGGACGTCGCCGACCTCGGCGATCTCGCCGAGATGGCCGCCGAAGACGAGGAGATGGCAACCGAGCTGGACGCGCAGCTCTCCTCGGTCGAGCGACGGCTCGCCGAGCTGGAGGAGGCGCGCCTCTTCTCCGGCGAGTACGACGCCGGCGATGCCGTCGTCACCGTCCACGCCGGGGCCGGCGGCACCGACTCCCAGGACTGGGCCGAGATCCTGCTGCGGATGTACCTGCGCTGGGCTGAACGGCGCGGCTTCGCGGTCGAGATGGTCGAGGCCTCACCGGGGGAGGAGGCCGGGCTCAAGTCCGCCACCTTCATCGCCCGCGGCGAGAACGCATACGGCCTCTTCGCCGCCGATCGCGGCGTCCACCGCCTGGTCCGGATCTCCCCCTTCGACTCCTCGGCCCGCCGCCACACCAGCTTCGCCCAGGTCGACGTCGGCCCGGTGGTCGAGGACAGCGTCGAGGTTGAGATCGACGAGGGGGACCTGCGGATCGACACCTACCGCGCTTCCGGCGCCGGCGGCCAGCACGTCAACAAGACCGACTCGGCGGTCCGGATCACCCACGTTCCCACCGGCGTCGTCGTCCAGTGCCAGAACGAGCGCTCGCAGACCCAGAACAAGGCGGTGGCGATGCAGCTGCTGCGCTCGAAGCTGATCGAGCTGGAGGAGCGCAAACGCTCCGAAGAGCTGGCCAAGCAGCGCGGCGAGGTCAAAGACGTCGCCTGGGGCTCGCAGATCCGCAGCTACGTGATGCACCCCTACACGATGGTCAAGGACCACCGCACCGAGCACGAGGTCGGCGACGTGCAGCGGGTGCTCGACGGCGATATCGACGAGTTCATCCGCGACTACCTGAACAAGACCGCTGCCGCCTCGGCGAACTAGATGGCGCCGCTCTTCCACCTGGACCGGGAGGCGAGCGGAGATCCAGAGGGGCTGCTGGCCCTGCATCACGGCCGCGGCACCAGCGAGCGCGACCTGATCGGGCTCGCCGACCTGCTCGACCCGCAGCGGCGGCTGCGGGTGGTGACGCCGCGGGCGCCGCTGCAGCTACCGGGTTCGCCGGGCTACCACTGGTACCTGGTACCGCGCGTCGGCTACCCCGACCGGGAGAGCTTCGAGGCGGCGCGGGCAGCGCTGGCCGAGCTGCACGACGGGCTCTGGAAGGAGACCGGGATCGGCCCCGGCCGGACCGTGCTGGGTGGCTTCTCGATGGGAGCGGTGATGAGCTACGCGATGGGGCTGGGGGCTGACCGGCCGGCGGTCGCCGGCATCCTCGCCTTCAGCGGCTTCGTCCCCACCGTCGAGGGGTGGGAGCCGGCGCTGGCCGGCCGCACCGACACCCGCGTCTTCATCAGTCACGGCCGCCGCGACCCGGTGATCGGGATCGAGTTCGCCGAACGGGCGCGGGAGCTGATCAGCGCAGGCGGGCTCGACCTGACCTACCGTGAGTCCGACCTCGGTCACCAGATCGACCCGGCGCACCTGCGCGAAGCGAGCGCTTGGCTCGACGAGGTGCTCACGCGTCCGCCTTAGGGCTTCCGCCTTCCGTCCAGGACCCCCTCCAGCTCCAGCAGGCCTTCCTTCATCGGCAGGCCGCCGCCGTAGCCGCCGAGGGCACCGCCGGTGCGGAGGACGCGGTGGCAGGGGACGACGAGGGGGATCGGGTTGCTGCCGCAGGCGGTGCCGGCGGCGCGGACGGCGCGCTCGTTGCCGGCCTTGCGTGCCATCTCCGTGTAGGTGCGGGTCTGGCCGTAGGGGATGCGGTCGATCGCCCGCAGGACGCGCTGGCGGAAGCCGCCGCTGAGGCGCCAGTCGAGCGGCAGGTCGAAGCGGTCGAGCTTGCCCTCGAAGTAGAGGTCGAGCTCGCGGCGGACCTCGTCCAGCTCCTGCGGCGCCTCCAGCACCCGCGGCGAGACCCGCTCGGCAAGGTCGACGAGGAGCTCGTCGGCGTCCTGGTTCGGCAGCCCGACCCGGACCAGGCCGCGCTCGGTCTTCGCCAGCAGCAGCGGGCCGAAGGGGGAGTCGGCGGTCGTGTAGGCGAGGTCGAGCAGGTCCTCGGCGGCTGCGCGTGCCCTGACTCCATCGATGGCCAGCTCGATCGATTTCTCGGTTGCGGTGCTCATGCCAGCTCCTTTCGCAGTCGTTTCAGCCCCTCGTGGAGGCTGCGGCGTGCCGCCTCCGGCGAGCAACCCAGCGCCGCGGCGATCTCGCTGTGCGGGAGGTCGCTGCCGTAGCGCAGCGCCACCGCCGCCCGTTGTTTCGGCGGAAGCGCTCCGACCGCGGCCCAGAGGCCGGGATCGCGCTCGGGGACGCCGTCCTCGACCGCGACCTCCCGCACCTCCGCCACCGGGACCGGGGCCCGGCCGCGGGCGCGGTGGTGGTCGATCGCCTTGCGGTGGGCGATCGTCAGCAGCCAGCCGCGCAGGTTGCTCGCGTCGTCGAGCCTCGGGTAGGCGCGCAGGGCCGCCAGGAACGTCTCCTGGAAGCAGTCGTCGGCGGAATCGCGACCGACCGCCCCCTGCAAGATCGCCATCACGGCTGCGGAATGCTCGTCCATGACGGTTTGAAACGGCGGCAGCGCGGTCACTCTGGGGATTAAACGTGCTGGCCGCCCAAAACGTGAGATCCCTCCAATCGTCTGTTCCTTTTGGCTCTGTGCGCGGAAAAGGAACAGGCGAACGGCTAGGCTGCCGCGATGATCGAGCTGGCGGAGGAAATCGAGGAGCTGGTCGGCCGCGCCCTGGCCGAGGACCTGGGCGAGGGCGACATCACCTCCGAGGCGACGGTGCCCGAGGACGCCCATGCTCGCGCTCGGATCGTGCAGAAAAAACCGGGCGTCGTCTACGGGCTCGCCGTCGTCGCCGAGGCGATGCGCAGATGCGGGGTCGAGGACGTCGACAACCTCGTCGTCGAGGGGCAGTGGCGCGAGGACGTGCCCGCGGAGGTGCTGGTCGCCAGCGGCAGCGCCCGCGCCCTCCTCGCCGCCGAGCGGACCGCGATCAACTTCCTCGGCCACCTCTCCGGCGTTGCCACCCTCACCGCCCGCTACGCCGAGGCGGTGGTCGGCACCGGGACCACGATCCTCGACACCCGCAAGACGACCCCGGGTCTGCGCCACCTGGAGAAGGCCGCGGTTGCGGCCGGCGGCGGCATCAACCACCGTATGGGCCTCTACGACGCGATCCTGATCAAGGAGAACCACGTTGCCGCCGCCGGGGGACTCGCCAAGGCCGTCCACGCGGTTAGGACCTCCCAGCCGGAGAAGGCCATCGAGGTAGAGGTCACCAACGTGGACGAGGCCGCTTATGCGATTGGGATGGGAGTTGACCGGCTTCTCCTCGACAACATGAGCGGGAAGGAGATGCGCGAAGCGGTGGCGCTGCGCGACGAAAACGCCGGCGGCGGCGACGGCGTTTCCCTGGAGGCTTCGGGCGGGGTCAACCTCGACAACGTCCGCGAGATCGCTGAGACCGGGGTCGAGTTCATCTCGATCGGGGCGCTAACCCACTCTGCCGCCACCCTGGATTTCTCGATGCTCCTCGAACTGTCCTAACCGCTCGCAGGGTCCCCCGACCACCTACTTCAGGAGTTTCGAGAGCCGCCGATCTTTCAGCACCCGCCCGTTCGTCTGCTCTTTTGGGCAGTAGTTCATCTGGTGCTCGGAGAAGAAGACTGCCTCGATGGTGGTGCCACAGCGGGGACACGGTTCTCCCTCGCGCTTATGGACCTTGAGCGGCATCGGAACCTTGTCGGGCACCTCAGGGCCGATCGTCTCCTCGTAGTGGTCGATTGCATCTCCCAGGACATGCAGAGCTGCGTGGAGTCGCTTCACCTCCTCAGGGTTCAGCTCGGACCCTTTCTTGAAGGGGGAGAGGCGGGCCTCCCAGAGGAGCTCGTCGACCCAGGAGCGGCCGATCCCGGCGAGGTCTTTCTGGTGGCGCAGAAGCGGGTGCAGGTGGCGTGGCTTGTCGATCGCGGCGGCGAACTCGTCGAGCGGGGGAGGGGGCCAGGCCTCCGGT
>JBIOVP010000036.1:0-14324 GCA_044867815.1 Solirubrobacterales bacterium | reverse complement strand
GCCCGTCGAACCAATTAACCCCTCCGCACTTTGGTCCCCTTATAGGGCCCGAATCTCGGAGTCGTTGTTCAGCCAGCTTCCGGAGCGCGCCCGACCTGCACCCTTACCTGCTTGGTGAGGGTGCAGGCGGGCGCGCAGGATCGCGGCCGTTCGGATGAGGACGTCCTTGACATGTGCTGGTTCGTATTTGACCTGGTAGTGCGAGAAGCGGAGCGGGGTGAGCCCGTGCGCTACGTGGGTCTGAAACCGCAGCGCATCACGGCTTTGCGCC
Organism: Solirubrobacterales bacterium; assembly: GCA_044867815.1. Lineage (GTDB taxonomy): Bacteria > Actinomycetota > Thermoleophilia > Solirubrobacterales > 70-9 > VAYN01. The sequence continues at coordinate 14,053 of JBIOVP010000036.1, read as the reverse complement.
GACGGAGTCCGGTGGTAGCGCCAGCCGTCGGTCTCGACCACGAGGCCGAGGTCGGGCCAGTAGAAGTCGACCTCGAATTCGTTGACCACGTGTTTGGTGAGCGGCACCGGGAACCCGGCAGAGGCGGCCAGCGGCCGAAAGAGCCGTTCCAGCTCGTCGTCGGAGAGGCGGAAGGTGTGTTTGTCGAGGACGTAACGGAGCAATCGGATCCCCGGCTGCCCAGGATGATCGTCGAGCGCCTCGCGCAGTGAGTCGGCGTCGATGACGTCGAGCTTGTCCGCCTCGTTGATCGCCCGCTCCACGGTCTTGGGGCCAGTGACCGTCGCGAGATCAAGAAAGGTGCGAACGGGCCCAGTCACCGGGATGCCATAGCGAGTACCAGCGTCACGGTCCCACAAGCCTGCTCGGTCATGCACTCGTATCCCGGGCCGCCGCACCTTGCAATGACGGCGCACACTGATCTCGATGTAGGCCGGGTGCTCCTCGCCAAAGCCCCACAAGGCGACGGCGCTGCGGTGACTGAGCATCGCTTCCTCTCCACAAGCAAGCACCGCGGCCATCCAGCGCCCTTCTCGGGTGACCTGTGGGCGCCCAACGGCGTATACGCCGGTCCGAACCGGATGGAGTCGGCCGGTCCTCAGGCGGTGTCGAATCGCCATCGTCGTGAAACCGAGATCGAGCAGCTGTCGCCGAGCGACAACCCCGTGCTGCCTTCGCACCAGATCCCACGCCCCCTGCTGCATCGTTTCCACCTTTTTGGTTCCCATAGGAACTAAAAGGGTGGAAACGACCTAACTCGCCCCCCTTACGACCGACCCGACGGGCCGGTTGTTCTGTTTCGCCGCGTTTTGCGGGTTACGCCGGGGCGGCTTCGGCGCCGGCGGCCTGCCGGAGAGCGTCGGCGCGGTCGGTCTGCTCCCAGGTGAAGTCGGCGTCGTCGCGGCCGAAGTGTCCGTAAGCGGCGGTCTTCTGGAAGATCGGGCGGTGGAGGTCGAGGTACTCGCGGAAGGCGCCGGGGCGCATGTCGAACTCGGCCTCGACCAGCTGGGAGATCTTCCCGTCGGAGAGCTTGCCGGTGCCGAAGGTCTCGACCATCAGGGAGACCGGGTGGGCGACGCCGATCGCGTAGGCGACCTGGACCTCGCAGCGCTGCGCGAGCCCCGCGGCGACGACGTTCTTCGCCACGTGGCGGGCGGCGTAGGCGGCGGAGCGGTCGACCTTGGACGGGTCCTTGCCCGAGAAGGCGCCGCCGCCGTGGCGGGCCATGCCGCCGTAGGTGTCGACGATGATCTTGCGGCCGGTGAGGCCGGCGTCGCCGACCGGGCCGCCGATCACGAACTTGCCGGTCGGGTTGACGAGGAACTCGCCCAGCAGCTCGGACTCGTCGAAGCGCCCGGGCACCTCCTCATTGAGCACCGGGAGGACGACGCTCTCCCACAGCTCCGGCTTGATCCGGCTCTGCGAGTCGACGCCCTCGTCGTGCTGGGTGGAGATCAGAAGCTTTTCGACGGCGACCGGACGGCCGTCGGCGTAGCGGACGCTGACCTGGGTCTTGCCGTCCGGGCCGAGGTAGCCGAGGCTGCCGTCCTTGCGCACCGCCGCCAGCCGTTCGGCCAGCCGGTGGGCGAGGTGGATCGGCATCGGCATCAGCGCCTCGGTCTCGTCTGAGGCGTAGCCGAACATCATCCCCTGGTCGCCTGCCCCGGCGACGTCGAGCTCGTCGTCATCGGAGGGGTCGACTTTGGTCTCGTAGGCCTGGTCGACGCCCTGGGCGATGTCCGGGGACTGCTCGTCGATCGAGACGATCACCGAGATGTGGTCGCAGTCGTAGCCGTAGCCGCCGCCCTGGTAGCCGATGTCGCGCACCGTGTCGCGGACGATGTCCGGGATGTTGAGGTGGACGCTGGTCGAGATCTCGCCGGAGACCACCGCCATGCCGGTGTTGACGAGGGTCTCGCAGGCGACGCGGCCGCCCGGGTCCTCGCGCATGATCGCGTCGAGGACGCCGTCGGAGATCTGGTCCGCGACCTTGTCCGGATGGCCCTCGGTGACTGACTCCGACGTGAAGAGGTACTCGCCCTCGGCGAGCGGCTTGGAAGTAGGCATGGCGGGAATCCTAGAGGAACTTCGACTGGCGTCCGGGGTCAGTCTCCGTAGCGCCTGCGCCCCGAGGCGGGGACGAAATCGATCACCAGCGGGACCCCCTCCAGCTCGTACGTCTCGCGCATCCGGTTCTCCAGGTGGTAGGCCCAGTCGCGGACGATCAGGCGGCGGTCGTTGACCTGGATCGCGATCCGCGGCGGGCTCTCCCCCACCTGGGCGGCGTAGTAGAGGCGCAGGCGCTTGCCGCGCCGGGACGGCGGCGGGTGCTTGGCGACGACGTCGCTGACGAAGCGGTTCAGCTCCGGGGTCGGGATCCGCTCGGCGGCCCGGTCGGCGAGGCGCAGCGCCCGCGGCAGCAGGGCGCCGACGTTGCGCCCGCGCGTCGCGGAGACCGTGATCACGGCCGGGCGCAGCCGCAGCTTCCGCTCGACCCGCGCCCGCGCGTCGTCGATGTCGGTCTCGGTGATGTCCCACTTGTTGAGGCAGAGGAGGCTGGCGCAGCCGGCCTTCATCGCCATCTCGGCGACCCGCAGGTCCTCGGCGGTGACCCCCTCGGAGGCGTCGCAGACGACGATCGCGACGTCGGCCCGCTCGACCGCCCGTTCCGAGCGCAGCTGCGCGTAGTAGTCGACGGTGCCGGCGACCTTGGAGCGGCGCCGCAGCCCGGCGGTGTCGACGAGGACGACCGGGCGGCCGTCGACCTCGAGCCGGGTGTCGATCGCGTCGCGGGTGGTGCCGGCGAGGTCGGAGACGATCACCCGGTCGGAGCCGAGGAAGGCGTTGACGAGGGAGGACTTGCCGACGTTCGGCCGGCCGATCACGGCGACCCGGGTCGCCTCGTCGTCCTTCTCCTGCGGTTCGCGCTCGCCGAGTGCGGCGACGGTCGCGTCGAGCAGATCGCCGGTGCCGAGGCCGTGGGTGGCGGAGACCGCCAGCGGCTCGCCGAGCCCGAGCGCGTGAAACTCGGCGGTGATCCCGAAGTCGTCGGCGCGGTCGGACTTGTTGACGACGACCAGGACCGGGACGTCGCCGCCGCGCAGCGTCTTCGCCAGCTCGGTGTCGCCGGCGCGGAGACCGGCGCGGCCGTCGACGACGAGCAGGATCGCGTCGGCTTCGGCGATCGCCACCCGCGCCTGCGCCTGCACGTCGCGTGCCAGCTCCGCCTCGTCGCCGAGGTCGATGCCGCCGGTGTCGACCAGCTCGAAGGCGACCCCGTTCCACTCGGTGGCAAGTCGCTTGCGGTCGCGGGTGACGCCCGGCTCAGGCGAGGTCACCGCCTCGCTGCCGCCGACCAGCCGGTTGACGAGGGTGCTCTTGCCGACGTTGGGAAAGCCGACGATGGCGACGGTGGGGACGCTCACGCGAGACCCCTTTCGCTGACAAGGGCGACGATGCGGCCGGCGACCTCATCGAGGCTGAGTCCCGTCGTGTCGAGCTCGACGGCGTCGTCGGCGGGGCGCAGCGCCCCGTGCTCACGCTCGGTGTCGCGGGCGTCGCGCAGTCGCTGCGCCTCCCGCACCGCCTCGACGTCCTCGCCGGTCTCCGCCGCACGCCGCCGCGCCCGCTCCTCGTCGGAGGCGGTGAGGAAGACCTTCAGCGGCGAGTCGGGGCTTACGACGGTGCCGATGTCCCGCCCCTCGGCGACGTAGCGGCCGGCGGCGATCAGCTGCCGCTGGCGGTCGACCATCGCGGCGCGGACGCGCGGGTGGACGGAGACGCGGGAGGCGGCGGAGCTGACGGCGGGGGTGCGGATTTCCTCGCTGACGTCGCGGGTGCCCAGCAGGACCTGGGGTCCGTCGAAGCCGATATCCAAGCCCTCGGCCAGCACCCCGAGCCCTTCGCCGTCGTCCAGTGACTCCCCCCGCTCCAGCGCCGCCAACGCCACGCAGCGGTACATCGCCCCCGAGTCGAGGTAGGTGAACCCGATCTCCCCCGCGACCGCGCGCGCGACCGTGGACTTGCCGGCCCCGGCGGGCCCGTCGATCGCGATCACCATGGCGGCAGCGTATTGACCGTCGTTTCCACGATCGTGGTTGCTATAGGAACCAAAAGGGTGGAAACGATGTTTCAGCGGCGGGTGAGGGAGGCGAGGTCGCGCTCGAAGCCTGGGTAGCTGACGGCGGCGGCGTCCATGCCGACGACCTCGACGCCCTCCTTCGAGGCGAGGCCGGCGACGGCGCCGAGCATCGCGATCCGGTGGTCGCCGTGGGACTCGATCGTGCCGCCCCGCAGTCCGCCGGTCCCCTCGATCGCCATCCCATCAGCCGTCGGTTCGACGCGCCCGCCAAGCGCCCGCAGCGCCGCGGTCACGGTCTCGATCCGGTCCGACTCCTTCCGCCGCAGCTCCTCCGCGTCACGGATCACCGTCGTCCCCTCGGCGAAGCAGGCGGCGAGGGCGACCAGCGGCAGCTCGTCGATCGCGAGCGGGATCTCGGCGCCGCCGACCTCGGTCGCCTGGAGGGGGGCGGAGCGGACGCGGAGCAGAGCGATCGGCTCGCCGCCGACCTCCGCTTCGTTCTCAGGCTGGATAGCGGCGCCCATCCGCTCGAGGATGGTCAGCAAACCGGTGCGCGTCGGGTTGGTGTTAACCCGTTCCAGTTCGATTTCACTGCCCGGGACGAGAACAGCAGCAGTGAGGAAGAAGGCGGCCGAGGAGATATCGGCGGGTATGTCAACCGACTGCGGTTCCAGGCTCTCCGCGGGCCGGATCACGATCGTGCCGCCGTCGCGACGGACGTCGGCGCCGGCGGCGGCGAGCATCCGCTCCGTGTGGTCACGGCTCGGCTGCGGCTCGACCACGCGGGTCTCCCCCTCCGCCAGTAGACCGGCGAAGAGCAGGCAAGACTTGACCTGGGCGCTTGCGATCGGCATCTCGTAGGTGATGCCCTGCAGGGGGGCTCCCTTGATCTCCAGAGGCGGCAGGCGATCCTCGCGTGCTGAAAGGTCAGCCCCCATCCTCCGGAGCGGGCCGGCAACGCGGTCGACTGGGCGGCGGCGGATCGACTCGTCCCCATCCAAGGTCCACTCCTTCCCTACCTGCCCTGCCAGCCATCCCGGCAGCAATCGCAGCAGCGTTCCCGCATTGCCGACATCGATGGAGCTGGGTTCCGCCCCCCGCAAGCCCACGCCTTTGATCAAGTACTGAACCCCGGAGCTGACCTCGTACCGGCGTGCATCTGCCCCGAGACTCTCGATCGCGTTCAGAGTCGAAATCGTGTCAGCCGCCTCCAGGTAATTGGCGACCCTGGTCAACTCCCCTCCCATCGCCGCGATCAGCGCCGCGCGGTGGGAGATCGACTTGTCGGATGGGGGGCGCAAGCTCCCGCGCAGGGGTCCCGAGGGTGCGAAGCGGGTGCTGCTCATGGCGCGACCCTACGCGTCGGGGGCGTCGAGGACGCTGACGGTGTGGCCGAGCTCGCGGACCAGATCCGCGGCCCTGACCGCCTGCTCGTCGCCGGCGACCCAGAGGGAGACGGCGCCGGAGGTCATGTCGGGCGCCGGGTGAAGGGCCATGTCCTCGATGTTGACCCCGGCCTCGCCCAGCGCCAGGGCCAGCTCGGCGATCGTCCCCGGCTGGTTGGCGACGACGATCCGCAACTCGCGCAGCGGCCCGGTCGCCGATTCGGATTCGAGCAGCTGGTTGCGGGCCTCGCCGGCGGCGGTATGCCAGGCGGCGAGCGCCTCACGGTCGCCGGCGCGGATCAGCTCCGCCGCCTCGCGCAGGCGCTCGGCGACCGAGTCGACGGAGGCGGCGACGGCCTCGTTGTTGCTGGCGTAGATGTCGGCCCAGATCGCCGGGTTGGAGCCGGCGACGCGGGTGGCGTCGCGGAAGCTCGGGCCGACGTCGGGGAGGCGCTCGGAGTCGCGCGTGAGCGAGTCGGCCGCCTCGGCGGCGAGGGCGTTGGCGAGCACGTGCGGAAGGTGGCTGACCGTCGCCATCAGGCGGTCATGTCCCTGCGGGTCGATCGCCTGCGGCCGCGCCCCCAGCGCCGCCAGCGCCCGCTGCAGACGGTCGTAGAGGAGACCGCTGGAGCGGTCTGTCGGGGTCAGGTACCAGCGGGCGCCCTCGAAGAGGTCCTCGCGGGCGTTCTCGACCCCGGCCGTCTCCGCCCCGGCCAGCGGGTGGCCGCCGATGAAGCGCTCGTCCTCGCCCATCGCCGCGACCAGCTCGCCCTTGGTCGAGCCGACGTCGGTGATGGCGGTCTCCGGTCCGGCGGCGGTCAGCGCCTCGCGCGCCTGCTGCGGCAGCGCCGCCACAGGCGCGCAGCAGAAGACGAGATCAGCGCCCTCGCAGGCCTCGGCGAGAGAGCCGGCGGCGCGGTCGATTGCGCCCAGCTCCACCGCCCGCCGCAGCCGCTTGGCATTGCGGCCCCAGCCGACCACCTCCGCGTCCAGGCGCCGCCGCGCGGCGAGCCCGATCGAGCCGCCGATCAGGCCCACCCCGAGGACAGCGACCTTCATGCGGAGGCGAGCACCTTCACGAGCCGCGCCGCGCCTCCACGGCCGAGGCGAACCGCTCCAGAGCGGACGCCGTGTCCTCCCAGTCGATGCAGGCATCCGTGATCGACTGCCCATAGGTCAGCTCCTCGCCCGGGATCAGGTTCTGCCGGCCCTCGACCAGGAACGACTCCAGCATCACCCCGACGATCGCCCTGTTGCCGTCGGCGACCTGGTCGGCGATGTCGCCGGCGGCGAGGAACTGCTTCTCGGGGTCCTTGCCGCTGTTGTCGTGCGAGGCGTCGATCACGAGGCGCTCCGGCAGCCCGGCCACGCCGAGGGTCACCAGCGCGTCTTCGACCTCGGGCGGGTGGTAGTTCGGGACCCCGTGGCCGCCACGGAGGATCAGGTGGCAGTCCGGGTTGCCCGTCGTGTGCAGGATCGCCGGCATCCCGGCGTCGTCGATCCCGGCGAAGGCGTGCGACGCCGCCGCCGCCCGCACCGCGTCGACCGCGATCTGGATGTTGCCGTCGGTCCGGTTCTTGAACCCGATCGGCATCGAGAGGCCGGAGGCGAGCTGGCGGTGGGTCTGGCTCTCCGAGGTGCGCGCCCCGATCGCCCCCCAGGCGACGCAGTCGGCGATGTACTGCGGCGTGATCGGGTCGAGGAACTCGCAGCCGATCGGCAGCCCGGTGTCAACCACCTCGAGCAGCAGCTTGCGGGCGATCCGCAGGCCGGCGTTGACGTCACCGCTTTCGTCCAGGTGCGGGTCGTTGATCAGGCCCTTCCAGCCGGTCGTCGTCCGCGGCTTCTCGAAGTAGACCCGCATCACCACCAGCAGATCGTCGCGCAGCGCCCGCGCCGTCGCGCCCAGCTTCGTCGCGTACTCCATCGCCGCCCGCGGGTCATGGACGCTGCACGGCCCGACCACGACCATCAGCCGTGGATCCTTCCCCTGCAGCACGGCGCGCACTTCTTCGCGGCCGCGAATCACCGCCTTCGCGCGCTCCTCCGTCAGCGGCAGCTCCGCGAGCAGCCGTTCCGGCGGCGCCAGCTCGACGACTTTCGCGATCCGTTGATCGCGGACGCCGTCTCTTTTCGCCCCCTCCATGCCGATGAACATTTTGCCTTCGCCTTTCTCCAAACCAAGGAAATCGTACTTTCTGGTCGTCCGCTGCCGGTCTGGGTCGGCGTGCGCACGACGAGGAACCTGAGGACGGCGCCCGGCCGGAAGAACTGAGGTCTTCGGGGCGGCACATCAAGGACCGCCGGGCCAGACGCCTAGCTAAATCGCCAATACCAGCGGGTGAGGCGGCCGCGCGCGACGGCGCTGGCTGGGATGCCGGTCGCGTTGTTGGCGTCGTTCAACCTCACGGTCCAGAGGTTGTACCACGGGCGCGGTTTTAGTCAAGTAATTCCGAGAGGGCGCGGAGGAAGCGCTCGTTCTCCTCGGCGGTGCCGTAACTGACCCGGATGTGGCCGGGGCCACCCAGCGCTTTCCCGGGGCGGACGGCGATCTCGCGCTCGGCGAGGCCGGCGATCACCGCGGCTTCGTCGGCGTCGCCGAGGTCGATCCAGGAGAAGTTGGCGTGGGAGTCGGACGTGCGCAGGCCCATCTCGCGCAGCGCCTCCTCGACCGTGAGGCGGGCCGCGATCGTGCTCTCGACCCTGCGCAGGACGTCGTCCTGGTGCAGGATCGCCTCCGCCCCCGCCGCCTGGGCGAGGGCGTTGACGCTGAAGGGCTGGCGGACGGCGTCGACGGCGGCGCGGAACTTCGGCGAGCCGATCGCGTAGCCGACCCGCAGCCCGGCGAGGCCGTAGCACTTGCTGAAGGTGCGGAGGACGACCAGGTTCGGAAAGTCGGCAAGCAGGTCGAGGGTGGCGTCGGGATCGTCGTGGGTCTGGAACTCGACGTAGGCCTCATCGAGGATCACCGTCACGTGCGAAGGGATGCGCTCGCAGAAGGCGCCGATCTCGGCCGCGGGGATGTGGGTCGCGGTCGGGTTGTTCGGGTTGCAGACGATCAGCAGCTGGGTCGCCGCGGTCACCTCGGCCGCCATAGCGTCGAGGTCGTGGACATCGCCCTCGGCGAGGGGCACGCGAACCTCACGGGCGCCGGTCAGCGCCGGCAGGTACGGGTACATCGAAAAGGCCGGCCAGGCGTAGACGATCTCGGCCCCGGGCTCGCAGAGCGACTCGGCGGCGGCGAGGAGGATCTCGCAGGAGCCGTTGCCGACGGCGACCCGGCTCGGCTCGGTCTCATAGCGCTCGGCCAGGCGCCGGCGCAGCAGCGTCGCGTCGGGGTCCGGGTAGCGGTTCATCAGCCCCGCCGCGGAGGCGACCGCCTCGACCACCTTCGGGTGCGGCGGCATCGGCGACTCGTTGGAGGCGAGCTGGGCGATGTTCCCCGAGGCGATCGCCTCGGGCGCCTGCCCGGTCGGGACCCCGGCCTGGTAGCCCGGCATCCGGGCGAGCTTCTCGGCGAAGGTGATCGTCATCGCGAGCGATTGTGACGGACGCGAGGCGGAACGCCTCTACTGCGCCGCTTCGAGATCGGCCCGCAGCTTCTGCGCCTCGCCCACGTACACGTGGACGGACTCGTGCCCCTCCGGCGCGTAGAAGTGCAGCATCACCCGGATCACCCGCGGCATCGAACCGGGCACCGGGATCTCGCGGCAGCACATCAGCGGCACCATTGTCAGCCCCAGGTCCCGCGCTGCGACCGCCGGAAACTCGGCGTCGAGATCGTCCGTGGTGGTGAACAGACAGCTGACCATCGCCTCCGGCGCCAGCCCGTTGCGCTCGATCAGCTCCCGCATCAGCTCCTCGGTAGCCGCAAGGATCGCTCCCGCCTCGTTCGCCGCGGCCTGCACGGCTCCGCGCACCGCGAAGAGGCGCTGCACCGGCGCCTCGCAACGCCCGTGCTGCATGTCGCCGTTTCGGCCCACTGAGCGCATCTTTCCAGACACAGAGGGGGAGAGTTCCGCAGCGGTGCGACTTATCCCTCTATGTCAGGGAAAAGTCGCACCGCTGGAGAAGGCGGCCTCTCGCAACTCGCCGATGCCCAGCACGGCGTGGTCTCGCGTCAGCAGTTGCGTCAACTCGGCATGGGCGATGGAGCTATCGATCACGCCGTTGCGAAGGGGCGACTGCATCGGATCTTCCGGGGCGTCTACATGGTCGGACGCTCTCGCATTGGCGAGCGCGGGCGTCTTCGCGCCGCAACCCTCGCCTGTGGACCCGGCGCCCTTATCTCCCACCGCAGCGCCGCAGCGCTTCTCGGACTCCTCAATGAGGGACCGGTGGTAATCGACGTAATCGCTCCGTTTTCACGCGGCCGCGAGATCGACGGGATTCGCTTTCACCGCGTTCGTCCCCCACGGCTGGAGGAAACCGGGACCGTGGCGGGCATCCCCTGCACGAGCCCGGCGCGGGCGTTCGTGGACCTCGCGGGGACGGTTGGCGACCGGACGCTGCGGAGCTGCTTCGAGCGGGGGGCGCAGAAGAGGCTGCTGGACATCCCGGCGATCGAGGCGTCGATGGACCCGGGGCGGCGCGGGATGCCCTCGCTGCGGAAGCTGGTCGACGAATGGCGCCGGGCGGCACCCGTAGCCAAGAAGGGCAAGCTCAAGAGTCCGCTCGAGGCGAAGGTGCTGCCACTCGTGCTGCGGCGCAGCCTCCCCGCCCCGCGCCTCAACGCCCCGGTCCGGATCGCCAACGGCCGCATCGAGGTCGACTTCCTCTGGCCCGAGGCCAGGTTCGTCGTCGAGGCCGACAGCCGTGACTTCCACGCAACGCACGTCGCCTTCGAGCGCGACCGCTGGCGCGACCGCGAACTGATGCGGGCGGGCTACGCCACCCTCCGCGTCACCCATCGTGAAGCGGAACAGGAACCCGAGGCCATCGCAGACGCCGTCGCCACGACTCTCGCGGCCCGTCTCTCACCAGCGCCCCGCCCCTCCCCGAGCGGCGCGGGGTGAGGAGCAGAGTCCCCCTCCCCACCTGCAAGTAGGAGGGGGACTCTGCTCCTCACCCCGCAGCCGCCTCGCGCAACCGAGCGACCTCGTCATGCGAAAGCCGTCGCGCAGCCCCCACTTTCAGGTCGCCGAGCCGCAACGGTCCAAAGGAAACCCGCCGCAGCGCCAGCACCTCGTTCCCGACCGCTTCCAGCATCCGCCGTACCTGGCGGTTGCGGCCTTCGCGCAGGGTCACCTCGATCTCGCGGTCGCCCAGGCGCTTGACCTTTGCCGGCGCGGTGGGTCCATCCTCGAGCTCGACGCCGCCACTCAGCCGCTCGAGCTCCCGATCTCCGATCGGCTGGCGCAGCCGCGCCCGGTAAGTCTTCGGCACCTCATACCGCGGGTGGGTCAGGCGGTTCGCCAGCTCCCCGTCGTTCGTCAACAGCAAGAGCCCGGTCGAATCCGCATCCAGCCGCCCCACCGGGTACAGCCGCGCCTCCGTCTCGACCAGCTCCACCACCGCCGGCCGACCGGCCGGTTCCCGCGCCGTCGAGACCACCCCCTCCGGCTTGTTCACCGCCCAGACCTCCCGCGCCTCGGCCGCCACCGACTTCCCGTTGACCCGCACGTCGTCCGGCGCCTCCACCTCCCGCGCCGGGTCCGTCACCACCTCACCGCCGACAGTCACCACCCCCTTCGCGATGATCTCCTCAGCCTTCCTCCTGGAAGCAACGCCCCCATGGGCAAGGAACTTCGCCAGCCTCATGAGGAGGGACCCGGGGAAGGTCCCGACGGACCCTCCCCGCTTTTTGTCCGGAGGGACCTTCCCCGGGTCCCTCCCCCCACTACGGCTCCGCCCTCTGTTCCCCCGCCTTCAGCAGGCGCTCGCGAAGCTCGCGCTCGTCCTCGGGGCTGGGGTCGAAGCGGGAGGGATCCGGCAGCTGGTCGAGGCCGCTGAGACCGAAGAGGCGCTCGAACAGCTCCGAGGTCTTGAAGATCGCCGCGCCGAACTGGGAGCGGCCGGACTCTTCGATCAGGCCGCGCTCGGCGAGGCTGGTCACCGCCGACTCGGAGGTGACGCCGCGGATGCGGGCGATCTCCGGCCGCGTCACCGGCTGCAGGTAGGCGACGATCGCCAGGGTCTCGGCCTGGGCCTGGGTCAGCGGGGGCGTCCGCGGCTTCGCCAGCAGGCGCCGTGCCGCCTCCTCGCTTGCCGGGTCGCTGGCGAGGCTGAAGCCGCCGCCGACCTCGCGCAGCACCACCCCGCGCCTGCCCTCGGCGAGGTCCTCGCGCAGCAGCTCGATCGCCTCTTCGACCTGGCCCTCGGTCACCTGCGCCGCCTCGGCCAGGTCCTTGACCGCGACCGGCTGGGGCGAGAGGAAGAGCAGCGACTCGACGGTGCGGGAGAGGTCGCTCATCCGATCTTGTGGGTGGCGGTGGGCATCGCCTTCTTCACCCGGACCGGACCGAAGGCGCGGTCCTGCTCCCAGGTGATCTCGCCTTTGCGGTAGAGCTCCAGCAGCGCGAACACCGTCACCGCCTGGGTCAGCCGATCCTCGCCGCCGAACTCCTCGTCGAAGTCGAAGTCCGCACGCCGCAGCAGCGCGTCGCGCACCGCCCGCAGCCGCCGCTCCAGCGAGACGGTCGGGCGGATGTGGCTGACGTCGACCTCGGGCGGCTCGGTCAGCAGGTCGCCGAGGGCTGCGCCGAGCGCCTCGGGGTCGTAGACGGCGACGGCGGCCTCGACCGCGATCCGCCGCAGCTCCGGCGGCAGCGGCGCCGAGCGGTAGAGGTAGCCGCGCTGGCTCTCGAAGCGGTCGGCAAGCACCCTGGAGGCGTCGCGGTAGCGCCGGTACTCGAGCATCCGCGCCAGCAGCTCCTCGACCGCCTCCTCCGGTTTCAGCTCCTCCAGCTCTTCCTCGGGGCTCGGCAGCATCAGCCGCGACTTCAGCTCCAGGAGGGCGGCGATGAGGACGAGGAACTCGGTCGCCACCTCCAGCTCCAGCTCCCCTTCGCGCTCGAGGTGCTCGACGTAGGCGACGACGACCTCACCCAGCTGCAGGTCCAGCAGGCTGATCTCCTCGCGCAGGACGACCGCCATCAACAGGTCGAACGGCCCGGCGAAGACGTCGAGGTCGAGATCGAGGTCGAGGTCGGCTACGGCCATCGGCAGGAGAGTAGCCTCCACCCAGGAGGTAGTTGGGGATGGGATTGAGCGTGGCCCTGGTAATTGCGGCCTTGGCCTGCGCGGGAAGCTCGAGGAGCGGACCGAAGACTGGTACGCGCAGGACCGCCGCGGCAACGTCTGGTACCTGGGCGAGGCAACGGCCGAGCTGAACCCCGACGGCAGCGTCCAGACCCGCGAGGGGAGCTGGGAGGCCGGCGTCGACGGCGCTCGCGCCGGGATCTTCATGCCCGCCCACCCGCACCGGGGTCAGAGTGGGATGGAGCTGAACGAATTGGTGACGGTGCGGCGCTAACGAGCCGGGGCGTAGCCCATGCGCTCGCGCACGTCGGCGAGGACGGGGGCCGCGATCGCCTGGGCCTTCTCGGCGCCGATGCCGAAGATGCGGTCCAGCTCGGCCTCGTCGGGGCGCAGCTCCGCGTAGCGGTCGCGGACCGGCGCCAGGTACTCGACCACGGCCTCGGCGGCCGCCTTCTTGAAGTCGCCGTAGCCGGAGCCCTCGAACTCGCTCTCGACCTGCGCCTGGTCGCTGCCGCGGGCGACGGCAAGGATGTCGATCAGGTTGGTGATCCCGGGCTTGTCGGGCGAGCGGACGATCTCGCGGCCGGAGTCGGTGACCGCGGAGCCGAACTTCCTGCGGACCACGTCGGGCTCGTCGAGGACGAGGACCGTCCCCTGCTCGGTGCCGCCCGTGGTCGACATCTTCCGCTCCGGCTCCTGCAGGTCCATGATCCGGGCGCCGACCTCGGGGACCACCAGCTCCGGGACGACGAGGGTCTCGCCGAAGCGGGCGTTGAAGCGGCGGGCGATCTCCCGCATCAGCTCGACGTGCTGGCGCTGGTCGTCGCCGACCGGGACCTCGGTCGCCCTGTAGGCGAGGACGTCGGCGGCCATCAGCACCGGGTAGTAGAAGAGCGCCGCCGAGGCGAGTTCGCGGTCCTTGCCGACCTTTTCCTTGAACTGGTGCATGCGGTTGAGGTCGCCGTGGGCGGTCACCGCCGAGAGCAGCCAGGTCAGTTCGGTGTGCTCGTGGACGTCGGACTGGCGGAAGAGGATGCAGCGCTCGGGGTCGAGGCCGGCGGCGAGCAGGATCGCGGCGGTGTCGTAGACGCGCTCGCGCAGTTCGGCCGGGTCGTAGGGGACCGAGATCGCGTGCAGGTCGACGATGCAGAAGATCGCCGGGGCGCCGCGGTCCTGGCCTTCGACGTACTGGCGGATGGCGCCGATGAAGTTGCCGAGGTGCTTGCGGCCGGTCGGCTGGATTCCCGAGAAGATGATGGGCTGGGACATAAGGGACGGAGCCTATTGAGGGGGCCGGGACCGGTGACCCCTCGCCCGAACAAATGACGGCCTAATGAGGCCGCCATTT
>JBIOVP010000035.1:0-6987 GCA_044867815.1 Solirubrobacterales bacterium | reverse complement strand
GCCCGTCGAACCAATTAACCCCTCCGCACTTTGGTCCCCTTATAGGGCCCGAATCTCGGAGTCGTTGTTCAGCCAGCTTCCGGAGCGCGCCCGACCTGCACCCTTACCTGCTTGGTGAGGGTGCAGGGAGCCGCGCAGGTGCGCCGCCGTTTGTCTGAGGATGGTCTCTACGTGGCGAGGTTCGTACTTCACTTGGTAATGAGAGAAGCGAATCGGGGTGAGTCCGTTCGCCACGTGGGTCTGAAAGCGCAGCGCGTCACGGCTCTGCGCCGACGGAGTGCGGTGGTAGCGCCAGCCATCGGTCTCGACGACGAGGCCAAGGTCAGGCCAGTAGAAGTCCACCTCGAACTTGTTGACGACGTGTTTGGTGAGCTGGACCGGAATGCCGGCAGTAGCCGCAAGTGGCCGAAAGAGCCGTTCCAGCTCATCATCGGAGAGGCGAAACGTGTGCTCGTCGAGAATCCGGCGCAAGGGCCGCACACCCGGCTCGCCCGGGCGCCCGTCCAGCGCCTTGCGCAACGCATCCGCGTCGATCACGTCCAACTTGTCCGCTTCGTTGATCGCACGCTCCAGGTCCCGCGGTCCCATCACGCTGACGAGATCGAGGAAGGTCTGAACTGGCTGGGTGAGGCGGATGCCCCGGCGCATGGTGATCTCCGAGGCAGGCAAGGTGGGGCGCCTATGACAGCGCAGACCTGGAAGTCGAGCTTCGGAGGAGCGTCTGACGCTGACGTCGATGTAGTCCGCATGCTCTTTCCCAAACCCCCAGAGAGCCGCGGCACTGCGATGACTCAAGGCAGCCCCGGGGCCGCAGGCGAGAACCGCGGCCATCCAGCGCCCCTCGCGCTCCAGGTGTGGTCGACCCACCGCGTACACGCCACGAACGAGAGGGTGCAGTCGGCCGCTTCGCACTCGGTGCTTGATCGCCTTCGGGGTGAACCCAAGGTCCAGCAACTGCCCCCGCGTCACCACTCCGTGCTGTCGCTGCGCCAGCGTCCACGCTTCCCGCCGTCGCCCCTCCGAGATTTGGTCCCCCATAGGGGCCCAAGGTTCGGAGAGGCACGGACTCTCCCCCTACCCAGCCCGTTTTTCGAGGTTCGGAAGCGCAAGGTGGGAGATTCGCGGCCCGTTGATCCCGTATGCACGACGTCTGCGCGATCATCGTCTCGCACAACGGCAAGCGCTGGCTTGACGCCTGTCTGGGCAGCCTCTTCGACGCCGCGGGTGCCATCGACCTCGACGTGGTCGTCGTCGACAACGGCAACGACGGCTCCGCCGCTTACGTCGAGCAGCACTTTCCCGCGGCTCGCACCATCAACACCGCCAACCGCGGTTTCGGGGCCGCCAACAACGTCGGCCTGAAGACGGCGGACGCGCGCTACGTCCTCTTCCTCAACCCGGACACCGAATTCCTCGGCGGCGACCTTGCGGAACTGGTCGCAGCCCTCGACCACCGGCCGCACATCGGCCTCGCCGGCGTGCGCCAGGTCGGGACCGGGGGAGAGCTGGCGCCGAGCATGCGGCGCTTTCCCTCAACGCAGAACATGCTGGCCGAAGCGCTCGCGGTCGAGCGGATCCCGCTGTTGCGCCGCTTACTCGGCGAGCGGGTGCTGGCACCGACGCGCTACGACCGGGAAACCCGCTGCGACTGGACCTCCGGCTCCTTCATGCTCGCCCGCGCCGAGGCCCTGCGCGCCTGCGGCGGCTTCGACGAGCGCTACTTCCTCTTTTCCGAGGAGACCGACCTCTGCTGGCGCCTCGAGGAAGCCGACTGGGACGTCGTCCACCTGCCGCAGGTGACGATCCGCCACCACGAGAGCGAGCACTCGGCGACGCCGCGGATGGAAGCCCAGTCCGCCTATGCCCGCCTCCAGTTCGCCCGCAAGCACTTCGACCGCGTCGCTCCGTACCGGCTGGCGATGGTCATGCGCTACGGGCTGCGGGCGCGACGCGAGACGGCCCGTGCCGCCCTGGAGACGACGCTCAAAGAGCAGTCCCCGCTCTCTCCGGCGCCGGCACCCCCGGTCGAAGCTCAGGCGACGATGATCAGCGCGCTCGGCGCCACCCGCAGCTCGATGCGCTCGCGCTCGCCGATGTAGTCGCCGTCGACCTGGAGGGGAAAGGGGCGGACGCCGCCGTTCTTCGTGACCGACGCGGTCTCGACCACGGCGTGGGTGACGTCATCGAAGTGGGTCACCTGCTTGTGGCGGGCCGCCGGTTTGGTCGCACTGAAGAGGCGGGTGATCAGCGTCGGCATGTCCCGCTGCGCCGCCCGCTTCAGCACCGCGATCGAGAGCGTGCCGTCGTCGATCGCGATCCCCTCGCAGACCCGGATCGGGTGGGTGGTGAAGTAGGTGAACGGGTCGGAGTTCTGGACGATCGCGGTGATCCCCTCGACCGGCTCAGCGCCGTCGACCGTCGTCCGCACCCGGACCGGGTTGAGAAGGTATTTGCGGTAGAAGCTGGAGATGCCGGCCCAGCTGTAGTAGTAGGGCCCGGCGTTCCCCTTCAGGGTGGGATTGCGGTCGACCCGCTTGACGACGCTGGCATCGATGCCGACCCCGCAGGAGAAGACGAAGTAGCGGTCGTCGACCATCCCCAGGTCGATTTTGCGCGGCTGCCAGTCGTCAGCGAGCGTCAGCAGGTGCTCGGTCGCGTCAACGACGTCATTCGGCATCCCCAGCGTCCGGCAGACGACGTTGGTCGACCCCCCCGGCAGGATCGCCACCGGCAGGTCGGACCCCGCCAGCCCATTCGCCACCTCGTTCAGCGTCCCGTCGCCGCCGAAGGCGACGACCACGTCATAGCCACCGTCCTGCGCCTCGCGCCCGATCTCGGTCGCGTGGTTCTGTGCCTGGGTCGAAACCGCTTCGACGTCGAACCGCCCCTGCAGCGCGTAGACCACCAGGTTTTTCAGCCGGTCCGAAACCGTCGTCGCATAAGGATTGACGATCAGCAGCATCCGCTTCTTGTGCGGCTTGCGGCGGCGGAGGGACCTGAGCTGGGCGGACACGGAGGCTGCACCCTAATGCGGTGACGGTGCGACTACGCTGCCGCCGATGGTCGACCGACGGGAGCTGGGCGCGATCTTCCTCGGTGGGGCCATCGGGGCGCTGGTGCGGGCGGGGCTTGCGGAAGCGTTTCCGCCGGGGGCGGGAGAGTGGCCGTGGGCGACCTTCGCGGTCAACATCGTCGGTGCGGCGCTGCTCGGCTACTGGTTCACGACGCTGTCGCACGCGAGCTACCGGCGGCCGTTGTTGACGACCGGGTTCTGCGGGGCGCTGACCACCTTCTCGACCGTCCAGCTGGAGCTGGTGGAGATGATCGACGCCGGGCGGGTGGGGCTGGCGGTCTTGTACCTCGCGGTCAGCGTCGCGATGGGGCTGGCGGCGGCGCAGGCGGCGACCGCCGTGGGGCGCAGGGCGGAGACGGCATGAGCCTGCTTGTCTGGATCGGCGTCGCGGTCCTCGGCGGCTGCGGAGCGCTCGCCCGTTTCGGGCTGACCCTGCTCGTCGCCGATCGCTTCCACCCGCACCTGCCGCTCGGCACCATGGCCGTCAACCTCAGCGGCTCCTTCGTGCTCGGCCTCCTCGCCGGCGCCGCGGTCGAAGGGGACGCGCGCCTACTTCTCGGCCTCGGCGCGATCGGCTCCTACACCACCTTCTCGACCTGGATGGTGGAGACGCAGCGGATCGGGGAGGCGGGGAAAGGGCGGATCGCGGGGACCAACATCGTGCTCAGCATCGCCCTCGGTCTGGTCGCCGCAGCGCTCGGACGGGCGCTGGGTCAGCAGCTCTGACTACGTCCCCTCGTAGCGGATCACCGCGCCATCCTCGGCTTCGCGCACCCGCCCCTCGTTGACGAGGAGGTCGGCGTGGCCGATCACCTCGGAAAGGGTGAGAAAGGCCTGGGTGACGGCGACGTTGCCCCACAGAGCCTGCGCCAGCTCGTAGGCGTTGCGCGGGCGCTCGGCGATCAGGCGGAAGAGCTTCTCCTTGCGCCTCTCGTAGCCGGCGAAGCGGGAGTCGATCAGCTCAACGTGATCGGTGATCGGCTCGCCGTGACCGGGGAGGACGATCCCGGCCGGCATCTCGCGGGTTTTCTTCAGCGACTCGATGTAGGTGACGAGCGCCTGCGGGCGCCGCGTCGTACCGTCGAGCGGACGCGCAAGCAGCGGGTTGGAGGAGATCTTCGGCAGCAGGTGGTCGGCGGCGAGGAGGATCCCACGCTCCGCGTCCCAGAAGACCGTGTCCGAGGGGCTGTGGCCGGGCCGGTGCAGGACTTCCAGGCGCCGGTCGCCGAGCTTCAGAGCGCCGCCGTCATCCAGCGGCCGGGTCACGGTCACGTGCGAGCCCCAGCCGCGGAAGCTGCGGGAGACGCTGCGCAGCGCCACCGTCACGTCCTCGGGGATGCCGTTGCGCAGCATCACCTCGACCGCGAACTCGTCCTCCAGCTCGGCGTCCTCCTCGAAGGACCCCAGCCGCCGCGCCGCCGCTCCCAGCGCCGCCACCTCGGCGCCCGAGTGCTCGACGAGGATCTCGACCAGGCCGAGGTGGTCGATGTGCTGGTGGGTGACGACGATCAGCTCCAGATCGGCGAGGGCGTGGCCGCGCTCGGCCAGCCGCGCCGTCAGCTCGTCGAGCGCTTTGCCCGAGTTCGGGCCGGTGTCGACGAGCGTCAGCGGCTCGTCCTCGATCAGGTAGCAGTTGACCCGCCCGACCGCGAACGGGGTCGGGATCGCGAAGCGGTGGATGCCGGCCAGCGCCGCCTGCTCGAGCGCCTGCTCCGGCGTCGGGGTCATGCCCGGATCAGCGCCAGGACCTCGTCGCGCCGGCGTTCCATGTCCTCCTGCGAGATCAACGACTCCAGGTTCAGCCGCAGCAGCGGCTCGGTGTTGGAGGGGCGAACGTTGAAGTGCCAGTCCTCGTAGTCGATCGAGACGCCGTCGAGGTGGGTCACCTCCGCACCGTCGCCGTAGCGCTCCTCGATCTCCCGCATTTTCGCCTCCTGGTCGGCGACCTCGGAGTTGATCTCGCCGGAGATGAAGTACCTGGCGCGGAACTCCTCCATCAGCTCGGCCAGCGTGCGGCCGTCGAGCGAGAGCAGCTCCAGGACCAGCAGCGCCGGAATCGTTCCCGAATCTGCGTTCCAGAAGTCGCGGAAGTAGTAGTGGCCGGAGACCTCACCGCCGAACGCCGCCCCCTCTTCGCGCATCCGCGCCTTGAAGAAGGCGTGGCCGACGCGGGAGAGGTCGGAGCGGCCGCCCTCGGCCGCGACGAGGTCCGGCACCGCCCGGCTCGAGCGCGGGTCGTAGAGGATCGTCGCGCCCGGGTTCTTCTGCAGGACCGAGCGGGCCAGTAGGGCGCAGATGAAGTCGCCGTCGCAGAAGCTGCCGTTGCCGTCGATGAAGAAGCAGCGGTCGGCGTCGCCGTCCCAGGCGATCCCGAGATCCGCGCCGCTGGACTTGACGCGGTCGATGATCATCCGCCGGTTCTCCTCCAGCAGCGGGTTCGGCTCGTGGTCGGGGAACTCGCCGTTGGGGACGAAGTACATCTCCTCCAGCTCCAGCGGCAGCTTCTCGAGGATCGGACCGACCATTGGGCCGCCCATCCCGTTGCCACCATCGACAACGATTTTCATCGGCTTCACGTTTGCCGGATCGATGAAGGACAGCGCATGGGCGTGGTACTCGTCCCAGACGTCGACCTCTTCGGTCGAACCCCCGCCCGGCGCCTCGCCGAGGCCGGCTTCGATCTCCGCCTTGACGTCGCCGATGCCCGCATCCCCGGAGAGCGGCAGCGCCCCCTCGCGGACGAGCTTGACCCCGGTGTAGGCCTTGGGGTTGTGCGAGGCGGTGACCATCGCGCCCCCGTCGAGCTCATGCGAGCCGACCAGGTGGTAGAGCATCTCGGTCGCGACCTGGCCGGTGTCGATCACCCTCGTCCCCTCGGCGATCAGTCCATCGCGCACCGCACCCGCCATCGCCGGCGCCGTCAGCCGCATGTCGCGCCCAAGCCCGACCCGCAGCTCGCTCGACTCCTTCCCGCGCAGCCGTCCCAGCACCCGGGCGAAGGCGCGTCCGATCGCCTCCGCCGTCGTCTCGTCCATCTCCGGGCCGTGCAGGCCGCGGATGTCGTACGCCTTGAATATCCCCGGCGGGGCCAGGGGGGACTGGTCGCTCAAAACGCTCCCTTCAGCGCCTCGTAGCTCTGCTCGATCGACTGTGGCATCACTTTCGTGTCGGCGATCACCGGCATGAAGTTGTTGTCGCCGGCCCAGCGCGGGACGACGTGCATGTGAATGTGGTGCTCGACCCCGGCGCCGGCCACCCGTCCCTGGTTGAAGCCGACGTTGTAGCCGTGCGGCTCGTAGACCTGCTCGAGCCGGTCCATCGCCCGCTGCGCCAGAGCCATCATCTCCGCCAGCGTCTCCGCCGGGATCTCCTGCAGGCGGCCGACATGGTCGTACGGCGCCACCATCAGGTGCCCGTTCGTGTACGGGAAGAGGTTGAGGATGAGGAAGCAGCGCTCGCCGCGGTGGACGATCAGGTTCGCCTCGTCGTCGTCCGCCGCCGGCTTGGCGCAGAAGATGCACTCCTCCTCGATGTCCTTGGACGCGTCCTTCACGTAGGCGAGGCGCCAGGGCGCCCAGATGCGGAAATTTGCCACGGGCGGCGCATCCTAGTGAGGCGCCTACAGCCAGCGGCGCTTGCGGAAGTAGGCGACGAGCCCGATCAGGACCATCGCCATCACCCCGAGGACGACGAAGAACCCGGTCGCGTCGCCCTCGTCCGGGACCCAGGTGTTCATCCCCATCACGCTGGCGATCAGGGTCAGCGGCAGGATCACGACGCTGATCGAGGTCAGCACCCGGAGGATGTCGTTGAGGCGGTGGGAGATCACCGACTCGTTGGTCTCCTCCAGCGCCTCGGCGACCTCCTTGTAGTTCTCGAGCATGTCCCAGATCCGCTCGTGGGCGTCGACGATG
>JBIOVP010000034.1:0-19516 GCA_044867815.1 Solirubrobacterales bacterium | reverse complement strand
CCGAGCTGGAGGAGAGCGGAGGCGAGATCTCCGCCGCCACCCGCCACTGGCTCGCCAACGAGGCCTTCGCCCAGACCGCGCGCTACGACGCCGCGATCAGCCGCTGGTTCTCGATGGAGTACGAGGATTTCCCCGAACACCTGGCGGTCGCCTACGAGAAGGTGCTCGACCTCTCCTACGGCGAGAACCCGCACCAGCGGGCCGCGCTCTACGCCGAGTCCGGCCTGCGCAGCCACATCCTCTCGCGCTGCTCGAAGCTGCACGGGCGGGCGCTCTCCTTCAACAACGTGCTCGACCTCGACTCGGCCCGCAGCCTGGTCGGCGACTTCGAGCCACCGGCCTGCGTGATCGTCAAGCACAACAACCCCTGCGGGGCGGCGGTCGGCGCCGACGCGCTCGAGGCCTACCTGAAGGCGCTGGCGTGCGATCCGCTCTCCGCCTACGGCGGCGTGATCGCGATCAACCGCCCGATCAGCCGCGAGCTGGCGGAGGAGCTGCACAAGAACTTCGTCGAGGTGCTGAGCGCGCCCGGCTACGAGGAGGGCGCCCTCGACGTGCTGACCCAGAAGGACGCGATCCGGATCCTCTGCGAGGAGGAGCGGCGCCAGCCCGACCCGAGCGAGCGCGACGTCAAGCGGGTGATGGGCGGCCTCCTGATCCAGGACCGCGACGGCGACCCCGAGCCGCGGGAGATCATGGAGGCGGTCACCGACACCAAGCCGAGCGAGGAGCAGTGGCAGGACATGCTCTTCGCCTGGACCGTCTGCCGCCGCGTCCGCTCCAACGCGATCGTGATCGCCAAGGGCGGCGCCACCCTCGGCATCGGCGCCGGCCAGATGAGCCGCGTCGACTCGGTAAGGCTCGCGGTCGAGAAGTGCCGCGAGGCCCGTGGCTCCGAAGCCGACCAGCTGCTAGCCGGCTCCGCGCTCGCCTCCGACGCCTTCTTCCCCTTCGCCGACGGCCCCGAGCTCGGGATCCAGGCCGGCGCCACCAGCGTCATCCAGCCCGGCGGCTCCAAACGCGATGCCGAGGTGATCGAGACCTGCGAGGGGGCCGGCGTCACCATGGTCTTTACGAAGCATCGCCACTTCCGCCACTAACTCCGCTTAACTGCAGAGCTAAGCAGTACTATGGGATTAACTCTGCACTTAAGCAGAATTACAGCTCTATCCCTATCAATAGCCTGATAGAATGAACCCGGCATATCTGATGAATTAAGCCCTTTACCGAGGGTTAATTCGGCACTTAAGAGGAGTCATGAGCATTGATCCCAGAAGCAGCGATGAGGCCGTTCTCCATGAGCTCGGCTTACGTCTCGCACGCACGCGGCTCGAGCGCAACCTCAGCCAACAGCAGCTTGCCTATGAGGCGGGGGTCTCCAAGGCGACGGTAGAGCGGCTCGAGGCAGGCGAGCCGATCAAGTCGACCAGCTTGGTGCGGGTACTGCGCGCGCTGGGGATGCTGGAGGCGCTCGACCGACTGATCCCTTCGCCCCTCCCGAGTCCCGTCGAGCGGCTGCGGCTGCGGGGGCGAGAGCGACACCGGGCCAGCGGCAGCCGCCAAGCGGCTCCCCCGGCAGACCCTGGCCCGTGGCGCTGGGGGGATGAAGGCGAAGGACGATGACCGAGGAAGCCGAGGTGCGGCTGTGGGGCAGAACGATCGGTGCCGTGCTGCTGCAGCCGGACACCCCGATCGCAATCTTCCAGTACACGCCTGAGTTCGCCGGCAGCGGGATCGAGGTGGCGCCGCTGGAGATGCCGCTTCGCCGCCAGCCCTATGCGTTCCCGGAGCTCCCGGTCAAAGCCTTCAAAGGCCTGCCCGGGATGCTCGCCGACTCCTTGCCAGACAAGTACGGCAACGCACTGATCGACACCTGGCTGGCGCGGCAGAGCCGCAGCCCCGGCAGCGCGAGCGCTATCGAGCGGCTTTGCTACATGGGGACGCGCGGCACCGGAGCGCTTGAGTTCGCGCCGGTGAGAGGGCCGGAGCTAAGCGGCGAAGAGGAGATCGAGATCGGCGAGCTGGTTGAGCTCGCTTCGCGAGTTCTCGCCGAGCGGGACGGGTTCGACACCTCGCTGGCCGCGGGCAACGAGGAACAAGGCCTGCTGGAGATCCTCAGCGTCGGGATGTCGGCCGGGGGGGCCCGAGCGAAGGCGGTGATCGCCTGGAACCCCGAGTCCAACGAGGTGCGATCCGGTCAGGTCGATGCCCCGCCCGGCTTTGAACAGTGGCTGCTGAAGTTCGACGGCGTCGCCCGCAACCGGGACAGGGAGAGCTTCGGCGACCCCGAGGGCTATGGGGTCGTCGAGTACGCCTATTCGTTGATGGCGCGGGCGGCCGGGATAGAGATGTCGCCCTGCCGCCTGTTCAGGGAGAACGGGCGGCAGCACTTCATGACCCGGCGCTTCGATCGGCCAGGCGGGAGCGCGAAGCTGCACATGCAGTCGCTGGCGGCCCTCCGCCACTTCGACTTCAACGACCCGCGCTCCTACTCCTACGAGCAGGCGCTGTTGACGATTCGCACGCTCGGCCTGCCGATGTCCGCGCTCGAGGAGCAGTTCCGGCGGATGGCCTTCAATCTGATCGCGCGCAACCAGGACGACCACGTCAAGAACATCGCCTTCCTGATGGACCGCGGCGGTAACTGGACCCTCTCACCGGCCTTCGACGTCACCCACAACCACAACCCCGACGGCGACTGGACTCTGCGCCATCAGATGTCGGTGAACGGCAAACGCGACGGCTTCGAGGTCGACGATCTCATCCGCTGCGCCGACAGCGTCTCGATGCAGCGGGCGCGAGCCGTTGCGATCCTCGAGGAGGTCGGCGCGGCGGTCACCGATTGGCGCGAATTCGCCGACGTCGCCGGCGTTCCGGAGCAGCGCGCGGAGAAGATCGGCGCCGAGCACCGGCTCCGCCTCTCCCCCCAGCTGGCCGGGAGCTAGGCCAGCGCCCGCTGCTCCTCGCTCGCCCGCATCACGTGTTTGCAGACCTGCTCGGGCTCGTCGGCGACGACGAGGAGCTCTTTGTCGCCGGGGGAGATCAGGCCGTGGTCCTCGAGGCCGCGGTCGATCCACTCGAGGAGGGGGTCCCAGAACTCGGAGTCGACGAGGATGGTGGGGAAGGCCTGGATGCGGTGGGTCTGGATCAGGGTCAGGGACTCGAACATCTCGTCGAGGGTGCCGAAGCCTCCGGGCATCATCACGAAGGCGCGGGCAAAGCGGACGAACATCAGCTTGCGGGCGAAGAAGTAGTGGAATTCGTACCGGCGGTTGACGTAGCGGTTGACGGCCTGCTCGTGCGGAAGCTCGATGTTGAGGCCGACCGAGAGGCCGCCGGCCTCGGCGGCGCCGCGGTTGGCCGCCTCCATCAACCCCGGGCCGCCGCCGGTGATCACGGTGTAGCCGTGGTGGGTGAGGCAGGCCGCGGTCTCCCGGGCGAGCTCGTACCAGCGGTGGCCCTCCTCGACCCGGGCCGAACCGAAGATGGAGACCCCTTCGTCGATCTCGCGGAGCACGTGGAAGGCGCCTTCGATCTCTTTGTGGATGCGGTCGAGCCGGCGTTCGTCGTCGGTCTCCTTGTCGACCGGGACGCGCAGCAAATTCTGGTCGTGCCGCATCACAGGATCATCAAGTATTCACCTCGGACGCCCCGCCCCGTTCCATGGCACCCTCCGTCTAACCTTCGATCATGGCCATCAGTGCCCGCCCACTCCCCGGTTCATTCGATCCGGGCGCATTTGAGGAGTTCCGGTTTCTGAGCAGGGAGATCGACCCGGAGGGCCGGATCTCCCTGCGGTACGCCCTCGACGACGAGTTCGAGTTCACCGAGCGGTTCGAGCTGCCGCAGGGGACGCGGGTGACGGAGGCGGACCGGCAAAGGGTCGGGGGAATCCTCACCCTCCTGCACCTGATCGCCGGGGTCAGCTACTACAAGGCCGCCGTTCCGCCGGCCGTCGAGAGCGAGCCGGTTCCCCCCGGGGTGGCGGCGATGCTCGAAGCGATCTACTCGGAGGGCCTGGGGGAGTTCGCGTTCACGAACGAGCTGGAGGCGTTGCCCCGGCCGGTGTTTCCGACCCGGAGCGCGACCCTCGACCCACCGCCGCGGAGGAGCGGTCGGGTTCTGGTTCCGATCGGCGGTGGCAAGGACTCGGCGGTGGCTCTCGAGATCGTCCGCGGATCGGGCGGCGAGCTGGCGCTGTTCTCGATTGGCGACGCCGGGCCGATCTCCCGCACCGCGGCCGTCGCCGGGCTCCCGCATCTGGTCGTGCGTCGCCAGCTCGACCCGGTGCTCAACGACCTCAACCAAGCCGGTGCCCTCAACGGCCACGTGCCGATCACCGCGATCGTCTCCTGCGTGGCGATCCTCACCGCCTCCCTGCACGGCTTCGACGCGGTGGCGATGGCCAACGAGCGTTCCGCCTCGACCGGAAACGTGAACTGGGCCGGGATCGACGTCAACCACCAGTTCAGCAAGAGCATCCGCGCGGAACGGCTTCTGCGCACGGCATTGGAGGAAATGGCCGTCGGCGTCGACTACTTCTCAATCCTGCGGCCGGCTTCGGAGCTGGCGATCGCGAAGGCGTTCACCCGACTGACCCCCTACCACCAGGCGTTCTCCAGCTGCAACACCAACTTCCGCCTCGACGGCTCCGTGCCCTCGCAGCGCTGGTGCTGCAACTGCCCCAAGTGCCGCTTCGTCTTCCTTGTCATGGCTCCCTTCTCCGGGCCCGAGCAGATGCGGGAGATCTTCGGGCGCGACATGCTCGAAGACGAATCGCAGTTCGAGGGGTTCGCTCTGCTGACCGCGACGGGCGGCCCGAAGCCGTTCGAGTGCGTCGGCGAGGAGGAGGAGAGCCTGGTTGCGATGCGGATGCTGGCCGCCGACCCGCGCTGGCACGACCACCGGGTCGTGCGGCGGCTCGCCGAGCAGGTGCTGCCCCGGTTCGCCGCTGATGACGGCCTCTCAGACGCAGCCCTGACCCTCTCCGACGAACACTCCGTCCCGGCGGAGCTGATGCCCTCGGTTCGTGCGCTTCTCGGATCTTGACGGCGCCTCGATCGGCGTCTGGGGAGCCGGTCGGGAGATCCGCTCGTTCGCCTCGCAGTTGCGACGGCGGCTGCCCTCAGCCCGGATCTCGGTAATCGCTTTCGACGCGCCGCCCACCGCGGCCGAGGTGAAGTCGATAGCCGAGGACGCCGAGGTGGTCGTCGGCTCCGACGCCGTCGGAGCCCTCGCCCGGTGCGACGCGCTCGTCCGCTCTCCCGGGGTCTCGATCCACCGGCCCGAGCTGATCGAGTTGCGCGAGCGGGGCATCCCGGTCGCGACCGCCACCGGACTCTGGCTGGCGGAGCAGGGTGGTGGTGGAGTCGTCGGTATCACCGGGACGAAGGGGAAGAGCACGACCGCGGCACTCGCCCAGCACCTCGCCCTGGCCGCCGGTCGCGACACCGCTCTGGGCGGGAACATCGGCATCCCCGCCCTCGACCTGTTCGACCGCGAGCCGCCGGAGCTGACCTTCCTCGAGCTCTCCAGCTACCAGATCGCCGACCTGACGAACGGGCCGGAGACGGCGGTGATCACCAACCTGTTCCGCGAGCACCTCGACTGGCACCGCAGCGAGGAGACCTACCGCGAGGAGAAGCTGCGGATCTTCACCCTGCCCGGCGTCCGCACCGCGATCGTCAACGCCCGCGACGCCGAGCTGGTGCGGGCCGCGGCCAGCGTTGAGAACGTGGTGCCGTACGGTGAGCCCTCCGGCTGGGACTGCGACGGGGAGGGGCTGCGGCGCGCGGGAGAGCTGCTGGTTCCCGCCTCCGACCTGCCACTGCCAGGCCCCCACAACGCCCTCAACCTCTGCGCCGCCCTCACCGCCCTGGAAGTCGGCGGCATCGACCCGCCTCTGCCCGCGGGGCTGGCCGGGTTCACCTCGCTGCCACACCGCCTGCAGGCCTGCGGCGAGCGCGACGGGGTCGCCTGGGTCGACGACAGCATCTCGACCACGCCGGAGTCGACGCTGGCGGCGCTGCAGGCGTTCGCCGGCCGCGACGTCGTCCTCCTGGCGGGGGGGCAGGACCGGGGACAGGACTACACGGAGCTGGGGGCGGCGCTGGCGCGGCGCGGCGCGGCCGTCGTCGGGATGCCGACGACCGGCGAGCGCGCGGTCGCCGCCGCCCGGCGGGCCGGCGTCCCGGCCGACCGCGCGGTCGCCGCGGCGGACCTCGCCGGCGCCGTCGAGGCGGCGCGGGCCCTCGCCCGTCCCGACGGCGTCATCCTCCTCTCCCCCGCCGCCCCCAGCTATGACCGCTTCCGCAACTTCGAAGAGCGCGGTGATCAGTTCCGGGCGCTGATCTCCGTGCCCTGATCCTCGCTCGCGAGCGCGTCGTGCAGGCGGCGCAGGGAACGGATCGTCGAGCGGATCTCCTGCAGGTATTTGTCCGGCGTGAACTCGTGCGCGAGCCGCCGCTCCACGAGACCGGGAACCACGCCCGCGACCGTGACCTCGACCCCGTGCGGAAGGGCCAGCAGACGGAGGGCATCCGCCTGCTGGAAGGGGACGTAGATGTCGGTCGTGACGATCAGGATGCGCTGCCCCGGCTTCAGCCCGATCTGGGTATCGACGAGCCAGGCGAGGGTGTCGGCGGTGTTCGCCCGTCGCACCTCCGGTTCGGTCGAGGGGGCGGCGGCCACCTGAACCGGCATGCCCGCCGCGGTCGTGTACCCGTGAAGGCGCCAGGAGGCGTTGCGGTTCTCCCGATCCTCCCGTTCCCGGGCATCGGGCTCCCCGAGCTTGAAGGCGCGGCGGACACCGATGTCCATCGCCTCGAACTCGTCGCCGGCGGTCATCTCCCCGAAGGAGGCGAGCAGCGCCGCCTCTCCCTCGGAGAGACCCCGGAAGGCGCCGATCGCGATCACCCTGTCGGCCTCCATCGCGCCCCGCTCGATCGCCCGGGCCGCGTAGAGCGGCCGCGCGAGGCAGGCACGGGCCAGGCCGCCCAGGGCGAGGACGTAGTCGTAGCGACCGTGCGGCTCCTCGCCTCCCGCGACCAGCCCGAGCGCGGACGCTCCCGCTTCGATCACTTTCCGGGTGGCGGGCAGGAACCCGGGGGAGACGCCGATATCGCGCTCCCCCCGGCGGAAGTCCCAGCGGTCGGAGAACCGGTCCAGCCACTCCAGCAACAGTGGAAGGTCGAGGTCGTCGGGCGGGACCTCCCCGAACGCGCCGACCACCTCACCCAGTGCCCGCGAGCGCGCCCAGCCCTCGATCGCCTCCGGGAGCCCTTCGCGGCTGGCGGGGAGCGAGGGGGCGGGCGGTGGTAGCTGCTCGCTTCGTGCCAGCTCCTTCGCCGCCGCCGCGGCGACTTTCTCCGCGTCGCCGAGGCTCTTCGCCGGAGGCGAGGCGCTACGGGCGAGCGCGATCTTCGCCAGCAGGGCCGCGCTCTTGGTGGCCTCGTCGGCGTCGACGGAGCCGTCCAGCACCTCCCGCTGCTTCAGCGCCTCTTCGGCGAATCCGGTCGCTTCCCGCAGCCAGGCGGTGCGCCGGGAGGGCGAGGCGGGCAGCAGCATCGCCCGGTAGTAGCCGACCAGGGCGAGGCCGTTGAGGCAGGCGGCGATGTGGGGGTGCACCATGCGGCCGTAGATCTGGCTCCGCCGCTCGGCGACTTCGAGGTAGATGCGCTCGGCGATCTCGAGGTGCTCGGCGGCCCGCGCCGGTGACTCCTGAGCCTTGGGGATTCTGACCCCGGCCAGGTTGAAGCGGCTGCGCGCCTTTTCGGCCGGGGGGACCTCCTCGTCGGAGAGTGACTGGCGGCCGTCGTCCGCCTCTTCCAGGATCTCCTGTGCCTCGTCGAGCAGCTGCTTCCGCGTCTTCCCGGGGATCGGGAAGTTGGCGAGCGGTCTCCTCAGCAGTCCCTCCATCGCCAGGGCGCGGTAGGCCGCTCCCTCCTCACCGCCGGCGAGCCTCAGTTCACGCGCCTCCCTGGCCCACCCGATCGCCTCTTCGAGCTTCTTCTGCTCCTCCTTGTGGTGCTGGTTGATCGTCCGGGCGCGACCGAGGAGGCAGTCCGCGCGCAGGCCGGGCTCACCCTCGAGATGGCGTTCGGCCCGCTCAAAGGTCAGTCCCGAGCGACGGGTGTGGCCGTGCAGCTCCAGCAGCATCGCGATCCCGTGCAGGGAGGCGCCGAGCTCCGGGTCGGGCTCCGCCGTCCGCCCGTCGAGGTCGCCCAGCCGCTGATCGAGCCTGGTGACCGTCGCCAGGTCGCCGTACTCGTCGAGGGCGGCGCGGGCCCGGTCGTCGGCCGCCAGAAGCCGGACCATCCGGTTGCAGAGGTCCTCGGCTCCCACTTCCAGATCCGAGCGGATCACCGCGCCGAAGAGCCGGTGCAACCGCACCATCCCCAGGTTGCGGTCGATCCCGAGGAGGCCGCGCTCGATCAGGAACTCGACCGCCGCCTCACCGCCGTGGGACAGCTCCGCCAGCGCCGCGACCGGCTGACCGTTGGCGGGCAGAAAGGCGGCGAGGGTGGCGACTTCGAGCTCGGCCTCACCGAAGCCCGGGTGCACCCGCAGCAGCGACCAGTAGACGGCCGGGCCGCGCAGCTCCGGCTCCAGGTCCGGGGGAGGGACGGGTAGCTCGGCGGCGGCCCAGTCCGCCTCCGGATCCAGCTTCGAGAAGGCGTCGATCAGCAGCGGCCTGCCTTCGACCAGCTCGGCGATCCCGTTCCCATCAAATCCGTCCACGCCGCGCGCGTCCACCGGCGGCAGGGGAACGGTGGGACAGAAGCTGCCCCATTCCTCGTTGGTGGAGGTGATCAGCAGCTGCTGCCCCTCCTTCGGCACGGGAAGCAGGTCGCGGATCGTGTTCGGATCGCCGTCGGCGTTGTCGAGGACCACGAGCCAGGGACCGGTCGCGGCGCGGAGACGCGCCAGGGCGGTTTCGGCCAGCGCCCTGCGTTCGGCCTCCGGCACCTCGAGTTCCGGCCGGCCCATGTCCACCTGCATCGCCATCGCCAGGCTGTTGAGAAGGGCTTTGCGATCGGAGGCGTCAAGGAACCAGGCGGCGCCGAAGCGGGCGTTCTCGGCCAGGTGGCGGGCGAGCGTGCTCTTCCCCCGCCCGGAGTCGCCGATCAGGGCGAAGGTCCCTTTGCGCCCGCGCAGCTCCGCGATCACCCGCTCCTGGGAGGGAAATTCCTTGAAGCGGTCGCCGGCGGGCACCCGCATCCGGATCGAGGGGCGGGACGCGGACGGCGGCCCCAGCGCCTCGACCCGCTTCCGGCGCTGGAGGAAGGGGATATCCACGAGGCAGACCTCCCCTTCGTCACCGCCCCCGGCCGGCGTCGCCGCGGCGATCGCCTCCTGCGCCTGCTCGAAACCCGCTTCCGGGTTGGTGACGGCGACGGCGTCAACCGCGACGAGGGCCTCGTCGGCGATCGCCTTCCCGAGCGCCGAAACCGTGCCGGCGTAGACGCCCGTGTCCGGCGTCCCGTCCACCGGGTGAACCGGCTCGAAGCCGTCGAGGTCGAGCGGCGCCAGCTCCCCGGGGGCGTGCAGGCGCCCGGGCTGGAAGGCGACGAAGGCATGGTCCCCGGTGACGGCGAGCATCGCTCCCACCTGTTCCTGCAGGCACATCGCGGCATAGGTCGCGGCGATGTCGACGCAGGTGCCGTGTTTGTCGCTCAGCAGCCACCAGGGGTGGCGGATCTGCTGAACCCCTTCCTTCGACGCCCAGGGCTCGAGTCCGTACCTGATCCCCTTCCCGCGCAACCGCTCGTAGAGTCGCTCCGCCCGCAGACGGTCCTGCTCCGCGGGAGGGAGCCGTTCCTCCTCTTCGCCCAGTTCGACGCTGAGATCAGCCGCGGCGCTCGCCACCGCCTGCGTCGACACGTACCGGGCCAGCGTCGCGTACCCCGAGTCGTACTCCCAGACCGGCCAGAAGTAGAGGTTCTCCGCAGGCGGAGCACCCCCGCCCTCTTCGCCGCGCGGACCGTCCGCCATCACGGGGCTCCCGGCCGGTCCCCCTTTGAATCCGGCCCCTTCTCCTCCTCCGGCTCCGGCTCGGGCGGCTGCTGATACAGCTCGTCGGGTTTGCGCCAGCCACCCCTGCGACGGATCGGCGCACGCCGTTTCGGGGGTTTCTCCGGGTCCGGTTTCGAGTTCGGATCCTTCTCGCTCATGCAGCCTCCCTGATCAGGTTCCTCGCGGAATCGTCTCCCTCGCCGCCGGTGAGGTCGTAGTAGCTGGTCACCGTCCACCCCAGCTCGTCGCGCCCCTTCAGCGCCGCGTTGGTGACGTACACGTAGACGTGGACCGTCTCCCACGTGGAGGGGACGAGGAAGTCGCTGCCGAACTCGTCGTTCTCGCCCGGCTCGATCCTCGGTTCGGCTTCGCTCTCCTTCCCGGGCCAGAGGCGTTTGTGATGGTCCTGGGGACGTATCGGCCACTCCGCCATCCACCTGCCCGGCCTGATCAGCGATCCATCCCCCAGGGCCTTTGCGGACCCGTCGGCGAGCGGAAGCACCTGCCGAACGTCGACCCGCAGCTTGGTCAGCGTCATCAGGCCGCGACCGGCGTTGTGGACCTTGACCTTGACGTGGAGAAAGGTCTGGTCAGGGGTCAGATCCCGGTGGGATATGGCCAGCTCGAGGTTCGCTTTCGGCCAGCGGGTGCGCTCCCGGATGAAGGTGCGGTACGTCCACCATCCCCCGATGGCGACGCCGGCGATCGTGATCGCGTTGGACGCCACGTCGCTGACCAACTTCACGGTTTCCAGAGAGCCCGCCATCATCGCGCGGCGGAGCCTAATCGAACTTCGATCGTTCGGAAGCTACAGAGCGGTACTCAGGGAGACAGCGATACAAGCGTGAGGAAGCGACCGGTCCGGTCGCCCTCGTGCCGGTGGGAGTAGAACTCGTCGAGGCGCTCGTTGCTGGCGATGCCGCTCACCTCGATCTTCCCGGCGCTGACGCCGGAAGCTTCGAGGTCGATGCGGTTCGCGGTCCAGAGGTCGAAGAAGGCCCTGCCGCCGGGACCCGGCTCGAGGATCTCGGAGGCGCGGTCGCCGTAACCCTCCCGGGCGCGCTCGATCACGTCCTCCCCGACCTCGTAGCCGGCCGGGCCGATCGAAGGGCCGATCGCGGCGACGATCCCGGCCGGGTCACAGCCGAAGCGCTCGCGCATGACCTCGACCGTTCGCGAGGAGATCCGCGAGACGGTTCCGCCCCAACCGGCATGGGCCAACCCGAGAACCCGCCGCACGGGGTCGAAGATCACCACCGGGACGCAATCGGCAAGCGTCACGCAGAGGGGCAGGCCGGGGGTGTCGGTGACGAGGGCGTCGGCGTCCTGGACGATCGAGTCCTCCTCGGTCGAGCCGCGCCCGGCGTCCTCGGCGCCGACCACGACCACGCCGTCCGTGTGGATCTGCCTGCACCAGACCGACCGCTCGAGACTGATCCCGAAGGTACGGAAGAGAAGCCGGCGGTTCTCGACCACCTTCTCCGGGTCGTCATCGACCCGCAGGCCCAGGTTTAGCGAGTCGTAGGGCGGCGAACTGACGCCCCCCCGCCGGGTCGAAACGAGCGCCTCAACATCCCCGGGAAGGGACTCGAACCGGTAGACGATCAGGCCTTGGCGCTCATCGGGATGCATGCGGTGAATCTACGCGGCCGGGAGGCGGGATCGCCGTTCGAATCCGTCGGGCGAGGGAGGATGCCCCCGGCGGGATTCGAACCCGCGCCGCGCGGCTTAAAAGGCCGCCGCTCTAACCAACTGAGCTACAGGGGCGAGGTGCCCATGGTAGAGGGCGACGGTCAGGAGAGGTCGGGCAATCCCTCGTAGGCGGTCGAGGCCTCGGCGTGGGTGCGGCGGGGGATGCGGCCGGCGCGGCGGGCGAGGTGGCCGGCCTCGACGGCGCGGCGCAGGGCGGTCGCCATCGCGGTCGGGTCCTCGGCGCCGAAGATGGCGCTGGCGGCGAGGATCGCGTCGCAGCCGAGCTCCAGGGCCCGGGCGGCGTCGGAGGCGGTGCCGATGCCGGCGTCGAGAACGACCGGGACCTCGGCGCGCTCGGTGATGATCGCGATGTTGTACGGGTTGCGGATGCCGGCGCCGGAGCCGATCGGGGAGCCGAGCGGCATCACCGCGGCACAGCCGGCCTCCTCGAGGCGGCGGGCGAGGATCGGGTCGTCGTTGGTGTACGGGAGGACGGTGAAGCCGTCGGCGACGAGCTGTTCGGCGGCGTCGACGAGCTCGACCGCGTCGGGGTAGAGCGTACGGTCGTCGCCGATCACCTCGAGCTTGATCCAATCGGTCGCGAAGGCCTCGCGGGCGAGTCTGGCGGTGCGGACGGCGTCGCGGGCGGTGTAGCAGCCGGCGGTGTTGGGGAGGACGAAGAGGCCGAGGCGGTCGATCACGTCGAGGACCGAGCCCTCGGCGGCGGGGTCGATTCGGCGCAGGGCGACGGTGACGATCTCGGTCCCGGCGGCGAGCAGCGCCTGCTCCATCTGCTCCAACGAGCGGAAGCCGCCGGTGCCGGCGATCAGCCGCGAGCCCCACTGGCGGCCGCCCAGCTCCCAGGTTTCGGCGCCGCCCTGGATCGCCGCCAGCACCTCCACCGCCTGCCCCTCGCGCAGCGGCGTCGTCGTCCACTCGCCGCGGGGGACGACCGCGCCGTCGAGGGCGGCCGCGACCCCGCGTCCCCCCTCCCCCGCGCCCGAGGCGCGCACGGCGGCATCGAGCGTCGCCCCCTGCGGCAGCTCGTGTGGCGTCCCGTTCAGCTCGATCCTCATGAGTTTCATGACGTTTGCCTCACCCCCGTAACAGCGCGTTCGTCCTTTCCCCCTCCATTTCGGGAAAAGGACGAACGCCGGTCGCCGCCGAGGAGCTCGGCGACGACTTGGGCCGCCAGCGGCGCCAGGAGGATGCCGTTGCGGAAGTGGCCGGTGGCGAGGACGAGGCCGTCGACGGCGCCGGGGCCGACGAGGGGGAGGTTGTCCGGGGTGCCGGGGCGGAGGCCGACGGTGGCGCCGACCAACTCCATCTCGGCGACGTCGGGGAGCAGGCGGTAGGCCTCGCGCAGCAGCTCGTGGACACCCCCGGCGGTGACGGCGGTGTCGAAGCCCATTTCTTCGACGGTGGCGCCGACGACGAGGCGGCCGTCGGGGCGCGGGACCAGGTAGACGCGCTCGGAGGCGAGGATGTGGCGGGCGGGCGGCTCCCCGTCGCGGGTGCGCAGCTCGACCACCTGGCCTTTCACCGGGCGCACCGGCGGGCGGGCGTGCTCAGGTAGCCACTCGGCCGCCCCGGACCAGGCGCCGCTGGCGAGGACGACGTGATCCGCGCGAATCTCCTCGCCCCTCGCCCGATCAAAAGGTCCGCCGGACTTTTGTTCCGCATAGCGATACAAAGGTCCGGCGGACCCTTGAGCGGTGCGAACGCCGACCAGCCGCTCGCCCTCGAAGATCCCGTCCACGACCTCGGTCCCGGTGCGGACCTCGACTCCCTTTGCCTCGCAGGCCGCCAGTAACACCCCCGTCAGTGCTCGCGGATCGACCGCCGCCTCGCCGGCCGCGAAGACGCCCCCGTGAAATGACGGCGTCAGGCCCGGCTCCAGGTCCCGGCAGCGACGCGGCGGCAGCCACTCGGCCTCGAGCTCCAGCGACCGCTGCAGGTCGTGGACCCGCCGCAGCTGCCCCGCCTCGTCGCGATCGAGCGCCACGTGCAGCGCCCCCAGCCGCTCGTAGCCGGTCGTCTCCCCCGTCGCCGCCTCCAGCTCGGCCACGAACCCCGGGTACAGCCGCGCCGCCCCCAGGGTCAGCTCCAGCAGCTCCGGCTCGCCGAAGGTCAGCTCGCCGACCGGCGCCAGCATCCCGGCCGCCACCCGGGTCGCTCCCGCGCCCGGCTCGCCGCGCTCCAGCACCGCCACCCGCGCCCCGCCCTGCGCCAGCCGCCAGGCGCTGGCGAGCCCGATGACGCCGCCACCCACGACCACCACATCGAAACCGCGCTTCTCGGTCAAATCTTTGCCTCCGCCGGCATTACCCGGATCAGGTCGAAACGGTCGGTGGCCTCGATGCCACCCTCTCAGCCCTCGCGGGCTCCCGTGCGCCCCCGATGCTACCCCTCCGCCGCGCCCGGCCGGGGACTCTGGCCATAATCCGGCTATGAGCTTGTCCCTGCCCGAGGGCGACGGCCCGCTCCGCCGCGAGCGGCTGCGGACCGCCCGTCTCTACTTCGTCTGCGAGGCGCGCCCCGTCACCGACCTCGAAGCGCTGCTGCGGGCTGCCCTGACCGGCGGCGCCGACGTCGTCCAGCTACGCGAGAAGGAGCTGGGACGGGCGGAGATCCAGCGCGCGGCGGAGACCTTCCGGCGCGTCGCCGACACCTTCAGTGCCCTCTTCATCCTCAACGACGACCCCGAGCTGGCGCGCGTCTGCGACGCCGACGGCGTCCACGTCGGTCAGGACGACGTCAGCGCCGAGCGGGCGCGGGAGCTGCTCGGACCCGACGCGATCGTCGGCCTCTCGACCCACTCCGAGGAGCAGATCGCGGCAAGCGAGGGGCGGCCCGTGGACTACATAAGCGTCGGCCCGATCTGGGAGACGCCGACGAAAGAGGGACGGCCGGGGGTCGGCCTCGACCTCGTCTCACACGCCGCCAAGCGGTGCCCCCATCCCTTCTTCGCGATCGGCGGGATCGACGCCGGCAACGCCGAGCAGG
Organism: Solirubrobacterales bacterium; assembly: GCA_044867815.1. Classification (GTDB taxonomy): domain Bacteria; phylum Actinomycetota; class Thermoleophilia; order Solirubrobacterales; family 70-9; genus VAYN01. Next base: position 4,804 of record JBIOVP010000034.1, on the reverse strand, counting down.
TCGTCGCGGCCGGCGCCGAGCGGCTCTGCGTGGTGCGGGCGATCCGCGACGCCGCCGACCCGGAAGCCGCGGCGGCCGAGCTGCGGGGGGCCTTCGCCGGCGGCGGGAGGGGCGTGGCGCCGGGTGGCTGAGGTGTGCGGTGTCTGACGAGAAGGTCAAGCGCAAGCAGCGCGGCGGCGAGCGGATGGCCCGCGGCTACGCCCGCGCCGAGCAGCGCAACCAGGAGGCGCGCGAAGCGCTGGAGCCGCTGGCCGAGGGCGAGCGGCCGACCGTCGTCACCATCGGCGCGATCGTCTCCGCCCTGATCGTCCTCTCGATCGTGATCGGCTATGCCGCCGGGGCCGAGGTCAACGGCGAGCGGCCGCGCGTGGCGCAGGTGGTGGCGCCGGCGGTGATCATGGGAATGATGGCCTGGGGGATGTGGCATGCCCGCTACTGGGCCGTGCTCGGCTTCCAGCTGATCCTCGTGATCGTCCTCTTCAGCGCCTTCTTCGGCCTCGTCGTCGGCGCCTCCAGCGTCGGCCAGATCCTCGGCACCCTCGCCCTGCTCGGGGTCGCCGGCGCCTTCTTCTACTTCATGGTCAAGGCGATGGCCCGGATCCAGATGCCGGCCCGGGAGCGCCGGTGAGCATCCTCACCATCCCCGAAAGCCACCTTCTATAGGCTCAGAACGCATGGCCGACTCCTTCGACCAGATCGTCATCGGCGGGGGCCCGGGCGGGTACGTCGCCGCCATTCGCGCCGCCCAGCTGGGCCAGAAGACCGCCGTCGTCGAGCGCGACAAAGCCGGCGGCCGCTGCCTCAACTACGCCTGCATCCCAGCGAAGACGGTGCTGCGCACCGCCGAGATCTTCCACGAGGCGCAGAGCTCCGCCGAGCTCGGCGTCGTCGGCAACGACGTCCAGCTCGACTGGGGCGCCCTGCACAAACGCCGCGAGGACGTCTCGGCGACGCTCTCGGGCGGGGTCGAAGGCCTCTGGAAGAAAAACAAGATCGAGTTCATCCAGGGTGACGCCTCGCTGACCGGTGACGGCAACGTCAAGGTCGGCGACGAGGTCTACGAGGCGAAAGCGGTGACCCTCGCCACCGGCTCGGTGGCGCTGCCCATCCCCGGCGTCGAGTTCGGCGGCCGCGTGGTCGAAACCTGGGGCGCCTGGTCGCTGCCCGAGCGGCCGAACCGGATCGCCGTCGTCGGCGCCGGTGCATCCGGGGCCGAGCTCGCCTCCGCCTACGCCCGCTTCGGGACCGAGGTGCTGCTGATCGAGATGCTCGACCAGATCCTCCCCGCCGAGGACAAGGACGTCGCCCGCGTCGTCGAACGCGTCTTCAAGAAACAGGGGATCGAGATCTCGACCGGGGCGCCGGTGGAGAACGTCGAGGCCGGGGACAGCGCGGTCAAGTTCACCTACGGCGACAACAGCGCCGAGGTCGACCACCTCTGCATCGCCGGCGGCCGTGCCCCCGACACCGAGGGGCTGGGGCTGGAGGAGGCCGGGGTCGAGCTGGAGGAAGGCGGCCGCAAGATCAGGGTCGACGAGTACGGGCGGACGACGAACCAGAAGGTCTTCGCGATCGGCGACCTGGTCAACCAGAAGGCGCTCGCCCACAAGGCCTCCGAGGAGGGCGTCGTCGCGGTCGAGGCCGCGGCGGGCGTCGAGACCCACCCGGTCAACCAGGAGCTGATGGTCGGCGCCACCTTCTGCCAGCCGCAGGTCGCGAGCGTCGGCCTCACCGAGGCCCAGGCCAAGGAGGCGGGCCACGAGGTCAAGGTCGGCAAGCAGAAAATCTCCGGCGAGGGCGCCGGCGTCGTCTACGACGACAAAGACGGCCTCGTCAAGCTCGTCGTCGACGCCAGGTACGGCGAGGTGCTCGGCGCCCACGTCGTCGGCAACCGGGCCTGCGACATGATCGCCGAGCTGGTGGCGACGATGGCGCTCGAGGGCGGCTACCAGGAGCTGTCGCGGATCGTCCACCCGCACCCGACGGTGTCGGAGGCGATTCTGGACGCGGCGCGCGCCGTCGACGGCTGGGCCATCCACGCCTGAGCGCCCTGCAAATCGGCGCATCTCGGGGTCCTCGGTCGTTCGGCTCGGGTCACGCACCGAAGTGCGCTCCCCTCACCTCACTTCCCTGCGTCCCCCGACCTGCTTGATTTTCGGGCGCTCAGTACGGGAGTGAGCTTCCGTCGCCGTTCGATCAGTTCGCTGTTGCCGGCGCCGTCCCGCCCCCGGAGGAGGACCAGCACCTTGCGCGCCTGCAGATCGTCCCGCACAAGGGCAGCCTTCTTCGGCGACAGCTTCAGCGCAACCCGCTTCGTCTTTCCGGCGGCGATACGGAACGGAGCGCTACCGAGCGGCAGCCGCCGCTTCGCCTCGCCCGCGAACTCGACCTTCGGCCGGATCTTCAGCCTGACCTTGCCGTGGCAGGGAGGAGACTCCTCGATCGCGAGGCAGGTCAAACCGATGCGGACGACGCCTTTGCGGCTCAGGGCGAGCTTCCCCTTCTCCAGCCGCATCCAGACCCTGACGTCGGGTGGGGGTGGCAGTGGACTGGACGCGACCTCGACCTCGTAGGGACCGCTGTCGCAGGCGGCGCCCTGTGGCCGCGCGACGCCCCGCTGGTCGAGGGCCGGGCACTGGTCGGCAGCGTCGATTGCCGGGCTGCCGCCGAGCAGCTCGTAGACGGGGGTGGTGCCGCCATGCAGAGCGAGGCTGCCGAGGCGGGGGTCGACATTCGGTTTGTCGGTCCCCGCGGTCCCGCAACTGGCGTCATCGCTGACGTTGCCGCCGAGCGAGCTGGGGGTGCCCGAGGAGCAGTTTCGAAACTCCGTGGCGTTCTGGTTGTCGGCGAAGATGCTGTCGCGCACCGTCAGTTCTATGGCGGCGGCCCCCGCAGACCCCGCCGCTTCGGAGCGGTTGGAGACGACGGCGGTGCTCCTGATCGTCAGCAGACTGTTGACGCCGATCGCCGCCGGCCCTTTTTCGGAGGAGTTGTGGGCGATCGTGCTGTTGACGATCGTCACCGGGGCGTTGGAGTGAATCGCCCCGCCGGTAGCCGTTTTCGTGCGGTTAAAGCCGAGAAAGCTGGATTCGATCGTCAGCGGCCCGTTGGTGCTGATGCCGCCGGCGATGTCTTCGCGTTCGTTGCGTTCGATGCTGGCTCCGCGAATCGTCAGCGGGCCGGTGGAGTTCTGAACCGCGCCTCTGCCCCCCGTAATCGTCAGCCCGGCCAAGGACGTTTTGACGCTGGGGGTGGCGATCGTGAAGACGACCTCTTCGCCGTCTCCTTTGACGACGGTCTCGTCAGCGCCGGCGCCGCGGATTTCGACGTCGTCGTTGATCGGCAGCGTCAGGAATTCGTACTGGATCAGGTAGGGCGCGGCGCTGGCGGGCAGGACGATGAGGTCGTCGACCGTGGTCGTGGCGTTGGCGGCGGCGAGCGCCCCGCGCAGGGAGCAGTCAGAGGGTTCGCAGGGAGCGGGATTAGGATCGTCGGTGCGGGTGACGGTGTAGGTCTCGGCAGACGCGGAGGCGACGCTGCAGAGCAGCAGCGCCGAAGCGGCCACGGCGATCAGAAGCGCTCCGGTTCGAGCCCGCATGGCGGCAGCATCCCACAGCGGTGGGCCACACGCCCAACCTTCGGCGTATGTTGCCCCCGTGCGCGCCACCTTCTACTACGACCTCGGATCTCCCTACGCCTACCTCTCGGCGGAGCGGATCAGCGGGCTCTTCGCCAAGGCGGAGCTGGAGCAACCGGAGTGGCATCCGATCCTGCTCGGGGGGCTGTTCGCGCGCTTCGACCGCGGCTCGTGGGCGGAGACGGAGGCGCGGGCGGAAGGGATGGCGGAGGTCGAGCGGCGCGCCGCCAATTACGGGCTGCCGCCGGTTGCCTGGCCGAAGCCGTGGCCGGGGAACACGCTGGTGGCGATGCGGGCGGCGACCTTCGCCAAGCAGACCGGGCGGGCCGTCTCCTTCTCCCTCGCCGGCTTCCGCCAGGCCTTCGCCGCCGGCCGCGACCTCACCGACGCCGACAACGTAACGATCGCCGGCGCCGCCTGCGAGCTGCACCCGCGGGCGCTGCTGAAAGCGGTGGAAACCGACGTGGTGAAGGGGGCGCTGCGCGAGGCGACCGACCGCGCCGGCGACCTGGGTGTCGAAGGCGTGCCGGCGGTGGTCGTCGGCGAGGAGGTCTTCTGGGGCGACGATCGCCTCGAGGAAGCGGTGGAGGCTGCTCGGGGCTAGGCGCTTTAGCGTCCTCCTGGTTCACCAAAGCGCCTTGAGAGCCGCACCGGGTAGTCATCTAAGGTGAACTCGATGGCAGATCTGCCCGATGCCGCCACCTGTTACGAGCTGCTCGCGCGGATGGCGCTGATCCGCCGCTTCGAGGAGGAGGCGGGGCGCCAGTACCAGCGGGCGCGGGCCGGGGGCTTCCTGCACCTGGGGATCGGCGAGGAGGCGACGATCGTCGGCACCGCCTCGGTGATGCGCGAGGAGGACTTTCTGATCGGCACCTACCGCACCCACGGGCACGCGATCGCCCGCGGGACCGAGCCGAAGCGGGTGATGGCGGAGCTGTTCGGCCGCGTCGACGGGACCAGCGGCGGCCGCGGCGGCTCGATGCACATCTTCGACGCCGAGAAGCGGTTCATGGGCGGCTACGGGATCGTCGGCGGCAACCTGCCGATCGCCGCCGGCATCGCCCTCGCCTCCCAGTACAAGGGCGAAGACGCGGTCACCGTCTGCATGTTCGGCGACGGCGCCTCCAACACCGGCAACTTCGGCGAGACGATGAACCTGGCGGCGCT
>JBIOVP010000033.1:0-51032 GCA_044867815.1 Solirubrobacterales bacterium | reverse complement strand
GTAGCGGCCGGGTAGGCACTGGCTCGGCGGGGTATTGGGGCAGCATGTCTGATCAGCCCATGGCGCCAACCGAGAACAACCAGTACGACTCGGTTCGGGCGGAGATCTCGCGCGAGATGGTGCGGCTCTACAAGGAGCTCTTCGGGCGCGGGCCGACCAAAGCCCGGACGGAATTTGCCGGGCCCAACATCGTCATCTGCTCGCTGGAGAACACCTTCACGCCGGCCGAGCGGAGCCTGGCCGAAATGGGCGAGCACCAGCGCCTACGCGACACGCGGATGTACTTCCAGGCGGCCACCCATGACAGGTTCAGGGAAATCGTCGAGCGGCTGACCGGGCGCAGGGTCCGCGCCTGCATCAGCGGCCTCGACGCCGAGGTCGACGTCTGCGCCGAGGTGTTCTACCTCGAGCCGAAGGAGCAGCAGGAGCGCGAGGGCTGAGACCCCCTGGGGGTCTCAGCCGCCGTCACCGGAGCCGCCGAGGGCACCCAGGGCGACGTCGAAGGGCGCCTTTCGGATCGATCGCGGCGGCGGCCTCTTCGACCCGGTCGGCTTCGCGCTGCAGCTCGGCCGCCTCGCGCTTCGCCGCGCCCTTCTCCGCCGCGGCCCGTTGACGTTTGGCGGCGGCGCGGTCTTCCCCGGCCAGACGCCGGCGCTCGGCGGCGGCTTTCTCGGCCCGGGCTCGGTTGGCCGCTTCCCGCTCCTCTTCGGCCCGCCGGCGCTCGGCCTCATCCTCGGCCTCGATCTCGGCGGCCTCGAGTTCGACCTCGTGGCGCTCGGCCTCGGCTCGGCCCGCTCGGCCTCGATTTCGGTCTCCTCTTCCCGGCGCTCCGCCTCGGCCGCCTTGGCAGCGGCTTCCGCCTCCGCGTCGCCTGGACCTCCTGCAGCTTCCCCTCGCGGTGAAGGTCGTCGCGGCCGAGGACCGCGCCGGCCATCTGCTTGGCACTTCTCCGCTCAGTAGCGCAGGAGCGCCGCCACCCCTTCGGCCTCGTTCAGGGGCGCGGCGAGTTGGTCGCGCACCACCGTCACCCGGGCGCTGCTCGACATCGCCGCGCGGATCAGCGACTCGCCCTCCTGGCCGATCGCGGCGTCGAAGACGAGGTGGTCGACGCGGCCTTCTCCCAGCGCCTCTTTCACCTTCTGCAGGCCGGCAGCGCCGCGACTCCCCCCCTTCGCCTCCCCCAGCGCCCGCTCGACAAGCGCGCGGTCGCGCCCCTCGTCGAGGCGGGCGACCACCTCGGAGACGACGTCACCCACCTTGCCCGTGGGAACCGAAATCAGGTCCTGGTCGCCACCGACGGTCAGCGTCGCCTGCGAGCCGAAGCCGGACTTGAAGTTCTCCACGTCCCTGCTCGGACCAAAGACGACCAGCTCGTCGATCCTGTCTCCCTCGAGGCGGCGGGCAACCAGACCACCGCACTCGCCGAGGAAGCGCTGGCGGTTGTGGTCGAGTCGTTCCCCGAACTGGTCGTGACCGGAGGAGCTGACCCCCTGGGCGCGGGCGGGGTTGTTGGTGCTCTGCGATTTGCGCTCGCGCCAGTCGAGCATGGTGACGCTGAGTTCCCAGTTCTCCAGCTCCTCCAGCGCGCCTTCGGCGCAGCGCAGCAGCCGCACCCGCTCGGAGGAGAGCAGGGCGACCCCGCGGGCGCCGCCGTGGCCGCAGATGTCCAGCAGGGGCGCCACCACGGGGTCGGCCCCGAACTCGACGCAGGCGTCGGCGACCGGGGGTACCGCGGTCCCGAACCAGTGCTCGGCCCCCTCCTTCTCGGAGACTTCGACGAAGCCGACTTCGCCGCGGGGCGGCGGCCGCAGGTCGCCATCCTCGAAGCGTTCGGTCAACCGTTTCGCCGTCGCCCGCAGGGCGACGCGACGCTCGTGCACGGCTTCCCGCTGGGCCTGGAGGATCGAGTCGAGGCCGTTGCGCAGCTCGGTCCGCCAGGCACCGGTGCGATCGGCCGGGTCGAACCCCAGGTAGACGGAGAGGACGCCCAACGGCGGGCGCCATTCGCTCAACTCCCGTGCAGCCTCCAAGCTCGGTTGGGTCATCGAGTGGCCTCCTCCTCTGTCGGGTGCGCTCCGGTTACCCCGCCCCCCGGTCAAAAAAAACTGCTGGCGGGTAGGACCGGGGTATGGAGACCTTCCTCGACACCCCCGTTCTGGAGACGCCCACGCCCGGCCCGCCGCGACCGGACCCGCGGCCACCCACTCCGACGCCGGACCCGGGACCTCCCGGCCCCCCGCCCCCGGATCCGGAGCCGCCGCGGCCGGATCCGGGGCCACCTGAGCCTCAGCCCCCGATCGATCCTCCGGAGCCGCGCCCGCCGGCCCCGGAGATCGCCGCCTGAGGCGAGGCTCCTAGGCGTTGGCGTAGCGCAGGGAGCCCGGCGTGTCGAGGTCCTCGCCGGTCTCCAGCAGCGTCTTCAGGCCGGAGAGGATCATCGGCCAGCCGCCGTAGAGTTCGTTGTTGGCATCTTCACCGAGCTGGTCATGGATCACCCGCAACCGGCAGGAGCTGCCGATCGGCTGGATCTCCCAGGTCACCCGTGAGGTGCCTTCCTTCTGCACGTCCTCGCTCCAGAGCGCGGTGAAGGTCTGGACCAGCCGCCGCGGCGGGTCGACCTCGAGGTTCTCACCGCTGGCGATGTCGATTACGCCGGGAACCGACGCCTTGTACTCCGAGCCCTGGGTCCACTCGGAGACGGTTCCGACCCCGAAGCTGTAGCGGGCTCGCATCTCCTCGCTGGTGATCGCCTCCCAGAGCCGCTCCGGCGTCGTCTTGATGTAGATCTCGAACACGGTCATCGATCCGCGCCCGCCGACAACTGCGTAGGCCTGCTCCTCGTTCATTTCTTTTCCTCGCTCTCCATGTCTTTCTTCAGCTCGCTGAGCGCCGAGGCCCAGGGCTCCGCGTACTTGCCGATCCAGCGGTCGTGAATGAGCCGGATCGGGACGGGGTTGAGGAAGTGCAGCTTTTCGCGGCCGCGCTTCTGCGTCGTCACCAGGCCCGCCTCCTCGAGCACCCTCAGGTGCTTCATCACGCCGAAGCGGGACATCGGCAACCGCCCCTCCAAAGCGCTCAGCGTCTGCCCGTCCCGCTCGAAGAGCTGGTCGAGCAGCTCGCGGCGGGTGGGATCGGCCAGTGCCTTGAAGACCTCGTCCATGGGAGAGAACTATATGTGACTTAATGGTCACGTGTCAAGGCAGGCGCGGAAGGTCCACATGAAGAAATTCGGCGTTCCCAGTTGACACCAAACATGTCGTTGATCTAGGTTCTCTGAACGTTTAAGAGGGCTCTCGCAGGGAGGCGCCCTCAGTCCATCTCTCAAAGGGGGAGAAATTGATGCAAGCGATTAAACGCTTGACCTTGCTTGTCTGTGCCTTGGCGCTGTTCGCCGTCCCGGCGACCGCCAGCGCCACGATCACGACCAAAACCATCGACTACGGGCCGTACACGATCCCGGCCGGCAACGGCGACCCGCACGACCACGAAAACGCGGGGATGATCACCAACCAAATCGTCAACAACATCGCCAAGCCGTGCACCGGCTGCACGCTCATCGGCGTCACGCCGGATCTCGTCTACGAAAACGGCACCAAAGCGACGATCAGCGAAGGTCCGATGCTCCACCACGCGATGTTCGCCGCCCAGTCGAGCGGCAAGTCGGACGTCACCTGCGCCGGCAAAGGCCCGGGCCTGCTCGGCGAACGCTTCTTCGCCTCCGGCGACGAGCGGACCAAAGTCGACCTCCAGTCCCTGCCCTACGGCTACAAGATCAACAGCTCCGAGACCTGGAACATGGTCTTCGACCTGATGAACTGGGCGACGACCAGCAAAACGGTGAAAATCCGGATGACCTGGAAGTACGCCACCGGTACCGACTCCAGCAGCCGCGGCGCCCTGCGTCCGGTCTGGCTCGACGCCAACCAGTGCTCGCTGAACTCCTACATCGAAGTCCCGATCGGGCTCAGCGACACCCATTACGACTGGAACGCCAGCATCGGTGGCAAAGTGATCGCCGCCGCCGGTCACATCCATGACCATGGCGTCAACATCGAAATCACCAACAAAAGCGCCGGTGAATCGCTGATCTGCAATTCCGTCGCCGGTTACGGCGGCGCGGGCTACGAAACCCCCGACGGCCGTAAACACGTCTCCTCGATGAACGTCTGCACGGGCAACCCGATCGCGACGATCACCAAAGGCCAGACGATCCGCCTGCACGGCATCTACAACGTGCCGGAAGGCCACCACCTGATCGACGAGGCGATGGCGATCGCGATCATGTACCTCGGCTAGCGAGAACTCGCTTTTCAGCCTCAAAAGGGCGCCCGCCATCGGACGGGCGCCCTTTTTTCAAAGGTCACCCGTGGATACCTTTAATTACACGAATCCATGTCACATTCGAGATAGACTCGCGGAGGCGGTGCCCATCGGGGGCTTTGACTGGTAGCCCTGCACCCTTTCAGGGTTCGGTGGGCGCCGTCAAACGACCTGGACCTACGATGGCTCGATGGAGCATCACAACCAGAGCCTCAACTCACTTGCCTTCTCCGCCACCGTCCACTGCCTCACCGGCTGCGCGATCGGCGAGGTGGCGGGCCTGGCGATCGGGACCGCCCTGGGGTTCTCCAATCTCGGCACGATCGTCCTGGCGGTCGTCCTCGCCTTCTTCTTCGGCTACGGACTGACCAGCCTGCCGCTGCTGCGCTCGGGGATGGCGCTCGGCGCCGTGATCCCGATCGCCTTCGCCTCCGACACCCTCAGCATCACGACGATGGAGATCGTCGACAACCTGATCATCCTTGCCGTCCCCGGCGCGATGGACGCCGGCCTCGACAGCCTCCTCTTCTGGGCCAGCCTCGCCTTCGCCCTGATTGTCGCCGGCCTGGTCGCCTGGCCGGTCAACCGCTGGCTGATCTCGCGAGGTAAAGGCCACGCGGTCGTTCACCGGACCGGCGTCCACGGCTGACGGTCCGCGAGACCGCAGACGAAGTCGAAAGTCGACCTCTATCGCGGGCTCGCGAGCTGGCCGACGATCACGGTCTCGGCGCGGCCGCCGGCCCAGACGGTGCCGTCATCGTCCTGGGAGACGTTGATGCGGCCGGCGCGCTCGATCGCCGTTCCCTGGTGGGCGAGGAAGGGCGCGGTGAGACGCCCGTCGGCCAGCAGCCACTGGGCGACGGAGGCGTTGAGGCTGCCGGTGACCGGGTCCTCGACCGCCTGCCCGTTCACCGGCGCCCAGGCCCGCAGCTCGATAGCCGCCTCGGAACCGGGCGGGTGGAGGGCGACGGCGCCGAGGTCGAAGTCGAGCGGACCGGGTCGCAGCTCCAGCAGCCGCTCCGGGCTCTCGAGCAGGGCGGCGATCCAGCCCGGACCGTTGTCGACCCACTCCACCGCGAGCATCTCCTCCGGCTCGAGTCCGAGCGCGGTGGCCACTTTCATGGCCTCCTCCTCGGAGGCAGGTCCGGAACGGACCAGCGGCGGCGCGGCGAAGGCCAGCCGGTCCCCCTCGCGCCGGATCCGGATCAACCCCGCTTCGCACTCCTGGATGATCTCCTCACCGCCCGCCTCTCCCCCGGCCTCGAGCCAGGCGTGGCAGGTGCCCAGCGTGGGATGCCCGGCGAACGGCAGCTCCAGCACCGGCGTGAAGATCCGCACCCGGTAGTCGGCCCCCGCCCGCGTTGGCGGCAACACAAAGGTCGACTCGGCGAGGTTGGTCCAGCGCGCGAACCGCTGCATCTCCTCCTCCCCCAGCCCCTCCGCGTCGAGCACGACCGCCACCGGGTTGCCGGAGCACGGGCCGCCGCCGAAGACGTCGACCTGGGCGAAACGGCGCGGCATTCCCGGAGTCTCGCACCGGATCGGAATGTTTGGCTTTTCCCGGCCCGGGAAGCCAGGGAGTGGGTCGCTATGAACGCGAAGGCGAGGTCGATGCCTCGCCGAGGAGGAGGGATCGCATGCCCGACGTGAGCGACATCACCAGCACCGCGGTGCAGCTGGCGCGCAGGAAGGGGAAGTCACCGGCGGCGCCGCTGAAGAACTTGAAAAGCCCCGGGAGGATGGCCGCGGCGGGGGCGACGATGATGGCGTTGCCGTTCGCAGCGGAGGGGATCGCCAAGCTCGTCGGCGGCTCGCCGAAAGAGAAAGCCACCGACCTCGGCAAGAAGGCCAAGGGCAAGGCGACCGAAGGCGCGAAGGAGGTCGCCAGCGACGTCGCCGAGGAGAAGCTCGGCTCGAAGCTGCCGGGCGGGCTCGGCGGCCTCTTCGGCAAAAACGGGTCCGACGACGATTCCGAGGATGCGACCGAGGCCCACGGCAGCGGCCGGCGGATGCCGATCCAGCAGTCGGTCGACGTCGCGGTGCCGATCGACGAGGCCTACGACCAGTGGACCCGGTTCGAAGAGTGGCCGGAGTTCATGCACCGGGTCGACAGCGTCCAGCAGGTCGACGACTCGACCGTGCACATCTCGACCAAGGTCTGGGGCGTGACCAAGGAGTTCGAGGCCGAAATCGTCGAACAGCGACCGGATGAGCGGATCGAATGGCACTCCGAGGACGGCCTGATGAACAGCGGCGTCGTCACCTTCCACCGTCTGGCGCCGCGGCTGACCCGGATCGAGGTGACGATGGACGTGAAGCCCGACTCCCTCCTCGAGAAAGCCGGCCGCGGCATGCGCTTCACCAAGCGCGCCGTCCGCGGCGATCTCCACCGCTTCAAGGCCTACGTCGAGATGGAGGAGCACACCGACAAAGGCTGGCGCGGCACGATCAAAGACGGCGACGTCAAGCGGAAGACCGAGCGCAAGAAGTCGAAATCACGGCGCTGAAACGCTACTTCCCTCCCCCTCCGCGTCCCAGGCATCGAGAGATTGTCACCCGCGTGTTCCCCTATGAAGAATTTTACTCGTAAGGCTTGGATAAAGTACTCGAATGAACCAGATATACAAAAACATGCTGGGCGCCGCAGTTGTAACCGCGGTGGCGTCACTATCCATTTTGGGCTGTGGGGACAGCGATGGAGGAGAAGCCTCAGCTCCGCTAACCAAAGCTCAATTCTTGAATCAGGCAGACCAAATCTGCAGGAAGCGCCTGAAAGAAAAGGATGAAGTCGTAAAAGCGGCGGTCAAAGAAGTCGCCGATTCGGGAAAACAGGAAACTTCCAAGCAACTTCAGAATGAAGTCGGGGAAAGCATCCTATCCACCTACCGACACATAGCGAGCGAAATTGACGCGTTGGAGCCACCGTCACAAGATGAGGACGATGTCGAAGAATTCGTCGGCATGCTCGAGGATGGCCTGGATGAGGCCGACGCCGATCCGAGCGGCATTTTAAGGACCGATACCTTCGGAGAGGCCGCCGAAGCTGGGCGGGACTACGGGCTCAAGGCCTGCAATCTCTAAGCGCTCGGGGCGGGAATGACGATGCGGCCCCGGCAGGCCGAAAGGCCGCATCGTCATCAGTAACGAGATTAGGCTTCTTTGGGCGTCACAGCCCAGGTCCCGTGCGCAAAGGCGCGTTCAGCCGTGTTCGCAACTTCGAATTCGACCAGGAAGCCGCTGTGGAAGTTGTCATCGGTAACGAAGTTGTTGATTTTTTGGATATTTTCCCGAGCAGCGTAGTAAAAGCAGATGTAGCCAGCTTTAGCTTGGGGGTCCTGTGAAGTTCCAGGACATTCTGGAAATGCTCCAGCAGGTTCCCCTGCGGGGACTCGCACGACGTCGAAGGGTTCCTGCGGCAACCTCAATGGAAAGCTGACTTGGGTATAGCCAATTTTATCGCTTTCAGTGGAAAAGCCCCAAACCCCGGTAACAGTTGCCCCAGTGGGAACTTCGCAAACGGGAGTTTGCACACTGCAGGCACCATTTTCCCCATCGGTGCCATCGGTCCCAGGTTGTCCGGGGTCGCCCTTCTGCCCGGGATCACCCTTTGCTCCCTGCGGTCCAGCAGGACCCTCTGCACCAGGCTCACCGGCGAACTTCTTGGCGATTTTCTTCACTTCCTTTTTCTCCACGCTGGAGAGCTGGTCGACAGCCGCGAAGGCGGTGCCGGCAAACGCGGCGATCAACGCCACGATGGCAACAACGAAGCCGGCGGTACCCAGCCGGTTGTGGATTCTGGAGAACATGCATTCCCTCCCTGTAGTTATTGGTCTTCCCTAGGAAGCTTTTTTGTCGCAGCCGCTGCTGTGCAGGGCGGGCTTGGCGTCGACTCGCCGGCCGTTCTGCGCCGCCATCGCGACGATGGCTCGATGAGTGCCGTGGCAGATGTCGGTGGAGTTGACGAGAAGGCTCTTCTCTCCACCCCGCATCTTCAGGACGAATTTCGTGATCGGTGCATCGGGGACCGCCTCGAAGGTGGTGCGGATGCCCTGGTTCCTGGAGTCGATCCGACCGACGAGGCTCACCTCGAGTTCCCCGTTCAGGGCCATCACCAGGTCTGGCAGCGTGTTATCGGAGCTGCGCAGGTACACAGGGCCGGACAGGGGTTTGGCCAGCAGTGGCGTCCAAGCCCTGGCACTGCCGTAAACAGACCTCTTCGGGCAGTCGTCCGCGGCAAACCGTTTGCGGGTGCAGATGGTCCCCAGGTGTTCCTGCGCCAGGAACTCCGAGTGCGGTAGGGCAACCGACACCCTGCCGATGTTGGCGTCTCCCTTTCTCGCCTTGACGATGGCTTTGAGTGCCGGGAACTCGGTCCGCTCGGTGCCACCGCTGAGCCGCAGGGATAGCTTCGGCGCGAACTTCAAGCGCTTGCAGCCATCGACCTGGAAGCGTGCAGAAGGGTTGGCGACCGCACCCTGCGTAGAGCGTGCCTCGGTGGTGACCTTCATCGCCCGGCAGTCAGTTGGATTCAGGACGAACCGGGGCCGGTCAATCACGACGTGCAGACGACGGTAGGTGAGCCCCACTCCTTCGAAGAACTGCGGTAGGGGGTCGGCCTTGACCACGGCACGGCTGGTGTCGGGGTCGAGCCCCAAACCCGACCGCACGACGACCGTGCCAAGGTCGAAGGGACCAGCCTGAGCGGCAACCGCGGTGATGATGCTGAAAGGTGAACCCTCGTAAGGACCGGCGAGATAGATCGAAGGCTCCAACCTGCCCGGCTGGGGCACCCAGAGAGGTTCTGAGCCCGGTCCGGCAGCAGCGGCGAGGTGGCCGATCTTCGACCCGGCAGGGCATGCTCCGTTTGCGGCTCCCGCCTCCGGGCAGAGCGGCACGCCCTTCAGCTTGGCGAGCAGGCCGTCTGGGAGGGTCAGCTTGAAGCCTGCCAACTGCTGCTCGCCGTCAGGTCTGGCGAGATCGACGACCAAGGGGCTGAACGTGGCGGCTACTGGTTTGGTGGTACCGGCCCGAAGCGTCGGAGAGAAAACCTGATTGCAGCCCTGGTCGATCGTCATCTGGCTTTGCCCCGAGACGGCTGGGTCCTGGCTGTGAGGAGCGAAGGCGTACGAGGTGGTGTAGGTGCCACAAGCGTCCGGGTTCTCAAGTGGTGCTCTTGGCCCACCCCAGACGTTCAGCTCGATTTCCTCCACGGGAACCTGAGGAAGGTCGGAAAAGACCGCCGTCAGCCGGCCGGTCTGCGGATCCGGCCGCAGCTCGCCCGGCAGCTTCACGTGCAGACCGAGCTCGTCGGTCACGAGCCAGAGCCCGAACGGATGACCGGGGCTGGGAGTGCGTTGATAGAGAGACCCCACCAGCGGCTTGGACAACGCCGGAGAGACAATCGTCGCGGTACCAAGCTTCGCGGCGTCAGGGCACGCAGCCTCGACTTCCTCGTGGAAGCCCACCTCCTCCTCGGAGCAGGTGCCGATCCAGTTTGCCGCGCCGGCGGCAATCTGCATCCCCTCGGGAAAGGTGATCCGAGCTTCCTTCAGGGTCGCGGTCCCGGGTTCGTCAGCGCCTTCGCTTTGAGGGAGCACCAGCTTGGTCTTGAGACCCGTGGGGGCCCCCGCTGCATGATTGGTGGGCTCCGCGCTGAAGCTGGGCGCAAAAGGCAGCCCGCTGCAGCCCACGATCGGTTTCATGGGGGCATTGGCATCGAAGACCTGGCCGGGGAGCTGGTAGCTCGTCACCTCGAAGCCGACGTTCATCGGCTGACAGGCCGAGGGGTTGGTCATGAAGGCCAAGCCCGTCCGCGGCACTCCCCGTTTGCCCTCCGGGATCAGACATGCCGTCCCGGGACAGAGCAGTGCTTCGGAGGCGAGCAGTCGTTGCTCGTCGTGGCTCGGATCCGTGGGGTCGCCCCACAGGGTGGTGCTCGCGGCGATCAATGACGTCTGCCCCGGGCCCTGATGGACGACGGCGGTGACCCCATAGTCACCTGCCGCCCGAACTTTGATGTCTATGAAGACGGGGAAGACGCCCGCGATGAACCCGAGGCGGGCCAATTCCTCGTCTGGATGCGGAGGTTCAAGGTTGTAGAGGGGCTCGGTGAACTCCGAGAACCCGTAGGCCAAAACTTTCGCTACTCCTATTTGTGAATCAAGCGGGCAGTTGGCGAAGGCAAGGAGCTGGCGGGTACTGCACCTCCCTACGGCGGTTGGATCGCCGAGCAGGCCGGGCGGCAGCTCCACCGAGATGTCTTCGGTTCGCGCGGCGGCGCCCGCAATTCCGTTCTGGACGAAGTGATTGAGGACGAAACGGGTGGTTACATCGGGGTGCTCGGCGGCCGCCGTGGTGGTCGCCTCTGCGCTGACCGTCTCGATCCCGAATTCTTCAAAGTCCTCAACCGCGGAGATCTGGGGGGATACGCTCGCAGAGTCAGGCGACCCTGAAGCAACAACCGGAGAGACCTCCGCCGTCGTTGGCGACATCGCGGCTACGGCGCCACTTGCCGATGCTTGCGCCTTCCGCTTCTTCCCGTTGCGCTTAAGGCAGCGATGATGCTTTTTGTGCTTCTTTGAATGAGGACAGCGATGCTTGCGCGGCTTCACGTTGCCCTTTCCTCCCGTACTTTCAGAACGCGGGTCCTGCAAGCGGGGAGAAGCGGCGGCGGTCGAGGGGTGGCATTCCTCCTCGACGCACTGCCGCAGGGGCACGGGCACCGGAAAACCTCCTCCTACCCGCGCATCGTAGATGGCCGGCGTACCACCGGCACCAGTCCCTGGCACCAGCTCGTCCTGAGAGAGAAAGACGACGTCGCTGCCGCTCGGAGTGATCGCAAAGATCACGTTCGGCTTCGGCTGGTACAACGGTTCCGGAGCGAGCGGAGGGACCTCGGCAGATGACTTTCCCGATGAGATCAAACTCAGGGCCCCGCCACCGCCTTGCTCTGGGCGCCATTGATAGATGTCGTTGACGCTGTCAACGTCCTCGGCGAGCAGCGCTTCCGGCGTTTCGAAAAAGACGCGGCTGCCGTCGTCGCTGAGGTTGCGAATCACGTTTGGAGGCGGCAGAAGGGTCAGCAGCTGCAGACGGGCGTCAGCGCTCGCAGAGCCGACCCGGTTGTTGCAGGACACGCAAACGAGGATCTTGGCCTCGTCGTCCCACCGGTAGATCTCGGTATTCCCAGCGTTTTCGTAAGCGGTCAGCTTGGCCCGCGACTCGAAGATGAGCACCTTTCCGTCGGGAGTGGTGCGGGAGGACTCGGCGCCGGGGCCCTGTTCTCCGTTTCTCTTTGGGGTAACCGCCCAGTCGGTCCAGTTGGTCAGGGCCGGGATGCCAACGGTGAAATCATCTTCCTCCGTACCGAAGTTCGAGGTCTTGACGAGATCACTGGGAGCCACGGTGGTGACGTAAGCGACCACACCCCCCCTCCAGACGTAGAGGTTGGGCTGGCCTGCGCCACCCTGTCCGCCTATCTGAGATTCAGAGATGAAGTAGACATGAGAGCCGTCGGTGGAAACGTTGACAACTTCCCCTTCAGTGGCGGAATTGATCTCGACATCCGCTTTGGTAGCGGTGTCAAAACGGTGGATGACGCCCTTTTCTCCTCCGGCGACGTAGAAGAGGTAGTGACCGTCATCGGACAGACCGGCATAGACCGTAGTCCCATCTGCGACCTTCAAGGTATGACCGTCTTCCGCATCGGGAACGCGGACGTAGAGAGCTCCTCCGATCTTGAAAGCAACAGTGGAGCCCTCTTTGGAGACTCCTTGATAGGCAGCCTCTTCACCGGCGTCCGGAGTAGGGTCATCGTCTCCCGGCAACAGCGACACCACCTTCGTCGGCCCATCAGCTTCTCGATCGTAAATGGCGCCAGTGCCTTCGGGTGGTGCGTTGGCCTCGAGCTGACGCACAGGGCATGACGCTCCCGGCTGGAAGCAGCGATAACTCCCTGACTCGGGACGGCCGGTGGAGAAGATCACGTGCTCGCCGTTCGCGCTTATGTACCGACCTTGGGCCATCGGTTCAGTCCCCTGACTACCTATTCCCACCAGCTCGTAAGAGCCATCGGGATTACCCAGGTATTCGGCCTGCCCGTCCCCAGCGAGCGTGCCCCCCGAGAGGGTGCCGCTGCTGTCCCCCGGTTTGAAGACTGGAGCTACGTTGGTAAATGCATATAGGTGGTCGGGCGAGATTCCCCCTGGAATCGGAGCAACCGCTTCTCCTCCCCCTGGACTGAAGCGCCTGGTGATCTGCCAACCGTTGGCAGTCCGCTGCGTCTCCGTGACATCCAAGGTTCCGGTGAGACCGTCGACCTCCCCCAAGGGTCCATTGAAAGACATAAAGGCGACGCTCTCACCAGAGGGGGTGATCAGCTCGGTGGGAAACAACCCACCTGAGGCTAGAAACCTGAAGCTGGATATCCCCTCGACCGACCGCCCATTGCTGTCCGGAGGAGTCACCAACTCATAGGCTCGGCAATCGGGAAGAGCGGCTGAGGGACCAAAACGCAGAGACTCATTTGGACACATCTGAGCTCCGGCTGAAGGAATCAGCACCAAGGCAATCAGCCAGACGACAAGTACCCCGAGTCCCCGCTTCACGATCTTCACTGTCCCTTTCCCCTCCGACTGACCTATCATTGGTGGCGTAGCCAGTCCCGACGCTCGACGTTAGGGCGAGGGATCACTCTCGTCAAGGAATTTGCACATCCTGTCACGCGCTGTTCCTCACCGCCCCGCAAGCACCCGGAGATCGCCGTTCAGCGTCCCCGGGTGCAAGTTCAACTGGACCTCACCTACGCGAACTCCGTTGGTTTTCCATTCTTGGTCTCAAGCGCCATCGGCATGTCAAGCTTCCCGCGCCGACGAGGTCCGCTGATACGCTTCGAAGCACCAAGGCAACCCGTTGGTCGTCACCCACAGCTTGAGGAGCCGCGGCGTTTGAACAAGCGGGCAGATTCTATGTCCCACTCAATGCCGTTGGTGGAGCTATTAACTGTCAGCGTACTGGAACAGGATCGTTTAGATAGACCACCAGGGGCGCCTCAATGGCGCCCCTGGTGAAGCACAACGTTGAACTCCGTTCCTCAGCTGGAGGCGAACGTCAGAGCCGTTCCATCCTCTGTCTCGAGTTTGAACTTCATGTCGAGTTTGCCGGAGCTCGGGCAGCCAGCGCCGCCTTCGAGCTTGGTCCATTCCTGGCCGGAAATTTCAGCTTCCCCCGTGCCTGTCGTAAGGCTGCCGACAGCGGCCGACGCGCGCTGGTAGGTGCAGGTGCCGATGAAGCCAGATGTAAACACGAGCGTGAAGCGGATCGCCCGGGTTTCTTCGGTGCATTTACCGCCTCGGATCTTGGCGACGTCGTTGGCTTCTGTCGCTTCGACGCACCACGGCAGACCGTTGACCGCAGGGCTCGGTGTGATCGAAACGCCACCGGTCCAACTGCTGCACTCCTTCTCAGGCTCTTTTTCGGCCTGGAGGCCTTCTTTGTTGAAGAATCGAGCGGTTTCGATGTCTCCCTCGACGCCGCTGGCAGTGCTGTTGACTGTCAACGTGCCTGTGAGAATGGCGGTATCACAGGTGACACTCCCCAGAGAGGTTGTCATCACGGTGTTACCGACGTTTGTCCCCACGATCTTGTTGCCGACCGTTGCGGCCGTTGCGCCCTCTTTGAGAACGGGTTTGGCCGAGGCAATCGCCGGCAGCGCGAGGGCTGCGAGGGCGACCAGCGCCAGGAGGCCCGTCATGAGCTTCTTGTGCATGTGAGATACTCCTCTTTCTTATCCGAGCCTTCGGCTCGGGTTTCCTTGAGCTCCCGGGACGCTGTCTTTCCCTAGAAGGCGTCTCGGGAGTTTGTTTGTTCACTCAAACTCAGTGAATCGTTCGGAGGAGCTTCTACAGCGCGGTTCGCCATGGCGCAACCCTCCCCCGGCAGAGAATCACTACAGCGTGTCTTGTTTTAGGTCGTTGGACCGAGGGGAGATGTCGGAAGATCCTGCAAACCGCGCGTGCCACACTCGGACGGTGACCTTTGGCACCTTATGACCTTGTCACTTCATCGTGCAACGTGTAGCTCCAGGGCGTGGATCTGGGCCTGGCCGTAGGAGCCGGTCTGCACCGGGCCGGCAGCGCTGATCAGATCGCCGGGCCCGGGCAGTGGGTGCGGACGCAGACCGGCGCGGACGTCGATCGCGGTCAACCCCGGCAGCGTGATCCCCTGCGGGTCGGTAATCACGAAGTGCGCGTCGCCGTCGCCGTCGGGATCGACCCGCTCGACATAGACGATCCGGCCTACCGTTTCCCGGCAGGCAGGGTGACCGGGCGGACAGTGCGAGGGGGCCGGTTCGGCGGCGCCGAGCAGCAGCGCGAGAAGGCTTGGGAGGTAGCCGGCGATCACATCCGGTACACGGGCGCCGCCGCCTCGGCGAGCGGGGCGTTGGCGCAGGCGTCGAGGGCCTGGGCGAGGACGCGGCGGGTGTCGCGGGGGTCGATGACGCCGTCGTCCCAGAGACGGGCGGTGGAGTAGAAGGGGCGGCCCTGGTGCTCGTACTGCTCCTTCAGTTCGGCGGCGGTCTCGGGCTGGCCCACCTCTTCCATCACCGCCGCCGCCATGTCGCCACCCATGACGGAGATGCGGGCGTTGGGCCACATGAAGAGGAAGCGGGGCGAGTAGGCGCGGCCGCACATGCCGTAGTTGCCGGCCCCGAAGGAGCCGCCGACGATGACGGTGAGCTTGGGGACGCGGGCGGTGGAGACGGCGGCGACCATCTTCGCCCCGTCCTTGGCGATCCCGCCGGCCTCGTACTTGGAGCCGACCATGAAGCCGTTGACGTTCTGGACGAAGACGAGCGGGATCCGACGCTTGTCGCAGAGCTCGACGAAGTGGGCGCCCTTGAGGGCGCTCTCGGAGAAAAGGATGCCGTTGTTGGCGAGGATCCCGACCGGGTGGCCGTCGATGTGGGCGAAGGCGCAGACGAGGGTTTTCCCGTACTTCTCCTTGAACTCGCGCAGCTCGCCGGCATCGACGACGCGGCGCAGGACCTCGCGCACGTCCCAGGGAGCGCGCGAGCCGATCGGGACGGCGTCGAGGATCTCGTCAGGTTCCCCGGCCGGCGGCCGCGGCTCGATCCGGGCCCAGGGCGGCGCCGGACTCGGCGGCAGGGTGGCGACGATTTCGCGCAGGATGGATAAGGCCTCTCTGTCGTCGGCGGCGAGGTGGTCGGCGACGCCGGACCTGCGGGCGTGGACGTCGCCGCCGCCGAGCTCCTCCGCCTTCACCTCCTCCCCGGTCGCCGCCTTCACCAGCGGCGGGCCGCCGAGGAAGATCGTCCCCTGGTGGCGGACGATCACGGTCTCGTCACTCATCGCCGGCACGTAGGCGCCGCCGGCCGTGCAGGAGCCCATCACCGCCGCCAGCTGCGGGATCTCCCGCGCCGACATCGTCGCCTGGTTGAAGAAGATGCGGCCGAAGTGCTCACGGTCGGGGAAGACCTCGTCCTGCAGCGGCAGGTAGGCGCCGCCTGAGTCGACCAGGTAGATGCAGGGAAGGCGGTTCTGCAGGGCGACCTCCTGAGCGCGCAGGTGCTTCTTCACCGTCACCGGGTAGTAGGTGCCGCCTTTGACGGTGGCGTCGTTGGCGACGATCACGCAGCGGCACCCGTTGACGACGCCGACCCCGGTGACGATCCCCGCCCCCGGCGCCGCGCCGTCGTACATCCCGTGCGCGGCCAGCGGCGAGAGCTCGAGGAACTCGGTGCCCTCGTCGCAGAGGCCGGCGACGCGCTCACGCGCCGTCATCTTGCCGCGGCCGCGGTGGCGCTCGACCGCCTTCTCGCCGCCGCCGGCGCGGACCCGCTGCAGCTCCGCGTTCAGCTCCTCGATCAGCTCCAGGTGCTTCTCGCGCATTCCCTCGACGGCGGTGCTCATCGCGGCGGGTTCTCCTTGAAGGGGTCGCGCTCGGCGTGCCACTCGACCGGACCGGCGACGAGGGTGTGGGAGGCGAGCGGGCGGCCGAGAACCTCCTGCGCTGCGCGCGCGGCCTCGAGCAACCCGCCGAGGTTGACGCCGGTCTCGATCCCCATCTCGTGCAGCATCGAGACCAGGTCCTCGCTGGCGACGTTGCCGGTGGCGCCGGGCGGGACCGGGCAGCCGCCGAGCTGGCCGAAGCTCGACTCGAAGGAGTCGACGCCGGTCTCGAGCGCCGCCAGCACGTTGGCGAGCGCCTGGCCGCGGGTGTCGTGGAAGTGCGCGGTGAGTTCGGCGCCGACGATCTCCTCGTGGGCGCGGCGGAAGAACTCGCCGACCTGGACCGGGTTCGCCATCCCGGTGGTGTCGCCGAACCCGATCTCGACCGCGCCGGCGGCGGAGAGCCGTTTGGCGATCTCGAAGACGCGCTCGAACGGCACGTAGCCCTCATACGGACAGCCGAAGCTGGTGCTGACAACGCCCTCGCAGCGGACCCCCTCCTCGGTCGCCCGCGCCAGCACGTGTTCCAGCCCCGAGAGCGACTCCTCGACCGAGCGGTTGACGTTGGCCCGGTTGTGGGTCTCCGAGGCGGAGAGGAAGACGTTGACCTCGTCGATCTTCTCGCGCACCTCCAGCGCCGCTTCCAGCCCACGCACGTTGGGGACGAGGACCGAGACCGAGACCTCCTCGGGGATCTCGGCCCGTTCCAGCACCTCGCGCCCGTCGGCCAGCTGCGGCACCACGTCGGCGCGGACGAAGCTCGTCACCTCCAGCCGCCGCAACCCGGTCCGGCCGAGCATCTCGACCAGCCGCACCTTGTCGGCGGTGGCGATCGTCTCCGGCTCGTTCTGGAAGCCGTCGCGCGGCCCGACCTCGCGGATGCGGACGGCTTTCGGGATCATCGGACGCTCCTACGCCCCCAGCGCCCGGGCGATCACCATCTGCTGGACCTCGTCGGTGCCCTCGCCGATCGTGAGGATCTTGGCGTCGCGGTAGAAGCGGCAGACCGGGTACTCCTCGATGTAGCCGTAGCCGCCGTGGATCTGCACCGCCTCCTCGCAGCAGCGGACGGCGAGGCGGCCGCTCTTCAGCTTCGCCTGGGCGGCGGTGAGGCTGAAGTTTTCGCCGCGGTCCTTCATCCGCGCGGCTTTGTAGACGAGCAGCCGCGTCGCCTCGATCTCGGTCGCCATATCGGCGAGCTTGGCCTGGATCGACTGGAAGCGGGAGATCGACTGACCGAAGGCCTGGCGCTCCTTGGCGTAGGCGAGCGCCTCGTCGAGCGCGCCCTGGGCGAGGCCGACGCCCATCGCGGCGACGCCGATGCGGCCGATGTCGAGCACCTGGAGGAACTGGCGGAAGCCCATGCCCCGGGGGCCGAGCAGGCTCTCCTCCGGCACCCGGCAGTCGGTGAAGGTGAGCGGGCGGGTGTCGGAGGCGTTCCACCCCATCTTCCGGTACGGCTCGCCCTGCTCGTAGCCGGCGGTGCCGTTGGCGACGATCAGGTTGGAGATCTCGTCCTCGCCGGTGCGGGCGGTGATGCAGACGACGCCGGAGATCTCGGTGCCGGCGTTGGTGATGAACTGCTTGGCGCCGTCGATCACCCATTCGCCGCCCTCAAGGCGCGCCCTGGTGCGGACGTTGCCGGCGTCGGAGCCGGCCTCCGGCTCGGTCAGCCCGAAGGCGCCGAGGATCTCTCCGGCCGTCAACCGCGGCAGCCACTCGGCTTTCTGCTCCGCGGAGCCGAAGAGATAGATCGGCTGCGTGCCGAGCGAGGTGTGGGCACAGAGGGTGATCGCCACCGAGGAGTCGACCCGGGTCAGCTCCTCGACCGCGAGTGCGTAGGCGAGCGAGTCCCCTCCCCCGCCCCCGTACTCCTGCGGGAAGGGGATCCCCATCAGGTTGAGGTCGGCGAGCTTGCGCACGATCTCGTAGGGGAAGCGCTTCTCGCGGTCGAGCTCCTCCGCGACCGGGGCCACCTCCTGGGTGGCGAAGTCGCGGACCGTGCGCTGGATCAGGCGATGCTCCTCGCCGAGGTTGAAGTCCATCGACACAGAATACCGAATCAGTGTTCGGTTTTCCGCTACCGTGAGGCGATGCCGGTTCCCTCGCCCCCCACGCGCCCGGCCCTGCGCGCCCGATACGACGCCCGTCGTCGGGAGGTCGTCGCCACCGCGGCCAGGCTGTTCGCCGAGCGCGGCTACGACGGGACCTCGATGAGCGAGCTGACCGAGGCGACCGGCCTCGCCGCCGGTGGCCTGTACCACTACATCGAGGGCAAGGACGACCTCCTGATCGCGATCTGCGACGAGCTGCTGGAACCGCTGCTGGCGCAGGCGCGGGAGATCGTCGCCGCCGCGGCGCCGCCCGTGTCCCAGCTGCGCGAGCTCGTCTCCGCCTGGGTCGCCCACGTCGTCGAGCACCGCCACCACATGCTCGTCTTCACCCAGGAGCGGCAGGCGATCGAGCGCGAGCCGCGCTGGCGTCGCGTCCGCTCCCAGCGCCGAGCCTTCGAGAAGATCCTCGACGACGTCCTCGCCCGCGGCGAGGCCGACGGCTCGATGACCTTCGCCGACCGCCGCCTCTCCCTCCTCGCCCTGCTGGGGATGGTCAACTACACCCCCCAGTGGGTGCGCCCGGGTGGTCGCCTCCCGCCAGCCGAGATCGCCGCCGGCTACTGCGCGATCGTCCTCGCCCCACCCCGGTGTTGAAAGGACGAAATTCGGACATCCGGGTCGGACGTCTCTTATAAGTACCTTTGAGTGTCTCGATTCAGACAGAGTGTTTTGGTCGCTCTCTGCACCGCTCTGGTGGCTTTGGGCGTCGCCGGGGGGGCGGGCCAAGCGGCTGCCGCTCCGGTCGCACCGTGCCCTGGGGGCAAAGCGCTCTATGACAGCGGCCGCTTCGCCGCAGCGGAAACGGCCTATACGGAAGCGCTCAAGGAACCGGCAACGGAGGCCTGCGCGAAGGCGGGGTTGAAGGAGCTCGACGCCAATGCCAACGAGTGCGCGACGGCGGCGGCGCTCGAAGAGGCCGGCCGGGAGGCCGAGGCGCAGGCGGCATACGAAAAAGCGCTGGCGGCGAAGTCCGACAGCAAATGTGCCGAAGCGGGCATCGAGGCCCCCGACGAGCCGATCTGGGACGACCCGAAGGGGACGGCGGAAGACGCGCTCGCCTGGCTCGGGCTTTTGGTCGCGGCGATCTCCGTCGTGGTGCTCGTCATCTCGCTGCTGCTGCTGGTCATGACCTTCCTCCCTCTGGTCCGCAACTGGTGGCCGGCCAGCCGGATCAGGGCGGTCCGCGTCAGCATCGAGGCTTTCGACGATGTCGTCGAACCGGCGCGGGGTGGCGCGCTGGCGGGCCTCGTACGGAGCAAGATCGAAAGCTTCGGCTCCGGCAGCAGAGGCTTGAGGATGGTCGATTCGCAGGCCGCCGCCGAGGAGACCTTCCTGAGCGAACTGGGGGCGATCAGCGAGCAGGCAAAATCGTTTTCCGCCTTCATCGGCTGGATCGTCGCCCGCTACCCGCGCCGCCAGTACCAGGTCAAGGGAAACCTGCAGGCGGACAGCGGCTCCGGTCCGGGCCTCACGCTCTCGCTGCGCAAGCGGGACGGGATCGTCGATGCCGTCACCCTCTGGCCGCAGCAGTTCCAGCTGGGCCCGGGAAACAACAGCGATGCGTCAAAAGCCGGACGCCTGCAGAAACTCGGTGTCCCGGCAGCCGCCTGGATCAGCCACGTCACCGTCACGGCTGCCGGGATCAAGCCGGGAGGAGCCCAGGACGCCCTCAGCTGGGCGCTTTTCAAGACCGGGCTGGAGTGGGAGAAGGACGGGAAAGCGGCGAAAGCGGTCGACCTCTACGAGGAGGCGATCGAACGCGACCCCCTGAACTGGGGGGCGCTGGCTCAACTCGGCAGGCTGGAGAACGGGGAGAAGAAATACGAGGCGGCGATCGCGCACCTCGAAGAAGCCCTGCAGATCCTCGAGGAGGAGAAGCAGGTCCAGACGCTGCCCTATCGCCGCAACTCCGACTGGTACCGGGTCAAGTACCGACTCGCCTCGACGCGGGCCAATCAGGCCTACCGACAGCGGAACCAACTCAGGCGCAGGGAGACCTACCTACTCGCCAGGAGAGATATCGATGAGCTGCTGAGGAAATGCTGGGCGATGCTCGAACCACTGCCACTGGAACCACTGTTCGGCCGCAACAAGGAGTTACGGGCGTTCCTCTCCGGGACGGTTCTTTTCGCCGCCTACGACCTGAAAGCGCTGATCGAGCTCGAGCTCGCCGGTTCCGCCGGTGAGGCCGAGGTCCTCAGGCTGAAGTCCCTGAAACGGAGCCTGCGCAGGAAGAAGCTGGTCTCCCCGTTGACCATCGCCGAAACCATCCTGAGGGAGAAGGACGACCCGAGCGTCTTCCTGCTGCTCGATCTAGCCTGCTTCTTCCACCTGGCCGACAACGACGTGCGGGCGAAGGAACTCGTCGACAGAGCCCTGGCAAAGACCCCGGCGGACGAGCGGGAGCCGCTGCGGAGTCGCATCGCCAAGGACCCGATGCTGGCGGGGATCCCGGGGGTCGCCTCCGGCGGAAGACCTGGCTCGAAAAAGGCGCCGCCGCCGCGTCCCTGGTTCTAACCGAGCTGCGGGCCGGCACCGGCGGCGACGAGCAGCGCGACGACGACGGCGATGAGGAGGGTGAGCAGGGCCGTCCTGAACGGCGCGGGTGGAGCGGAACGGATCATGTACCGAAGGTACGCCGCCAGGGAGTGTTTACCTGTGCGAACGAGCACAGCTTGACGTTTGTCACATTGAGCGCCTCGCGGATCGACGGATCGCAAAGGGTCCGCAGCTCGATCCGGCGCTCGGCGTCGTAGGAGGAGGTCGGGACCGGGCCGGCGGCGGGATGGCAGCCGATCTCGGTCCAACCGGGCGGCAGCTCGCGGATCAGCCCGGCCAGCGCCTCGGGCGCGATCCCCGCCGAAAACGGTTCCCCCTTGCCGCTCTGGCCGTAGAAGCCGCCCTCGTAGCGGATCGCCCGGTTGCGCAGGGGAACGCCCAGCTCCGCCGCCAGCGCCTCGGCGACGCCTGCGACCGGCGCGGATTCGTGCACGTGCTGGTGGGAGTCGAGATGGGTCGGATCGCGGCCGAGCAGGGCCCGGAAGCGCTCGAGCTGGGCCCGGCACTCGGCCTCGACCGCCTTCGCGTCCTCGAAGTCGCAGTGGGAGTAGGCGAGGGTCCAGTCGCCGTCTTCGTAGTTCCACTCGCCGAGGTCGATGTGTAGGCCGATCGCCAGATCAGGGTGCGCGGCCGCGGCCTCCGCCGCGGCCGGCGCGGCGCCCTGGCGGACCATCAGGCTGGCGCTGGTGACGACCCCCTCGGCGTGCGCCTCGAAGATGCCGGCGTTGACCGCGTCGGAGAGGCCGAGGTCGTCGGCGTTGACGACGAGGCAGCGCTCCTCTCTCACAGCTCCAGCTCCTCCGCCAGCGCGACCGCCTCGCCGAGCCAGTCGTGCCGCTGCCGCTCCGGCGGCTCCCACTCCGACGGCGCCCAGCCGAGCCACTGGATCGCGACCTGGAGCCGGGCGAGGTCGAGGTCGCGCTTGTCGAAGGGCGGGACGCCGGACTCGGCGGCGTAGGCCGCCGCGATCGCCTCCCGGTCTCCCTCCGACCAGCCGCTTACCAGCGCCGCCAAGTCGCCGAGGCCGGTCCCAACCGCCGCCAGCTCCCAGTCGACCGGCGCGACACGCGCATCCGATTCCTGACCCAGCGGGGTGTGTTCAAAATCGGGGGCGACGAGCACGTTCGAAGCGTAGAACTCGCCGTGGACCACGGTCCGGGGCATGGCGAGCAGCGCTTCGACCACCTGCTCGTGGCGCGCGGCCAGCCACCCGATCGCCCTGACATCGGGAGCGAACTCGCGTGCCCGCTCGATCCAGCGGCGGTAGAAGGGGGCGTCGTGGTCGAGCAACCGCGCCTCGCCGCGGTGCCGCTCCCGTTCCGGCGCCAGGGCGACGTGGAAGCGCGCCAGCCAGCGTGCCGCCTCCTCCCACAGCTCCCTCTCCCCCACCTGGAACAGCTCCCGTCCTTCCACCCACTCGACGAAGAGCCAGTGACGGTCCGCCTGCAGCACCGACCCGAAGAACTCCGGGGGCCCGGCCGGCGCCTCCGGCAGCAGCGCCCGGTAGACCTCCGGCTCGCGCTCGGGATCGTGGAGGAAGCGGGGCTTGGCGAGCTGGGCGGCGGGTGAGAGCAGGTCCCAGTCGAGCTGCTTGAACCCGAGCGTGACCGGCCCCCGTTCCTTCAACTTCACTCGCACCTTCTCGATCGGGAAGCTGGTCCGGTAGGGCGAAGAACTGCGGTTCGTCACTTCGAGCAACTCGCATCCGACCCCCTCCAGCGCTCGCTCGAGATCGGCTCGAAACCCTATGAGGGGGCGGGCCAAGGAAGGTCCCCACCCTTGCGGCGGGCGGTCGCCCGCAGCTCGTCGAGAGCGTTCTCGTCTTTCGGAACCCGGATCAGAAACCGCTCGAGCGGCAGGCTCAGAACCACGTCGGGGCGTTCGTGTTCGAGGATCTCCGAGACGAACATGCTGGTATGCACGAACACGAGACGCTGGAAGGTCTCTTTCAGGAACGGGAGCAGGAATAGCGCAAACGACTCTCCGAAGAGGACGCATCGCGGACCGTCCCCCGGCTGTTCGAAGGACTCGACGTGCCCGTGGTTCGAGACTCCGTTGTCGGCCGCAGACCGTGCCCGGTTCCTCCGCAGCGAAGGCCGGATGGTCGGCCCGACGATCGGCTCCGGGTGCACCTTGACGCCGAGGTCCCCCTCGGTGACGTCGTCTATCCACTCGACCTCGTCCTCCTCGACGACGTCCAGATCCACCCCCCGCGCGAGAAGGTCGTCGCAGAATTCCCGGTAGGCGACGTAGGCCCCGCGGTAGTTCCAGTGCGTATCCGTTCGCGGGTAGAGCTCGTATTCGCCCTTCGCGCTCAGCAGCCGGTCGAGGGGATACGAAACCGGAGCGCCGATCTCTTCGGCGAGGCCGAGGAACTCGTGGATCGGCCGGCGCGCCACCGGGACGATCTCCTTCGGCAGGTACTCGGGATAGACCGACTCCTTGTCTGGCGCCACCACGCAGGACCAGGTGAGACCCAGGCGCTCGCTCTCGCGCATCCGGCCTTCCAGGACTTCGCGCCACGCCGCCCGCTGCTCGGGCTCCAGCGTCACCCTGCCGGTGTGCTGGCCGAGGATGTCGTTGGTATCCCGGCGAAGGTACAGCCAGCCTTCCGTGCCGAACAGCACCTTTTGGCTCTCGTCGTTCGCGGTCGCAACCGCCCACTCCACTTCGGCGCCCTCGGCCTCTTCACCCTCGACCTCGCAGCCGACCGTTCCGAACAGGGCGGAAGAGCCGTCCTCGAACAAAGCGTTGACGTGGATTCGACCGCGGCCGGACGCAGAGGGTGAAAGGGTGACGCCGAACCCGCAGTGCGAAGCGCCCGGCACATCGGGGAATGCCTCGCCGATGTCATCCCGGGGCTGGTCGATCGGAGACTCGACGATCGTCCTCCCGAGTCGGTCGCACAGTTCGACCGTCAGCGGCAGCGACCTGTGACCGAGCACCCAACCCTGGATCGTCAGCCCTGCCGCGTCGGTCAGGCCTCGCATCTGGCCACGGCCATGGTTAGAGAAGTCGGGGCTCAGCTCCACCTCGACCTGGTCGATGGTCACCTGGGACAAGTGCCTGATGATAGGTACTTGCCCGACTGGAACGTGGCCTACGTCCCGCTGTCCCCGACCAGCTCGACGACTGCCGTGCGGGTTGCGGAGATCACCCGTTCCACCGAGGCCGCATCGAGATCGGCGAAGAGCGGGAGACGAACCAACCTGGAGCCCAGATCTTCGGTTGCCGCAAGCGCACCGTCAGCGCACCCGAAGCGCTCTCCGGCGGGAGAGCTGTGGAGCGGGACGAAGTGGAAGACGGTGGCGATCCCCTGCTCCTTCAGACGTTCGATGAAGGCCCTGCGCACCTCGGCGCTCGGCAGCACCAGGTAATAGACGTGACCGTTGTGGAGGCTGCCGGGAGGCGTCTGCGGCCGCCTCACCAGCCCCTCGCGCTCGAGATCCTCGAAGGCCGCCTGGTAGAGGTCCCAGATCGCCCGCCGCCGAGCCGTCACCGCCTCCGCCGCCTCCAGCTGGGCGAGGAGGAAGGCGGCGGTGAGATCACTGGCCCCGAAGGAGGACCCTATGTCGACCCAGGTGTAGCGCTCCACCTCTCCGCGCAGGAACTGCGAGCGGTTCGTGCCCTTGTCCCAGATCACCTGTGCCCGCTCCACCAGCGCCGGATCGTTGACCAGCAACACCCCTCCCTCGCCGCAGGTCACGTTCTTGGTCTCATGGAAGCTGATCGCCCCGAGGTTTCCGATCGAGCCGAGGGCCTTTCCGTCCTGCTCGGCCAGGAGGCAATGGGCGGCGTCCTCGATCAGACGCAGCTCGTTCGCCTTCGCGATCTCGCCCAGCCTCCCCATGTCGCAGGCCACGCCGCCGTAGTGGACGGCGACGATCGCCTTCGTCCGCTTGGTCACCGCCCTCTCGACCTGCTCCGGGTCGACGTTGAGGGTGAGGGGGTCGATGTCGACGAAGACGGGGGTTGCGCCCTGCCTGACGACTGCCGTCGCCATCGTCGGATAGCCGAAGGAGGGCATGATCGCCTCGTCTCCGTGGCCCAGGCCCGCGAGCATCGTCGCCGCCTCCAACGCCCCGGTCGCGGAATGTGACAGCAGCGCCAGCGGAGACCCCGTCCTTTCCCGCAGCCACTCCTCGCAGCGGCGGGTGAACTCGCCGCCGCCGGCCAGCTGCCGCGCCGAGATCGCCTCCGCCACGTAGGCGAGCTCGTTGCCGGATACGAACGGCTGGTTGAAGGGGATGGAGTCGCTCACCCTCAGATCCCTCCCCCCGCGGGCACGGCTAGCCGCTCCAGCAGCCGCGAGAGCACCGTGTAGGAATCGAGGTGCGCCTCGGCAAGGTCCCGGGCCGCGCGGCGGTGTCGCTCCATGTCCGCCTTCACCTTCGCCACCGCGGCGCTCGCCTCCTCGGTTACCTCGAAGCTCAGAAGCCCTTCGCCCACCGGCAGCAACTCGCCGAAGCCGGTGTCCTGCGCCACCACGGGGCGGCCGCTGGCCAGGTAGCAGGCGCTGCGATCGCTGAACCAGCCGCTGCGGGAGTTGACGTATCCGCTCTTCGCCACCGACAGCTCCCCCTGCGAGCCGCGCACGTAGGCGGCGTACGCCGAAGGGCTCCCTGCCACCTCACGCGGATCGACCAGGCTCCAGCCGTTCTCGCGCAGGGCACGCAGGTCGTCGACCTCGTCGGGGTGGATACCGAGCGCCAGCTCGAAGCGGGCTTTGCTGCGGCGGGGCAACTCGACCAGCGCGCGCAGCGAGTGTGCCCGCTGCCCGTAGCCGACGCCTCCGTGCTCGATCGACCCGTAGCTGCGCCAGTGGCCGACGCTGGTGAAGGCATCGCGCTCCGGAGCGGCGTCAGCCAGCGGCCAGTGCGCGAGCGACACCGGCGGCAGGGTCGGGATCCAGTTGCGTCCGAGGGTCGGGATCGGGCAATCCTCGGCCCCGATCCGGACGCCGACGCTGACGAAGTGGGTGTGGAGGTCGAACCCCATCTCCGACCCGGTCGCCTGCCAGACCTGGTTGAAGCCAGGGTCGAGATCGAGAAAGGCGCGCACCGGCACCGCCTCCAGCAACTTCTCGTCGCGCAGCATCCCGGAGACATTGAGCAGGAGATCGGCGTCGCGGGCGAACTCCAGCAGCTGCGAATAGGACAGGCCACAGGTGCGCTCGGTCCCCCTGCCGAGGAGCGCTCCGCGGCCCTCGATCAGCGGCAGCGCCCGGAAGTAGCTCACCACCTCGCCCTCCGGGTCCAACGACTCGACCGGCACCGGCTCCGCCAACACCACCTCGTGCCCAAGCGCGGAGAGGCCGGCGACGTACTGCAGAACCGCCCAGCTGGCGCCGCCATGGTGGGGGTCGCCGGCCACCATGCCGCCAAGCAGGATCTTCAGCCGTTCGGTCATCCGCGGACTATGGAGCAATCGCCAGCCGGACCCGCATCAAATCCCGGTTGGCGGTGAGGCGGCAGTGGTCGTAGCGGAGCCTGGTGTAGTACAGAAACGGCCTCGCGCCGCTGGTGGCGAAGGTGCGCGAACGGCTGCTCGGATCGATCACTGAGGGATAGGCGATGGCCGGGGGCCCTCCGCAGCGGTGGTTGTGCTTCGTCACCGCAGCCGCGATCAGCGTCCGCGGCGTCCAGTGCACCAGGTCGGTGGAGGTCGAGTAGTAGAGCCCGCTCACCTTCGCGCCGACGCTCGTGGGGCCCGGCGGCGCGAGCCCCACCAGCAGATAGCGCCCCAGGGCCGGGTTGAAGGTCAGGCTCTCGGTCATCTCCGCGATCCCCCCCGGGTCGATCAGCTCGCAGGGGATGCGGCGGCGCGGCTGCAAGCGATAGGGGTCACGGAGTCGGACGTCGAAATCCTCTCCGTCCCAGGCGCGCCAGGAGCCGGCCGCGGAGAGCCTCGGGGCCCGCAGCGCGCAGACCCCTTGGCGACCCTCGAGGTCGCGGACGCGGACGAGGGCGTAATAACCGCCGCGACCGCGGACGACGTTGCTGGGAGCGAAGACGCCGCGCATGCCGAGGTCGGGCCGGTAGCGAAAGGAGGGAGCGGCGACGAGCCGGCGCGAAAGGCGGCGTGCGGCGTGGTAGGTGCGGCCGCCGTCACGGGAGCGCGCCAGGGTCACGGCGTTGTACCAGCAGCGGTAGTAGGACCCGCTCGGGCAACGGCCCGGATGGAGGTTGCCCTGGTACTCGTCGTGGACCAGCGCCCAGATCGTGCGGCCATCTCGGGTGAAGATCGACGAGACCCA
Source organism: Solirubrobacterales bacterium (assembly GCA_044867815.1). GTDB lineage: Bacteria > Actinomycetota > Thermoleophilia > Solirubrobacterales > 70-9 > VAYN01. The sequence goes on along the minus strand of JBIOVP010000033.1, from coordinate 23,814 downwards.
CTCGCGATCGGCGAACGACGATGGGCGAGGGTCTTCGGAGGAGCTCATCACCGGGTCGCAATCGGGCTGCAGCCGACCAAGCGAAGGACCGATCAGCCGGTAGTTAACGTAGTGAGAGAGCAGGAGCTGGACACGTCCGCGGAAGTCCCGGAAGGCCCTTGCCGGCTGGTCGGGATAGCTCCCGATCGCGCAGGCGTCCCGGCTCCAGTCGAAGACGACCTGCGGCGTGCTTGCGACGGAGACCTGCGCCTGAGGAACCTCCGCCCGTGCGCCGTCTCCGGACTTCGCTGTAAGGACGAGAAGGAAAGCGACCAACCCGAGGGCGAAGCCGGCGACGATCGGGGGGCGCCGCACGCTAGGCACCGATTCCGATGCGATCCAACAGGCGGCCGAGGACGCGATCGCTGTCCAGGTGCCGCTTGGCGATCTCGCGCGCCGCCTCGGCATGGGCCTCCGGGTCCTCGCAGAGCCGGCGCGCCCCTTCGGCCGCCTCCTCCAGCGTCGAGAAGGTGAGCAGCCCCTCCCCCCCGAGCAGCTGCTCGGCAACTCCCGTCTCCTGCACCAGCGCCGGGCGTCCGCTCGCCAGGTAGGCGGCGGTGCGGTCGCTGACCCAGCCGCTGCGAGAATCGACGTAGACCCCCTGCGCGACGGAGAACTCGGCGCCGGAGCCCTGAAGATAGGCGCGGAAAGCGGCGGGAGTGGCCGCGACCTCCCGCGGGGCGACGATCTCCCACCCCTGCCGACGCAGGGCCTCGAGGTCAGCGGCGTCCGCCGGGTGGATGTCGAGGGCAAGCTCGAAGCGGGCGGCGGGCACGGCGGTCGGCAGCTCGATCACACGGCGGAACTCGTGGTGCTTGAGCCCCATCGTCTGGCCGCCGATCCGCAGCGGGCCATAGGGGCTGCGCCAGGTGGCGACGGTGGTGAAACGCAACGGCGCCGCCGGCGTCGGCGCGGCCGGCCACTCTTCGAGCACGACCGGCGGCAGGGTCGAAATCCACTCCAGCCCGCCCGTGGGGATCGGGCACCCCTCGCGGCCGACGTTCGACCCCACGGTGACGTAGTGGTCATGCGCCGGAATCTCGAAATCGGTTTGCGGATCGGCATGCCACGCCTGGGTGAAGCCGGGGTCGAGGTCGACGTAGACGCGTCGCCGGAAGGACGAGAGGAGCTGCCCTTCACGCAGGTGGCCGCTGATGTTGAAGAGGACCTCCGCCTCCGCGGCAAGCGCTAAGGCCCCCACTTCGTCTCTCCCGTAGAGCGCCTCGCCGCCAGGGCCCAGCAGCGTCGCATCTTCCTCCAGGCCAAACCCGGCGACCACCTCCTCGAAGTTACGGCGGTTGACCCCCGCGCCGCCCTCCAGCCGCTCGATGAAGTGGACGTCGAAGCCGAGGCGGCGCAGCCCGAGCAGCCAGGAGAGACGGACCCAGGCCTCGCCGCCGTTACACGGCTTGTTGGCGATCGCCCCGGCGACGACGGCGATGGCCATCGAGGCTAGACCGGGTTCGCCCGGTCGGGCCCGAGCAGGCGGGTCACCGCGCCGGGCCGGTGGCGGACGAGCTCGAGGACGCCGCGAAGAGCGTCTCCTCGGCGTCCCTCCCGCAGCGCCTGTCGCACCTGAATCGCCAGCAGGTCCCCCCAGTAGCGCTTCCAGTGCCGGATACCCTGGCGGTAGGCGCGCTTGCGCTCGGGGTCGCCCTTCAGGTACGGACGCTGCTTGCGCATCGCGGCCAGCGTTTCGGTCAGCATCACCGAGGCGTCGGCGCTGAGGTTACGACCATGCTCGCGGTGCTCGGCGACCAGCGCCGGATGGCTGGCGATCGGGAACTCGCGGGCGACCGCGAGGTTGAAGCCGAAGTCGGCGGCGGCGTCGATCTCGGAGTCGAACCCGCGCACGTGCTCGAGAAGCGAGCGCCGGTAGATCGCCCGCGCCGGGAAGCCCGCCCAGTTGTCTTCCATCATCTGCTCGTACTGGCGCTCGTTCACGGTCGGTTGCTCGTGGGTGTCGACCGGGCGGTTGTCGAAGGTCGTGCGCCGGTAGGTGCCGATCGCCGCGGCGCACTCCTGCCTCGCTTCCAGAGCGCGAACCCCGGCCTCCACCCCCTCCGGCAGCAGCCGGTCGTCAGCGTCCAGGAAGACGAGGAAGTCGCCGTTGCTGTTGCGGATGCCGGCGTTGCGGGCCGCCGCCGGCCCGGAGTTGGGTTCGCGGATGCAGCGCACGCCCGGGTAGCGGGAGGCGATCGCGGAGGCGTTGTCGGTGGAGCCGTCGTCGACGACGACCACCTCCAGGTGGGGATAGGTTTGGGCGAGAACGCTCTCGATCGCCTCCCCCAGGTACTGGGCCTGCTGGTAGCAGGGGATCACCACCGAGACCAGCTCGGCGAAGGCCGGCGAATGGTCGCGGCGCCATTTGTGGCGGCCGCGGATGGTCCCGATCGGGACCCGGCGCTGGCCCTTCAGGACCGCCGCCACCTCGACCTCGAACTCGGCCGAGGTCCCGAGCAGGTTCAGCGTGGTGCGGAAGCCGGCGCGCCCGGCCTCCCGCCGTTCGGGGAAGGCTTCGGCGAGGTCGGCCCGCTCCGCCCGCAGGCTCGCCCGCCAGAAGGGCCTGCCCTGGTAGGAGAACTCCATCGCGACCGCCTCGCGCTCGGAGCCGATCGCCCAGCCGATCACGTCGACGGTCTTTGCGTCGAGGACCGCACCGGAGCGCGGTTCGTCCAGGAAGCGCCCCAGAAGCTCGCCCGGCAGGGGCTCGACCAGCGACACCTCCCCGATTTCAACCAGCGCGCCCATATCTCCCGCCGCTTCCTCTCGCCGCTCCGAGGCGGGGGAATCTACATCGAGTTCCCAGATTCGGCACCACTCGTCCTCCCAGAACGGCTCCTTGCCGGCGACGAGTGCGGCGATCGCGGGGGCTCCGGCGAGCCCCAGCGCGGAGGGCACGACCAGGGCGCAGGAGCCGGGACGCGCCGAGCGGGCCTCGAAGCCGGGCACGGGGTAGTGCAGCTCCGGCTCGTCCGGCCGGGCGATCTCGGAGAGCTTGGCGAGCGGATCGCGAGCAGCGGAGGAGAGGAAGACCGCGGGGCGGCCGTTGAAATAGACGTCGGTGGCGGCTTCGCCCGAGTCGCTCGGCTCCGCCAGCGCCACCGGCGTCGCCGCTGCGACGCCGGCCTTCTCCACCGCGAGCTGGCAATGGCGGTTCTCGACGCAGCGCCGAATCAGCTGGCTGCGGTCGGGCAGCTCGGCGCGCAGCCTCTCGTAGACGCGGAGGTCTTCCTCCAGCTGGTCGAGGCGGCTGCGCGCCGACCAGTTGCCCGCCGCGTGGACCCGGTAGGAGGCCATGTCCTCGCCGAGGAAGCCGATCGCCCCCCGCCGCGCGCACCAGATGTGGAAGAGCCAGTCGAACCAGCGGTACTCGAAGAGCCACTCGGGCACGGTCGCCAGCACGTCGCGGCGGAAGACGACGGTGAGGAAGGGAATGAAGCAGTTGCGGAGGATGTCGTCGAGGTCGAAGACCTCCTTCGCGAAGGCCGGGGTCGCCGGACGCGAGGGGCGGCTGCCGTCGTCGAAGAAGAGGGTGGCGCGGTGGAAGCAGGTGCTCCAGCCGGGGTTGCGGTCGAGCAGCTCGACCTGCTTCGCGAGCTTGTCAGGAGAAGTCCAGTAGTCGTCGCCCTCGAGGATCGCCACGTACTCGCCGCGGCACCGGCGCGCCGCCTGCAACCAGATCCCGGCGATCCCGAGGTTGCGGTCGGGGAGGAAGGTGCGGATGCGGTCGGGATGGCGCTCGGCGTACTCCAGCACCCGCTCGCGGGTGCCGTCGGTGGAGAAGTCGTCGGCGACGAGCAGCTCGTACTCGAAGGGCGCCTCCTGCGCGAGGGCGCTGTCGAGTGCCTGCCCGATCCAATCGACGTGGTTGTGGGTGAGGACGAAGACGCTTGCCCTCGGGTCCCCCCTCATCCCTCCGCCCCGGTGTCCCGCGGTGCCTCGAAGCAGAGCTCGCCGATCGGAACGCGGCTGCCGTCGGCGAAGATCCCGACCGCCTCGACCCGGGCGCCTGGCGGCAGGTGGCAGACGTTGAGGGTGGTCTGGAAGCCGGGGGTCCCGGCAGACGTCTCGGGAAAGCGCTCGGCGACGTCGGGGCGCGCCCGCGTCACCGGCGCCCGCCAAATCAGCTCCCCGCCGTGCTCGAACTCGACCTCCGTTGCCGGTCCCCCCTCCCCCACCAACCAGCCGGTGACCATCACCGCGTGCGCCGGCAGCAGCGCCCCGTCGGTGGGGGTGTCGAAAAAGGCGGCCGGCAGCTCGGCGGCGCTGCGCAGCGGCTTCACCCGTACCCGCCGCGAGTCCCGCTCCCGCCCTCCGTCGCCGTCGTCCAAAAGCGGCTCGAGTTGGTGGATCGTCACCCAATCGTCCTCCCAGACGACGCGCGCGTTCTTGCCCAGGTAGTCGGCCAGGTCAGGGCGCCTCCCGAACCAGTCCGCCGCGGGGTCCGGGATGACGAGGAAGCAACCGCGGTCGCCGTCGCCGGCACCCGCGACTCCGGTTCCGTAGTCCTCGACCGCGGGCGGCAGGGTCGCGGCCGCTTCGCGGATCGCCTGCAGCTCGGTCACCTCACGGCCCTCGCGCCGGGGCAGCGCCCGCGCGTGGCGGCCGTTGAAGTAGGGCCTGAACTCGCGGCGCGGGTCGGCCAGGACCACGCAGGCCTCGAAGGGCACCCCGAGCCGCTCGATTGCCAGCTGCGCTTTGCGGTGGGCGAGGCAGCGCTCGATCAGATCGCGCTGTTCCGGCAGCCGGGGCAGGAGTCGGGCGTAGAAGTAGTCGTCCTCTTCCAGCTGGCTGACCCTGTCCAGCGCCGAGAACATGCCGCCGCGGTGGACCCGGTAGCAGGCCATCACCTCGGGCAGGTAGCCGAGCGGCCCGTGGGTCGCCGACTGGACGTGGATGATCCAGTCGAGCCAGGCCGAGTCGAAGGCCTCGCGCTCCAGCTCTTCGAAGACGCTGCGGCGGAACATCATCGCCGGGGCCGGGACGAAGCACTCCATCAGGATCTGCTCGATCCCGAAATGCTCCTCGGCCAGGCGAGGCGTGATCGTCCCCGACGGCACCCCGGCTTCGTCGTAGACGAGGCTGACGTCATGGAAGCAGTCATGGCAGTCGGGGTTGGCCTCGAGGAACTCCACCTGCCGGGCCAGCTTTGCGGTCGAGCTCCAGTAGTCGTCCCCGTCCAGGTAGGCGATCAGCTCCCCCCGCGTCGCCGCCAAGGCCTGGCGCAGCATCTCGCCGTGGCCGAGGTTCCGCTCTGGCAGCACCGGCTTGACGACCTCCGGGTAACTCCTGCCGTAGGCCTCGACGATCTCCCTCGTGCCGTCGGTCGAGCAGTCCTCGCCGATCACCAGCTCGAAGGGAAAGTCGGTGCGCTGGATCAGGACGCTCTCGATCGCCTGGGCGATGAACGGCGCGTGCCCGTAGGTGCGCAGGACGACGCTGACGAGTGGCGCCTGCTCGCTCATCCCGTCCCCAGCAGAGAGGTGAGCCCCCGCGGATCGTGACGCGCCAGCGTGCGCACGCCGCGAAGCGCCCGGCGCAGCTGCCGTCGCCGCCAGTGGTCAGCGATCTGCTCGGCCAGGGCGCCGCCGTGCTCGCGCCGCGTCTTGCGGATCCCGCGGCGCCGCGCCTCGCGCTCGCGAGGATCGCGAACGCTGCGGCGCTGGCGCCCCAACACCTCGAGCTGCGAGTCGAGGACCACGCCGGGGTCGCGGGTGGTGTTGGTCCCATGGCGGCGGTACTCGGTCACGACAGTCTCGTGGCAGTAGACCGGGAAGCGCCGCGCCAGGCGCAGATAGAGGTCGTAGTCGTCCGCCGCCGCCAGGCTCTCGTCGAAACCGTCCACGGATTCCAGGGCCGAGCGGCGGTACACGATCGAGGAGCCGGACCAGATGAAGCAGTCTTCGAGCAGGCGCAGGTAGTGGTCCTGCGTGACGTGAGGCTGCCGGAGCCCGTCGAGGATCCTTCCGTCGCCGCCGACGTCCCGAGAGACCCCCGAGACGAAGGCGACGCGGGGACGACGAACGAGCGCCTCCACCCCCACCTGCAAAGCCCCGGGGAGCAGGCGGTCGTCGGCGTCGAGGAAGACCAGGTGCTCAGCGCCGGTCGCCGTCCAGCCCCTGTTGCGCGCCGCCGCCACTCCGAGGTTCCGCTGGCGTATCCGCCTCACCCTCTCGTAGCGTCCCGCGACTTCGTAGGAATTGTCTTCGGAGCCGTCGTCGACCACGACCACCTCCGCCGGCAGGGACTGCTCGAGGACGCTCTCTATCGCCTCGGCTAGGAAGTGGGCCTGGTTGAAGCACGGGATCACGACCGCTGCGGCCGGCGCCGGCGCTTCCCTCACCTGCCGAACCCGAAGAGTCCCCTCCGCCGCCGGCGGGCCGTCCGCACCTGCAGTTCCCCCAGCGGCGCCGCCTGGCCGTCCTGGAGCTCGGCCTGCACCAGCAGGCTGCTCAGCCCCTCCCCCAGCGGTTCCAGGACCATCTTGAACCCGCAGGTATCGGCCCCCTCGAGCTCGGGATACGCCTGCTTGATGTCGGGCCGCTCGAGCACCACCGGCGACCGCGCGACGACCTTGCCACCGGTGACGACGGTGACCTGATCCACCGGCGCGGTGGAACCGAGCGCCCACCCGGCCAGTTCCAGCGTCGTGCCGGACTGCTCGATGCGGAAGTGCCCACGAACCTCGTCGTTCGGGGTCAGGTGAACGATCTCCGAGACGGTGATCGGCGGCGGCGGCTGGACCACAGCGGCATTGTATGCGGAAGCGGGGCGTCCGCCCGCAGGTTTCGACCCCTCGACGAAAAAGCTCTCGTCGCGCCGGTTGTCGAGCTCGACGATCGCCGGGAAGGCGCTCTCGGTGGCGCCGTAGGCGCACTCGTGCACGTCCTCGAAACCCGCGTCTTCCAGCAGTTCCCGGGTGAAGTCAGGCGTGAAGAGGGTTCGGGTGTATCCGTACCAGAGGATGTGCCGGATGAAGCGACCCTCCAGGGTCCTGGCCGCGTCGGGGTCGACCTTGAAGAACCCCTCCCTTTCCTCCTCGAAGGCGGCGATGCTGAGCCGCAGGTCCGGGAGCGCCAGCCGCAGCACCCCTTCCGGCCTGAGCACGCGCAGGAGTTCCGCCAGGGCGCGCTCGATCTCCGGGATGGAGAGCTCGGGAAGGGCGTGGACGCTGACGGCATAGTCGATGCTGACGTCGCTCAACGGCAGGCCGCGGCGGATGTCGGCGACCAGGTCGACCCCACCGCCGTCCTTGACGTCGGAGTTGAGCCATCCCTCCCCGAGGTGGTCCCCGCACCCCCAGTTCAGACGCTGGACCGCTCGCCCGTCAGCTGACCCCGAGGTCGGCGAGAAGCCCACCGAGCACCTTCCTGGAATCGAAAGCTTCCTCTGCCAGAGAGCGGGCGGCCCTGCCGCGGGCGGCGAGCTCGGCTTGGATCATCCGCGCTCCTTCGACCGCCTCCTCCGGCGTCGAGAAGGCGACCAAGCCGTCCGACCCCATCAGGTCGGCGCTCCACCCCGTGTCCTGTGCGAGCACCGGCCTGCCGCTGGCGAGAAAGCAGGCGCTGCGATCGCTGAACCAGCCGCTCGCGCTGTCGACGTAGATGTTCTTCGCCACGGAGATCTCGGCGCCCGCCCCCCGGAGGAACTCCGCGTAGGCCCCAAGCGAACCGGCGACCTGCTCCGGATCCATCAGCACCCAGCCATTGTCCCGCAGGAGCCGCGCATCGGGCTCGTCGGCGGGGTCGATGTCGAGGGCCAGCTCGAAGGCGGCGTCGAGCGCTGTGGGCAGAGCGGCAAAGCGGCGGAACTCGTGGACGCGGAGGCCGAGCCTGCGCTCGCCGATCCAGATCGGGTCATACGGTCCGCGCCAACTGGCGACGCTGCGAAAACCACCGTGCCCGGGGGCCGAAGCCGGCCAGCGGGAGAGGACGACCGGCGGCCGTATCGTGATCCACTCGCGGCCGCAGAGGGGAATCGAGCAGCCGGGCGAGCCGATGTTCGCCCCGACGGTGACGTGCCGATCGTGGCTGCCGAAGAGGTCGGCTTCCCCCTGCTCGTGCCAGATCTGGGTGAAGCCCGGATCGACGTCGAGGAAGACCAGCGCCTGCGCAGCCTCACGCAGTTCGGCGTCCCCGAGGAAGCCCATCACGTCGAGCACGAACGGGGCGGCGGCCACCAGGTCGCGCAGGCGGTCCCTCTCGATCCCGAGCGAGGTGCCGTCGTCGCGCAGCAGGGCGCAGTTGTCGCCCAGGCCGACCGAGGAGGCCACCTCGTGGAACCAGTTCTGCGCCCGCCGCGGATCAGACGTCATCCCGCTCGGCAGCCGGTCGATCAGGATCGGCTCGTAGCCGAGCTCCTCGAAGCCGAGGGCGAACTGCAGAAAGGCCCAGGCATGGCCGCTGTAACCGGGCCGCTGGGCGATGGAGGCCGCGACCGGCAGCGGCGTCTTCACCCGGACTGGACCCGCGCGGCCTCCTCGACCTCATACCCCAGCTCCCGCAGCTTCGGTCCCATCACCGTCTCGACCAGTTCGATCTCCCCCGGGCGGAGCCGCTCCTTCCACTGACCGGGGTTGGCGCTGCGCGCCCTCTTGCCGGGACCTTTCTGCGAATCCGGGATCGCCTTGAAGGACCGTTTCTCCACAGCTGCCCGCACCTGCTCGGGAGGGATCTCCATCCCCAGCCAATCGAGCATCGCGCCGAATTCCGCCGTCGTATCGGCAAGCAGGTCCTCGTAGCCGACCCGGTGGCGTTGGCGCTCGGGCATCGCCGCGAAGGCGCGCTGGGTCGACTGCGTCCGCTGCAGCCAGAGCTTCGCGTGGTGGTTGATGAAAGCCATCCGCTCGCTGACGATCCGCGGCTCGTCGGAACCTTGGCTCTGCTGCCACCAGGAGTCCTTCGAGAGCATCGCGTCGATCAGCGAGTCGATCACGTCCCTGCCGTCGCGGACCAGGAACAGCAGGCGCGACTCCGGGAACAGCGACATCAACGAATCGGAGGCGTGGGAGCCATTCGGCTCCTTGACCACGATCCAGCGGGGATCGGTTTTCTGGCCCAGCTCCTCGAGCTGTCGCAGCAGCCCCCGCATGAACAGCGCCCTCAGTTCCGGGAAGGCCTCGGGCAGGTACCGCTTGGCGAAGAAGTAGTGGGGGTCGTTGGCCCGCGGCCCCTGCTCGAAGTACTCGCCCTCGACGAGCGCATGATCGATCGGGACCAGGTGCAGGGGGATGTAACTCTCGTCGATCACCGAGATGTCCGGCATCTCGGCGAACAGCTGCATCAGCCAGGTGCTCCCGGTGCGAGGGGAGCCCAGCATCCAGACGAGCCGACTAGAGATGTCGGGTGGAAGGTCGAAGTCCCCGTTGCTCACTGCTCACTCCCCTCGTCGAATGGTTCGAAATCCGCCATCAGCTCCTCGATCCGGTCTCCCCAGATCTTGCTGTGGAGCCACATGTTGTACTCGCTGGGAACGCGGCGGGTATCGGCGACGTAGGACTGGCCCTCGAGGTGGTAGAGCTCGACCTGCGGCAGGTACCAGTTCTCGTAGCCCGCCTTGGAGAGGCGCAGGCACAGCTCCGAGTCCTCGTAGTCACCCTGCACGTAGTGGAGGGGAAGGCCGCCGACCAGCTCGTAGCGCTCACGGTCGATCAGCATGCAGGCGGCCGTCACCGCGGGGACAGGGCGGGCGACGTTCGCCGCCGGAAAGGCCCGGTGCAGGCCCTTGAAGCAGTGGGCGTTCTCCCACAACTCGGCGCCGGGGGCGCGGTGGAAGTAGAGGCCGGCGTGCTGCAGCGAATCGTCCTCGTAGAGGAGCTTGGGCCCGAGCGCCCCGATCCCCTCCTGCGTCACGTAGAACTCGCGCATCGCGGTCAGCCAGCCGGGCCGGTCGGGGACGACGTCGGAGTTGAGCAGCAAGAGCTGCGCCGCGGTCGAGGTCTCGATCCCATGCCGGTTGGCCCCGGCGAAGCCGGCGCCGGCGGTGAGGTTGACGACCTTGAACGGCAGGCGGTAGAGGGCGAACAGTTCGCGCGCCTTCTTCGCCAGCTCTTCTTTCTGCTCGACCGAGTCGAGAACGTAGACCAGCTCCGCCTCGGCGAAGTCGGGGTCGGTGGAGAACTGGAGGAACTGGTGCTCGAGGAAGTCGAGGCGCTTGTAGAGCGGGATCACGATCGAGACCGCGGGTTCGCTCGGCGGCTCGCCGTAGACGTCGATCGAGTCGACCTCGGATTCCGCGACGATCCGCTCCTGCAGGCGCGAGAGCGCGCGCCGGCCGTGCTCCGCGGCCAGATTCCCTCCGACCGGGCCGCGATTGCCGAGCTCGCCGAGGATCGTGGCCCTGACCGCGAGCGGGTCGAGGACGAGGGACGGGCAGCGGATCTCCACCGCCGCACCCTCGCTGGTCCACAGCTCGGCGATCCAGCCGTCGGTCAACAGGCTCGGCGCGGCCAGCTCGAAGAAGGCGGTGAAACCGTGGTTCCTTGTCGCGTTGCCGCGCTGGGCCGCGTAGAACTGGACGACGTCAGGCCGCTCGAAGCGAAAAGCCGTCTTCGTCACCTCGACGCGGTTGCCCTCGGGCGAGACGACGGTCACCTCTCCCTCGCCGTCGTCGTCGTGCATCCAGCCGGTGATCCAGAACGAACGCTCGTCGACGGCGAGGATCTGTTCGACCGCAAGCCCGACGGGCTGGCGAGCGTCGACGGCGCAGGCCGGCAGACGCTCGCGCAGCGCCTCGCGGATCCCGTACAGCGAGCCGCTCAGCTCCAGCGAAGGGTGCTCGGCCACGAGTGGCGAGGCGGCCAGCGCGGCGGAAATCTCGTTTCGCCGCTCGGCGTCGAGCGCCGCCAGCTCGTCGCGGAGCAGGCCCTTGAGGCTGCCCTCCGGTTCGTCCGCGGTCTTGTTCTCCCGCAGCTCGACCTCGCCGCCGCCGACCACCAGCTCGACCTCCGCGGAGAGTCGCGCCGTCTGCTGCGCCGCCCGGCGCGAACGCCGCCGGGTTCCGTTCTTCGCTTTGACCGCGTCAGGCACTTACGGCCACCCCCTTCCGCTGCTCGATCGTTTCCTCGTACAGGCCCAACAGCTTGCTGACGTGCGCGTCCATCGGGTAGGGATCGCGGATCCCCTCCCGCAGCGAGCGCCACAACCGCGGGTTGGTCGTCGCCCGTTCGATCGTCCGCGCCAGGCTGACCGGGTCGCCGCCGCGGAAGTGGAGGCCGTCGACGCCGTCGCGGACTTTCTCGGCCATGCCGCCGATGTCGCTGCAGATGATCGGGCGGCGGTGGAAGAAGGCCTCCTGGATCACCAGCGGCGAGTTCTCCCACCAGATCGACGGGATCAGCGCCCAGTGCAGGTCCTCCATCAGCTTTGGCAGCTCCGAGTGTTCGTAGGGGCCGCGGAAGGTGACGCGGCCGCGCAGGCCCTCCTGCAGACGGGCGAACTCCTCCTGGAACTCCTGCGTCTGCAGCTCGAGGTTGGCGCCGTTGAGCCAGAGGTGGGCGTCGACCTCGGGGTCGACCATCGCCATCGCCTCCATCATCACCTCGGCCCCCTTGAAGTGGCTGAGCTGGCCGAAAAAGCCGATGTTGGTCGGCGACTTTACCTGCGCCGGATCGCCGGCGCGGCGGTCGGGCATCAGCCGTCCGTACTCCTCGACTTCGATCCGCTCCGCCCCGATCCCCCAGCGCAGGTACTTGTCCATCAGCTGCGCGCTCGGGGCGAGGAGGCGGTCGACGTTGGCGAAGTGCCCCTTGACGAAGCGTTCGCGGAGGAAGAACGACTGCGGGCTGATCTCAGGGAAGCATTCGTTGCAGCGGCGGGGAGAGGCTTCCGGGCAGAGCTCGTCGGCGAAGGTCCGCACCATCTGGCCGTGGTGGTTGCAGATCGGCAGGAACTCGTGCAGCGTGTAGACGATCGCGGCGTCGGGGAGGACGCGGCGGATCTGGCTCAGCAGGTCGACCCCGATGAAGTGGGTGTGCTGGAGGTGGACGACGTCCGGCCGCTGGGCGAGCAGGAAGTCGGTCAGGTGCCGGGAGTAAAGGCTCTTGTCGCGGGAGGTGAGGGTGAAGAAGTCGAAGTGGTCGGTCTCGGTGAAGACGAAGTACTGGTCGGGGTCGTCGTTGACCGAGCTGAACGGGGTGCCGGGATGGGCGACGCGGCGGCGCGCGACGTTGCTGCCGATCCGCGCCAACAGGACCGGTTCGACCCCGGGTTGCCCCCGCATCGCTTCGTAGAGCTCCAGCGAGTAGGCCTCGGCCCCGCCCGGGTGCAGCGTCGGGTGGTTGTGGGCCACGTACAGAACGCGCAAATCGCTCATGCCTCTTCTCCCATGTGTGAGTCCTCTCCCAACTCGGTCAGCTCGTAGACGCGGCAGAGGTGACGCTGGTCCGCGATCTTCCGACAGCATTGTGCGATCTCTTCGGCAACCTCGCCGTGGTCCTGCAGCCACTCGTCAGCGGCGCGCGGCACGACCAGGTATTCAGCGCCGCCGCGGGCGGACCTGCGCAGGCTTTCCAGCGGGTCGCCGGCCGCGAGGTCGGCCACCCGCAGCGCCGTCGCCGACAGCGGCGCCAGCCCCTGGGCGAGGCCGGCTTCGATCTCGAGGACCACGAGCTTCGCCTCCTCCGGGACCAGGCTCCCCAGGAAATCGCGGAGCTGATCCATCGTCGCCCGCGGACGCTCGGCAACCGGCGAGCCCGCCTGGGGCTGGATGCTGCGGCCGAGCCCGTAGATGAGGCAGGAGTCGGGCAGGTCGGCGACCAGCTCTCCGTGGCTGGCGAGGTGGGCGGCGAACTCGCCGTAGAAGTCGAGCCACCAGCGCGAGCTCGCCGGCAGGACCAGGTATTCGGCGCCGCGACGGCGCAGATCCTCGAGCTGGGCGGTGGCGGTGGCGCTGTCGTGCGGGTGGTGGCCGGCGTAACCGCCCCCCGAGTCCTGGGGGAAGTGCCCGGCGGTGAACCCCGGCAGATTGACCAGGGAGGCGTCGCCCTTGCTGACGACCAGCACCGAGGAGCCTGGCGGCACGTGCTCGGCGACACTCGCCTGCACGCGCGAGACCAGCTCCGCGTACTCGCCCTGGCTGAGCCGGCCGTTGCCGCTCATCCGACCCTCTCCCCCAGCTCAGTCCGCAACGGGACCAACCGGTAGATCGTGCAGAAGCCGAGCTCGGTCGCCTCGCAGCGCTCGCGCAGGCGGGCGGCCAGCTCCTCGTAGTGGTCGAGCCACCAGAACGAGGTCGCCGGCAGGACCAGGTACTCCGCCCCTCCCTCGCGCAGCGCCTCGAGCTGGGCGATCGCGTCCTCGCTGTCGCGGGGGTGGTGACCGAGATAGCGGCCACGGGCGTCCCGGGGGAAGTGTCCGGCGTCGAGCGCGCCGAGGTCGACCAGCTCGCGGTCGCCGCGGCTGACCACGAGCACCCGGGCCCCGGCGGGCACCTCCGCGAGGACCGCGTCCCGGATCCGCTCGACCAGGCGCCGGTAGCCGAGCTGGTCGGCGGCGGAGAAGTTCGCGCCCTCTCCGGTCCTGGCGAAGCGCTCCTGCAGGGTCCGCGCCTCCGCTTCGAGCCGGCTCGCTTCGGCGAGCAGGGCACGGTGGTCGGTGCCTCCTCCCGGGTCGGGGCCGCCCTCGGTGGACGCGACCGGGGCGCCGGCGAGGGCGGTCAGCCGCATCACCTCGGCCAGCAGGTCGGAGGTGCGGCGGGCGTAGGACTCAAGCAGCTCCTCCACCTCCACCCCGCGACCGTCGTCCACCCTCGCCAGCTGCGCCGAGACGGTTAGGCGCAGCGGATAGGAGGCGGGGTACTCGACCTCGATCAACCCGTCCTCGACGTAGACGGAGAGGTCGTCGCGCCCGACCTGCTCGCGCCAGCGGCGCCGGTAGAGGTCGACGCTGCGCTGGAAGCGGTCGCGGCGGCCGCGGGAGACCGACTCGAGGTGGACGACCACCGCCTCGTGGCAGTAGTGGACCTCGCCTCCCTCGGCACCGATTCGCAGGCAGAGGTCGACGTCCTCGAGCGAGTTCTCGTAGCCGTCGTCGAAGCCGCCGGCCCGCTCGAAGGCCTCCCGCCGGACCAGCATGCAGGCGGCGGTGACCGCCTGCAGCCGGCGCGAGCGGTTGACCGCCGGGTGGTCCGCGGGCAGGCCCGCGTAGAGGTTGTGGGGGTAGCCGTCCTGGCCGAAGACGACCCCGGCGTGCTGGACGGTGCCGGTCGGGTAGACGAGCTTGGCTCCGATTACCGCGGCCGCCGGCTCCCGTTCCGCACAGCCGATCAGCGCTTCGAGCCATCCGGATCTCGGTTCGGTGTCGTTGTTGAGGAAGACGAGCAGCTCGCCCTCGGCCGCCGCCGCTCCCGCATTGCAGGCGCGGGAGAAGCCGGCGTTCTCCTTCATCTCCAGCACCCTGATCCGCTCACCGAACGAACGCAGGACCTCCGGCGTCTCGTCGGTCGAAGCGTCGTCGACGACCACGACCTCGCACCCGTCCGGCAGGTCGGCGAGCACCAGCTCGAGGCAGCGCCGGGTGAGAGACGCGTTGCCGTGCACCGGGACGACGACGGATACGCGGCTCACCGCTGCGCCTCCTCGAGCAGGTAGATCTCGCCGGAGCGCTCGTCGGAGAGGACCGACTGGTAGTGGGACTCGAGGTGGTCGCGCAGGCCCTCGTAGTAGCTCAGCCACCAGCGATAGGTCGGGGGCACCACCAGGTAGCGGGCGCCGTCCCCGCGCAGCGCCTCCAGGTGTCCGATCGCCTCTTCGCTGTCGGCCGGGTGGTGCCCGGCCCAGCCGCCTTCCCGGGACTGGGGAAAGTGCTGAGCCACACGGCCGTCGAGCTGCAGCAGGGTGTCGTCGCCGCGGCTGACGACGAGGACCGTCGCGTCCTCGGGGACCGTCGAGCAGACGGCTTCGCGCAGGTGCTGCGTCTCGCGTTCGTAGCGCGGGTTCGGTCGCCGTCCGTAGGGCTGCCAGTCCCGCCCCCACTTCTCCGCGTAGCGCTGCTGGTTGGCGCGGAGGATGCGGCCGTACTCGCCGTCGGAGACGAGGCGGCCGAAGGAGGCCTCACCGAAATGGTGGACGACGAGCCCCTCGATGCAGCGCAGCTCGTAGCCCGCCTCGCAGGCGCGGTCGGCGTAGTCGTCGTCCTCCAGCAGTCCGACCTCGTAGCGCTCGTCGAGGCCGCCGAGGTGGACGTAGGTCTGGCGCCGCATCGCCAAGCAGAACATCGCCGGCGAGCGCAGCTCCAACCAGTCGCCGGCGTGCTTCTCGGCGCGGCGGGCGGCGAAGTCGAGGTACTCGCCCCAGGTCCGGTAGTCGGTCTCGACCTCGGCCTCGTTGCCGATCCGGTTGGTGACCGGTCCGACCAGGCCGACCTCCGGGTTGCGCAGGTGCGCGAGCAGCTTCTCCAGCCAGTTCGGCGGCACCATCGTGTCGTTGTTGAGGAGGACCAGGTGGTCGCCGGCGGCGAGGCCGAGACCCTGGTTGCAGGCGACCGCGAAGCCGGCATTGCGCCCGTTGAGGAGGACGCGGACGCGGGCGTCGAAGCGCGAGAGTCGGGTCAGGTACTCGGGGGTGCCGTCCTCGGAGCCGTTGTCGACGACGACCAGCTCGAAGTCGACCTCCCCCCCGTGGGCGAGCACCGTCTCCAGGCAGAGCCGGGTGAAGGGAAGGCCGTTGTAGGTGACGACGACGACGCTGACGCTGCCGGCCCCCATCCGCGGCGCCTCCGAGTGCGCTGATGCCGGTTGGCGGAGCGCGACCTCGATCGTCTCCCGCGGCAGGCTCGTCGGCCGGCGCGAGACCGGCTCGATGACCATCTCGGGCGGGAAGACGTCCGGCGCCCGGTGCGGCCGCTGGGCGCCGGGCCGGATGCCGACGTGCTCGAGCAACGGCCGTAGCACCGCCTCGTGCCCGAAGTGCTCGCGGGCCAGCGCGCGGGCGGCACGGGCGTGACGGGCATACTCGGAGTCGATCGCTTCGACCGCCGCCGCGGCCGAGTCGAGGGAGTCGAAGGCGAACAGTCCCTCCCCGGTGGGCAGCGCGACCCCGAATCCGGTGTCCTGGGTGACGGCCGGCCGCCCGGAGGCGAGATAGGTGGCGGTACGGTCGCTGAACCAGCCGGTCCGCAGGCGCACGTTCTGGTCCTTGGCGACGGTGAACTCGCCGCGCGAGGCGCCGACGTAGTCGCGGTAGCGGTCGATCCCGCGCGAGATCTCGAGCCCGTCGCGGACCTGCCAGCCGCGCTCGCGCAGCATCTGCCGTTCGGAGTCCTCGCAGCTGCTCAGCGCCAGCTCGAAGGCGGCGCCGGTCCGCTGCGGCAGGTCGAGGTACTTGAGGAACTCGTAGTGCTTGCTCCAGGTGTAGCGCTGGCCCTCGAAGGTGACGTCGCGCCAGTCCTGCCGCCAGTTGCCGATCGTGGTGAAAACGTCGGCGGGCTGGGCCGAGCGATCGGGCCAGAGGTCCATCACCACCGGCTGGCGGGTGGGAACGAAGCGGTAGCGGTCCTGAACCGGGAGCCCACAGTCGGACTGACCCCAGTTCTCGGCGAAGGTGAAGAAGGCCGAGTGCGGCTCGAGGAAGTCGAGCGTCTCCTGGACGCCGTGGCGCAGCTCCAGCTGCAGCTGCACCGGGTCGGTCTCGAGATAGATGAGGCGGCCGGAGGCGGTCAACTCCGGGAGCGGCTGCGTCCCCCCGTGCAGGTTGACGATCAGGTCGGCCGAGCCGTAGAGGCGTTCGAGCTGGTTCTCGCTCATCCCGAAGCAGCTGCCGTCGTCGTGCAGCGCCCGGAAGGCCCAGCGATCGTTAAGCCCGAAGCGGCGCATGATCGCGGCGATGAACTCGGCCGCCAGCGCGGAGCTGTCGTCGTCGGCGTCGGTCATCAGCATCGAAGGCGTCCGCGCATGCGTCTCGACGTAGTAGGCCTCGCAGCCGAGCCGCTCGAAGCCGAGCAGGTAGTGCAGGTTCTGCCAGACGACGCCCGCCACGGGCATCTTGGTCATCATGCCCAGGAGGACGATCTTGGGACGGGTCTTGGTCGTCACCGTCATCGTTCAGATCTGTCGCCAGTCGACGGTCCCCCGCTCGCCGTTGCCGACGAGAGCTGGCCTGGGATCGGCCCCGCTCGCCTGCCCGCGCCGCTGGCGTTCCTTGGTCTGCGCCAGGTAGAGGCCGCGGTAGATCCCGTCCCGCTGCACCAGCTCGTCGTGAGTCCCGCGTTCCACCACCCTCCCCTGGTTGAGGACGACGATCTGGTCGGCGTGCCGGACCGTCGAGAGACGGTGGGCGATCATGAACGAGGTCCGCCCCACCATCAGGTCGTCGAGGGCGTCGAGGATCACCCCCTCGGTCTTCGAGTCGATCGAGGAGGTGGGCTCGTCGAGGATCAGGATCGGGGCGTCCTTGAGGAAGGCGCGGGCGACGCAGATCCGCTGGCGCTCGCCACCGGAGATATGGGCTCCTCGCTCGCCGAGGACCGTCCCGTAGCCCTGCGGCAAACCTTCGATGAAATCGTGGGCGTTGGCGGCGCGCGCCGCTGCGACGACGTCGTCGTGGTCGGCATCGAGCCGGCCGTAGCGGATGTTCTCCTCGATCGTTCCGGAGAAGAGCAGCGGCTCCTGGAGGACGACGCTGATCTGCTCGCGCAGCGAGCTGAGCTTGAGGTCGCGGAGGTCGACCCCGTCGATCGCGATCGAGCCCGCCGCGGGGTCGTAGAAGCGGACCAGCAGGCTCATCAGGGTGCTCTTGCCTGCGCCGGTATGGCCGACGATCGCGACCCGTTCCCCCGGCCTCGCCTCGAGGGAGACGTTGGTGAGGGTTTCCTGCCTGCCTTTGTAAGCGAAGTCGAGGTCGCGGGCGACGACGTGGCCGCTGGAGCGGCCGAGCTCGATCGCGCCCGGTTTCTCCATCACGTCCGGATCCATGTCGAGCAGGTCGAGGGAGGCGTTGAACTGGACCAGCTCCTCGTGGATCATCCCAACCGTCGTGCTGATCTGCTCCAGCGGCTGGTAGACCGAGGCGATGTAGGTCATCAGCACGATCAGCTCGCCGACGCTGATTTTTCCCTGGATCACGTGCCAGGCGCCGACGCCGAGCACGAGCGAGGTCCCGGCCGCCGTCGCCGTCTGCACGAACAGCGTGTACATGCTCTGACTCACCGTCAGCTTTACCCGCTCGTCGACCGCCGTCCTGCCCTGCTCGCGGAAGCGTTTGTGCTCGTAGTCCTCGCGGCCGAAGGAGACGATCACCCGCAGCATCGCCATCGCCTCGTGAACGATCGAGAGCGAGCGCCACTCCAGCTCCTGCACCTTGCGCAGGCGGGGGACGATGCGGGAGCCGTAGACGCCGAAAGACCAGTAGAGGAGCGGCACCACCGCCAGCGCCAGCAGCGCCAGTTCCCAGTCGAGCAGGACGGCGATGACGAGCATCCCGGCGAGCGTGAGCAGCGCCTCGGCGATCGGCGGGATGACCATGACGATGTTGCCGACCGACGCGGCCTGGATGTTGATCTGGCTCATCAGCGCCCCCGTCTGACGCTGGTCGTGGAAGGTGAACGAGAGCCGCTGCACGTGGGCGAAGAGCTCGCTGCGCAGGTCCATCACCATGTTCTGCTCGGTCGTCGAGCCGAGGTAGTGGCTGAGGACGGTGAAGGCGTTGCCGACCGCGATGATCAGGAAGCGGGCGACGACCATCGATACGAGGACGACCCAGGTGGTCGGGTCATCTCCGAAGATGGTCGCGAGGATTCCAGTCGTGTGCTCTTCGCTGAGGACCGTGTTTAGGATCACCGCCAGCGGCCAGGGCTCCGCCAAACCGAGGATCGCGGTGGTCAGCGTCAGCGCCATCACCCCGATCAGGTACCTGCGGTAGGGGCGCAGGTAGGGCTTCACCCGCGGCAGGGACTTCCAGAGCTCCCAGGGGCCCGCCTTCTTCTCCTTGTTCCTCTCACGCCGGCGCAAGAGCTTCGGCCTCATCGCCGCTCCTCCATCGCCGCCAGGCCGATCCGGGACTCCGAGCGGGTGGCCGCAGGGGCCGTGTCGCTCACCTCCGCAACCTCCTCCGCCTCCTCCGCCAGCCCCTCGATCTCCGCCACCGCCAGCCGCGTCGCCGTCGCCATCCCCTCGACGCCGAAGGTGACGAGCAGGGTGATCCCGACGGCGATCGCGATCGCGATCTCGGGGCGGTGCTGCTGCAGGGCGACCGTCGCCAGCAGGACGAGGGTGAGGACGACGAGGCGGCCGGCGGCGGTGGTGCGGGGCCAGACCTTGGCCCGCAACAGCTGCCTGCCCTCGCCGTGCTCCTCGACCGCGGTGCGGATCTTGACGCCGCCGAGGGCGCCGGCGCGGAGGTCGAGGTCCCAGCGGTCGAACGGGCCGCCGCTGCGGACGAAGCCGCCGGCCGCGGCGAGGTTGTCCTGCAGCTGCTCGACCCAGGTCTGCGGCTCGCGCCAGCGTTCGCTCCAGACCTCGACGCTGCGCGGGCGCGGCAGGGTCGGGCGCGCCTGGGCGCGGCGGCGCCAGGGCGAGAGCCCGTTGCGGAGGCGGCCGGTGAGGCGGGCGAAGGGCTGGAGGAAGAAGAGCAGCGAGGTCGTCGCCCGGCGCTTGAGCGTCTCCGCGCGCGGCCGGCCGGGGACCTCGTGGTGGGCGCGCCAGCCGCTGGAGATCGCGGCGGCGAGGATCCAGGCGATCGCCGCGAAGAATGCGGGGGCGGCGACCAGCAGCGGCGGCCAGAGCAGGCCGAGAGCGGCGATCTCCCCGAGCAGTGCGATCAGCAGCAGGCCCTCGGGCGCCTGCAGCATCCCGGAGAGAGCGCGCGGCGAGTCGTAGACGGACTGGAAGAGGTCGGTGCCCCAGGTCCCGTAGCGGACCAGCGAGCGCCGCCGCGGCGTCTGCGCGGCCGGCGCCTCGTAGATCCGCCCCGACCAGC
The DNA here is from genome assembly GCA_044867815.1 of Solirubrobacterales bacterium. Lineage (GTDB taxonomy): Bacteria > Actinomycetota > Thermoleophilia > Solirubrobacterales > 70-9 > VAYN01. The sequence continues at coordinate 3,863 of JBIOVP010000033.1, read as the reverse complement.
GCGAGGCGCCGGCGCGGTTGTAGTGGGTCGGCCACTTGCGCTCCAGCAGCGCCTCGGCCTTGCCGTAGCCGTACTGCTGGCGCAGGTAGCGGCGGATCGAGTCGCGGCGGCGGTGCATGACGACGGCGCCGGCGCTGAAGCCGAGCGTCCGCCCCGCCTTCTGCAGCCGCCAGCAGAGGTCGACGTCGTCGCCGGCGACCCGGAAGCGCTCGTCGAAGCCGCCGACCGCCTCCAGCACGTCCTTGCGGAAGGCCATGTTGCAGCCGGGGACGTGCTCGGCCTCGCGGTCGGAGACGAGGACGTGGATCGGCCCGCCGGGCGCGGCGGCGACGCATTCGGCGACGAAGCCGTCGTCCTCGGGGGGGATGTTGGGTCCGCCGACGCCGGCGTGCCCGTTGGCCCGCAGCAGCGCGGCGACGTAGTGGAGCCAGTCGGCGTCGGGGTAGGCGTCGTCGTCGAGGAAGGCGACGATTTCCCCCCGCGCCGCCTCGATCCCCCGGTTGCGCGCGTGCCCGAGGCCGCGGTGCTCGGTCTCGATCAGCTTCACGTCGTGGGCGCCGGCAATCGCCGCGCAGGCTTCGCAGGCGCCGTCGTTGACGACAATCACCTCGTAGTCGGGGTAGGTGAGCTTGCCCAGCCGCGCCAGGCACTCGTCCAGGGTGGCGGAGCCGTGATGGGTGCAGACGACGACCGAGACCGGCGGCCAGGGCCCGCGATCGGAGAAGGGCACGCCAGCGTAGGCACGGCTGATGGCGGCCAGCGCCGGCTTCGGCTCGCGCTCGCGGTCGACGAGGCCGAAGTCCCAGTCGCGGACGTCGTGGCCCCCCCGGTGCCACTCGTCGGTCCAGGCGAAGACGAAGGTGCCGGCGGCGCCGGTGGAGAAGGCGCTTCGGACCTGCCACTCGAGGCTGCGCGCCTGCTCCTCGGCGCCGTGGCGCCGGCTGTCGAGCCCGAGCTCGGTGATCAGCAGCGGCCGGTCGCCGGAGAGGATCTGCAGCCGCGCCAGGTAGGCCTCGAACTCCCGCGCCTCCTCGAGGAAGACGTTGAAGGCGCTGAGGTCGAGGAACGGCAGCTCCAGGTACTCGGTCGAGGGGAAGTTGACGTAGGTGACGAGACCTTCGGGGTCGACGCACTTCGCCACCCAGTGCAGCCGCTCGAGGAAGTCCTCGATCGCCCGCTTGCCGTGCCAGCGCACGATCGGGGCCGGGATCTCGTTGCCGACGGAGTAGCAGAGGATCGCCGGGTGACGCTCCAGCGCGCGGACCTCGTCGGCGAGGCGACGCTCGATTCGGCCGGCCCGCTCTTCCTCATCGAGGAAGGCGACGTGCTGCTCCCAGGCGAAACCGACCATGACGCGGATGCCGTGTTCGAGCGCGGCGTCGAGCAGCCAGGCCGGCGGCGGCACGTAGGTGCGGACGGCGTTGATCCCGGTCGCCGCCATCGCCGCAAAGTCCTCCCGCACCCGCCCGGGCGCAGGAAAGGACGACCCGTCCTCACCGCGGAAGGTGCCGTAGGTGACCCCGCGGACGTGGAACTTCTCGGCCCCGACCAGCACCGAGCGCCCGTGGACACGGGGTCGCAGCTCTGCCGGATGGGTCGCGGAAACTGTCAATCGCTCCTGTCTGGGGGTCCAGACGGATTGTCGGCCTGCCAATTCGTTTACCCAGATCCTGCGAGATCTCTCCCAAGCATTCTCGCCTTGATCCAACTGCAACTTTACCGCGATTCCGTGTCACATTGGACAGGTGTTCCAATCTTTGGAAAGCCCACTGGAGTGCGGAATACGGCCTATTACAACCTGGCCAGCTGGCCAGTAAAATAAAATCGTGCGTCTGGGAAACCGCCCCGCTAGGCCATCGAGCGGGCGATGACCATGCGCTGGATCTCGTTCGTGCCCTCGTAGATCTGGGTGATCTTGGCGTCGCGCATCATCCGCTCGACCGGGTACTCGTTGACGTAGCCGTAGCCGCCGAGCACCTGGACCGCCTCGACCGTCACCGTCATCGCGTTGTCGGAGGCGAAGAGCTTGGCCATCGAGGAGTACTTCGGCAGGGCAGGGTCGTTGCGGTCGGCCATCGCGCAGGCCTTGTAGAGGAGCTCGCGGGCGGCGGCGGTGCCGGTCTCCATGTCGGCGAGCTTCCACTGCAGGCCCTGGAACTCGATGATCGGCCTGCCGAAGGCGATTCGCTCCTTGGCGTAATCGCGGGCGTAGTCGATCGCCCCCTGGGCGATCCCGACCGCCTGGGCGGCGGCGCCGAGGCGGGTCCGCTCCAGCGTCCCCAGGGCGATCCGCAGGCCCATCCCCTCGTCGCCGATCAGGTTCTCGTGCGGGACACGGACGTCGGTGAAGCTGGGCGAACCGGTCGGCGAGCCCTTGATCCCGAGCTTGTGCTCGAGCTGGCCGGGGTCGAAGCCCTCGCGGTCCTTCTCGACGATGAAGGCGCTGGTGCGGCGCTTCTCGCGGTCGGTGGTGGCGAAGACGACGTAGAAGTCGGCGACGGTGGCGTTGGTGATCCAGGCCTTCTGGCCGTTGATCACCCACTCGTCGCCGTCGCGGACGGCGCTGGTCCGCATCGCCGCCGGATCCGAGCCCGCCTCGGGCTCGGAGAGGGCGAAGGCCGGCGACCACTCACCGCTGGCGCACTTCGGCAGCCACTTCTCTTTCTGCTCCTCGGAGCCGAAGAGCTGGATCGGCAGGCTGCCGAGCTCCTGCACCATCAGGATCAGGGCGCTGGTCGCGCAGGCGCGGGCGATCTCCTCGACCCCGATCTGCAGCATCAGCGTCCCGGTGCCGGTGCCACCGTAACGCTCGGCGAAGGGCAGGCCGAGGATGTCCTGCTCGGCCAGCAGCTTGCGGACGTCCCACGGGTAGGTCGCCTCGCGGTCGATCTCCCCCGCCCGCGGCGCGATCTTCTCGCGGGCGATCTGGCGGATCGTTTCCCGGAAGTCGACGAGGTCCTGCGGGATCGAGTAGAGGTCGTGGGCGTGGGTTTCGGTGGCGATAGCGTCGGTCATGTCGGCCGGAACCCTTTCAGAAGACCGGCGACTCGGTGTAGGTGCCGAAGACCTCCTGCATCGCCGCGATCATCTCGCCCTCGGTCGCCTGTGCGCGGGCGGCCTCGATGATCGGCGGCATCAGATTGCCCTCGCCGGCGGCGGCGCGTTTCAGCTCGGCCAGGGAGGCCTCGACGGCGGCGCCGTCGCGGGCGGCGCGCGTCGCCGCCAGGCGGTCGACCTGCTTGCCTTCCAGCGACGGGTCGATCTTCAGGATCGGCATCGCCTCTTCGTCGTCCTGGACGAAGTCGTTGACGCCGACGACGATCCGCCGCCGTTCGTTCAGCTCCTGCTGGTAGGCGAAGGACGACTCGGCGATCTCGCGCTGGGGGAAGTTGCGGCGGATCGCTTCGACCATTCCCCCCAGCTCGTCGATCCGGGCGAAGTAGCCGTAGGCGGCCTCCTCGATCTCGTCGGTCAGCTTCTCGACGAAATAGGAGCCGCCGAGCGGGTCGGCGGTGTTGGCGACGCCAGTCTCGGTGGCGATGATCTGCTGCGTCCGTAGCGCCACCCGCACCGCCTCCTCGGTCGGCAGCGCCAGCGCCTCGTCGAAGGAGTTGGTGTGCAAGGACTGGGTCCCGCCCATCACCGCCGCCAATGCCTCCAGGGCGGTGCGGACGATGTTGTTGAGCGGCTGCTGCGCGGTCAGGCTGACGCCGGCGGTCTGGGTGTGGAAGCGCAACCGCATCGACTCCTCCCGGGTCGCGCCGTAGGTCTCCTTCATCTCCCGCGCCCAGATCCGGCGCGCCGCCCGGTACTTGGCGATCTCCTCGAAGAAGTCGATGTGGGAGTTGAAGAAGAAGGAGAGC
>JBIOVP010000032.1:0-2093 GCA_044867815.1 Solirubrobacterales bacterium | reverse complement strand
CTCACAGAGGCTCCTGAGACCACATCGGCGCCCAGCACCCCGATCAGCTGCGCGACGGTCTCTGGGAGAGGGGCACCCACCTCACTCCTCTAGGGTGCGCCGCATGAAACTGGTGTCTTTTGATGCTGGAGATGGCCCTCGGGCTGGAGTGCTGGAGGAAGGGCGAGTTGTCGATGCGTGGGCTCTGTTGGGAGAGCCGCATCGGGGGTCTTTGCGGGAGCTGATCGCTGCGGGGCGGGTTGGTGAGCTGCGGGGGCGGGTTGGGGATGCGGGGGCGCCTTCGCATCCGTTGTCGGCGGTGGTGGTGTTGGCGCCGGTTCCGGATCCGGGGAAGATCGTCTGTATTGGGTTGAACTACCGGAAGCACGCGGCTGAGGTTGGGGTCGATGTGGATTCGCTGCCGGAGGTGCCGACGATCTTTGCCAAGTACCCGAATGCGCTGGTGGGGGACGGGGCGACGGTGCGGGTGCCGACGGGGAAGACGGACTACGAGGCGGAGGTTGCGTTCGTGGTTGGGAAGCGAGCGAAGGACGTCGAGGAGGCGGAGGCGCTCGATTACGTCGCCGGCTACACGCTGCTGAACGATCTTTCGGCTCGCGACCTGCAGGGGGCGACGCCGCAGTGGATGGCGGGGAAGGTCTTCGACGGGTCGGCGCCCTGCGGTCCCTGGCTGGTGACGCCGGATGAGGCGGGGCCGCACGACGGGATCGGAATCCGGCTCACCCTCAACGGCGGGGAGATGCAGAGCGGTGGCACCGACGACCTGATCTTCAGCGTCCCGCGGCTCGTCGCACAGCTCTCGCAGCTGATGACGCTCGAGCCCGGCGACATCGTCTCCACCGGGACTCCCGAGGGGGTCGGGATGGGCCGCAAACCGCGCGTCTGGCTCGCCGACGGCGACGAGGTCGTGGTCGAGTCGCCGACCCTCGGCCGGCTGACGACGCGGATCAGCGCCTGAGCGATTCGGCTGTTACCGACGCCCTCGTCGCGGCGGGATCTCGTAGGCCTTCGCCGGCAGGCTCGCCGAGAGCGGGCGGCTCGCCGGACGCCCTTGTCCCCGCATACCGGGGACAAGGGCGCTCGTGCTCGCGATGCTCGCGCCGGCCGCGGTCCAGCGCGGCCGGTAGGGCGTCAGGGTCAGCAGGGCGTTCCAGGTGTCGGTGTCGATGACGCCGTCGGCGGGGAGGCCGTGGGCTTCCTTGAAGAGGCGGACGGCGCGGGCGGTCTGGCGGCCGAAGATGCCCGTGACGGGGAGGTCGGCGCCGGCGGCGATCAGGTGCTCCTGCGCCCAGACGACGAGGTCGCCGCTGGCTTTGCGCTTCAGCAGCGGGTGGACGACTTCCTGGCGGTAGCCGGCGACCGGCCGGGTGGCGCTGTCGGCGCCGACCGCCCCCCACTCCCGGCCGTTCGTCTCCTGCCAGGACCACCAGCTCGGCGGCAGGCCGCCGTAGCTGGCGGCGAAGCGGCGGAAGAGCCGGATCGAGGCGCTGCCGGGGGCTTCGTAGGTCTGGCCGATCGGGTAGATCGGGTGGCCGTAGACGCGGTTGTAGAGGTAGGTGTGCTCGTAGACGGTGCGGACCGAAGTGCCGATCGTCTTCCAGTACATCTGCGGCTGGTTGTAGGTGGCGCCGCCGGGCCCGAAGAAGACCGAGTAGGGGAACGAGGGGTGGTAGTCGACGTAGGGGAAGCCGGCGAGGGCGACCGGGAAGGTGTCGCCGATGCGGGCGCGCAGGGCGCGGACGTAGCGGTCGGCGGCGGCGTACCTGCCCTCGTAGTCGGCCTCGGCGTCGATCACGAAGCAGTCGGCGCCTTTCTTCACCGCCGCGGCGGCGACCTTGGCCTCGGCGACCGGCGCGTCGCCGTAGACGAACTGCCAGGCGCAGACGCTGAGGCCGCCGCGGTGCAGCGCCTGGACCGGTCCCTTGCTGAACTGGCTCCACCTGCCGCCGCCGTCGCCGGCCTTTATGTAGACGGTGCCGACGTCGTTGCGCCTGGCACGGGCGAGGATCGAACCGATGCTGCCGCCCTCGGAGCGGGAGACGTACCAGACCCACATCCCCTGCCGGTCGAAAGCGCTGTTGCTGACGTTGCCG
>JBIOVP010000031.1:0-31877 GCA_044867815.1 Solirubrobacterales bacterium | reverse complement strand
GCCGCCGCAGGCGCCGCAGAGCGCCACCCCGCGCTCATCGAAGAGGTCGTCGACCTCCTCCAGCCGGAACGAGGCGCCGCAGGCGGTGCAGGAGGAGGTCTCGATCGAGCCGTGGACCTCGATCACGTTCTCAGACCCCGCCGCCCGGTGCAGGCGGTCGATGTTCTGGGTGATCACGCCTTCGATCAGCCCCCGCCGCTCCAGCTCCGCCAGCGCCTCGTGCGCTGGGTTCGGCTCTTTGTCCCCCAGCGAAGAAAAACGGGGCCGGTAGTAGGACCAGAAGCGTTCCGGCTCCCGTTCGAAGACGCTGATGTGGGCGACCTCCATCGGGTTCACGTTCGCCCACAACCCCGTCTCCGGCGTGCGGAAGTCGGGAATCCCCGACGGGACCGAGACCCCGGCGCCGGTGAGCACCACTGCCGAAGAAGCCGTCTCGAGCAACTCCGCCAGCCGCCCTACCTCTGCCGACGGGACGATTTCGGTCCTATACGGACCGTTTTCGTCCCGTCGGCGTGGGATTTCGGTTACCTGCCGCTCCACTTCGGGCTGCGCTTGCCGAGGAAGGCGCTGATGCCCTCTTTGGCGTCCGCGCTGCCGAAGGCGGTGGCGAAACCCCGCTTCTCGGCCTCGATACCGGCGTCGATGTCGCCCTGATGGGAGACGGTCTTGATCTGCTCGACCGCGATCGGGGCCTGCGCCGCCAGCTTGCGGCCCCACATCAGCGCCGTCTCAAACAGCTCGTGGTCGGGGACGACGCGGTTGACGAGGCCCAGCTCCAGCGCCTCCTCGGAGAGGATCGCGTCGCCGACCAGGTTCAGCTCCAGCGCCTTGTTCGGCCCGACCAGTCGGGCCAGGCGCTGGGTGCCGCCGAAGCCGGGGATGATCCCCAGCTTCACCTCGGGCTGGCCGAAGACGGCGGCCTCGGCGGCGATCCGCACGTCGCAGGCCATCGCCAACTCGCAGCCGCCGCCGAAGGCGATCGAGTTGACCGCGGCGATCGTCGTGATCCGCGCCTTGCCGAAGTCGCGGAAGAGAGCGTGGGCGCGGTTGATCAGGTCCGCCCCGCTCGCCTCGTCGAGCGTGGTGAAGGCCTTGAGGTCGGCGCCGGCCGAGAAGACGACCGGGACCGAGGAGGCGATCACCATCGCGCCCACCTCGCCGCCGTCCTTGATCCGGTTCCAGACCGTCTCCAAATCGGTGACGACCTGCGGCGAGAGCGAGTTCATCGGCAGGTTGGCGAGCCAGGCGATCGCGACGTCGCCGCGGGTCTCCAGCTTCACCGTCTCGGTCTGCTCGCCCTCGTCGGCCTGCGGGTAGGGGTAGAAGCCCTGGCCGGTCGGGAGGCCGTGGCGCCCCTGGGCGACCAGCCGCTTGAGGGTGATCGGCGGGGCGAAGCGCTCGCCGTACTTCTCCTCCAGGTTCTCCATCGTCTCCAGCGCCGTGTCGAGGCCGGTGACGTCGGCTTTCCAGAACGGCGGCAGCAAGCCTTTGCGCGGGTCGAGCCCGGCCCCGGCCATCATCCCGAGGTCGATGTCGCGGACCGAGCAGACGCCCTCCTCGACCAGCAGGCAGGCCTCGATCAGGGCGCGGCTGGAGAACATCGCCACCAGCTCCTCGGCGTCGGGCTGAGCGTCGCCGGGGACGTTCTGCTCGCCGTCCTTGAAGAAGCCCTCGCCGCCGGTCTTGGCCCCGAGCTTGCCTTCGGAGACGAGGCCGCGCAGGCCCTCGTGGACGTAGAAGCTCTCGCCGTAGGACTCGTGCAGGTGCTCGGCGACGTGGAAGACGGTGTCGAGCCCGAGCAGGTCGGTGAGGAAGAACGGGCCCATCGGCGCCAGCTGGGCGCCGGCGATCGCCTCGTCGATCGCCTTCAGGGACAGCCCCTGCTCCTCCTGGGCGCGCCAGATCTCCCCCATCGTCGCCATCAGGATCCGGTTGACGACGAAGCCGGGCACCTCGCCGCAGACGATCGGCTGCTTCCTGATCGCCTGGGCGAAGTTGTAGGCGGCGGTCGCGGTTTCCAGCGAGCTGTCGTCTCCGGCGATCACCTCGACCAGCGGCATGATCGAGGCCGGGTAGAAGAAGTGGAAGCCGACGACCTTGTCCGGCCGCAGCGTCGCTTCCCCGATCTCGGTGATCGAGAGCGAGGAGGTGTTGGAGGTGAGGATCGCGTGCCCCGGCGTCGCCGCGTCGAGCTCGCGGAAGACGGCCTGCTTGATCTCCATCTTCTCCGGCACCGCCTCGATCACGAAGTCGACGTCGCCGAACTCCTCGTAGGTGGTGGCGCCGGTGATGTTCCCCATCACCTCGGCCAGCCGCGCCTCCGCCCCCTCCTGGGTCAGCTTCTCCTTCTTGACCAGCCGGGCGAGCTGCCCCTCGGTGACGCCGCGGGCTTTCTCGAGCGCCGCGTCGACGAACTTCTGGTCGATGTCCTTGACGACGACGGGAATGTCGGAGGCGGCGATCGCCTGCGCGATCTCGCCGCCCATGGTGCCGCCGCCGACGACGGCGGCCTTCGATACGAACATGAAGAGTGATCCCTCTCTTTTTCGGCTTTCTGGTGCGGCGCGGCCGCGGGAACCGCAGGCTATACAGATGCCCGCGGCTTCCGCACGTCGGCCTTACAGAAAGACCTGGGGCTCCCCCGCCTCCACCTTCTCGACCGGCTCCTCTTCCTCCTCCGGCTTGAACCGCTGGTAGGCGAAGGCACCGGCCAGCAGCAGCAGGCCGAGGGCGACGAAGGAGAGCGCCCGGGCGAGCTCTTCCAGCTCGGAGAGGTCGTAGGTCCAGACCTTGACGATCGCGACCGCCAGCAGGGCGAGGCCGCCGAGGCGGGCCTGCGGCGAGCGCCGGACCATGCCCCAGACGACCGCGCCAAGGCCGGTGGCGGTCCAGAAGGCCGAGAGCCAGGCCTGACCGATCTCGCGAGCTTCGCCGCTGGCGTCGTCGCCGATCGTGTCGATCATCGCGATCGAGCCGAGGTAGACGAAGCCGGCGGCGCTGAGGTAGCCGACCGCCGTTCCCGTCCTCGGCTCGATCTCACGGCCGTAGTACCAGCAGGCGAAAGCGGCGCCGGCGCAGCAGGCGATCGCGACGAGGGAGCTGCCGAGATCAGCGACGCCCTCGGCGATCGCGTACGGGGGCGCCTCGACGACCAGGGCGTGGACGAACGCGAGGCCGAGGAAGGTCAAAGCCAGGATCAGCAGCCGCTCGGCATCGGACAGGGCCGGCGCCGGCCCGCGGTCGACCCGCGTCGCCATGAAGGCCACCGCCGCAGCCATCGCCGACCAGACCGCCACCAGCATCGGCCCGTCGAAGGCGTTGGCAAAACCGATGCTGCCGAGAGCGATTCCTCCCGCAGTCAGAAGCGAACCGATTTCGCGGTGGATGCCGAAACGAATCGCAGCCCCGCCCAGCACCAGATGGGCGGCGGCGAAGCCGAAGATCCAGGCGTTCAAGGCCAGCTCCGAAACCTCGCCGACGACGATGCAGCCGGAGACGAACACGAAGACGCTGCTGCAGAGGAGCAGCAGCCAGGACGACACCGGAAGCTTCTCTTCCCCTCGGGCCCGCAACTCGTAGCCGAAGGCCGCGGCGGCGTAGAGGACCCAGAATCCGGCCAGCACCGCGAGCACCAGAAGAGTGGGTTCGGTGGGTGAGACGTCGCCCTCGAAGGTGATGAAACCGCTGTCGGCGATCCAGGCGATCAGCTGGGGCGCCGAGACAGCGAAGGCGCCGAGCGCCAACCAGTTCCAGCGCTGCCACAGCAGGACACCGACGCCGGCGGCAAGCGCCACGGCGACGAAGGCGATCGAGCCACCTTCGCCGGCGGTGCCGGAGAGCATCGGCGCCGCCAGCGCCCCGAGAATGCCGATGCTGCCGACGAGCATCGAGGACCAGCGCACCGCGATCGCCACCCCGATGAGCCCGACCAGGGCCGCGGCCTCCAAGCCGATCACGGGCGAGATCAGGTCATAGGTCTGGGTGGCGACGACGGTGGTCGCATAGAGGCCCGGGATCGCAACCGCCACGGCGATGCGAGCGACCTCGAGGTGCCCCTTCTTTTCGTGCATCCAGAGGCCGAAGGCGAGCAGCAGCAGCGAGCCGAACGCGGCCATCAGGGTCCGGACCTCCTCCGTGAACCAGCTGCTGTCGACGGCGCTGCGCATCAGGAAGATGACCCCGAGCAGGGTCGCGAGGCCGCCGATCCAGGCGAGGACACGACCCCCGAAGACACGCTCGAACTCGATCCGGGTGATCGGGTTCGACGGCGGCGGCGGGGCCTGTCCGGGCTGCGGTTCCGACGGGGGTCGGAAGGCGGGCGGTGCGTCGTATCTCGGCTCTTGGTTCATGGCTTGCTCCTTGAGTGGTTGATGAAGATGGCTTATTGACCGACGGTCAACACCGTAGCAATCTTGTCAACCTTCGGTCAATAAGCCGTTACAATCCCGTGCATGAATGAGCCGGCCTACCGCCGCATGGACGTCGACGAGCGCCGCGCGCAACTGCTCGAGCGCGGCGCGGAGCTCTTCACCAGCCGTCCCTACGACGAGCTCTCGATGCAGGAGATCGCCACAGCCGTGGGGATCTCGAAGGCACTGCTCTACCACTACTTCCCCGGCAAGCAGGCGTTTTTCGAGGCGACGCTGGGTGCCTGGGCGGAGCGGCTGCGGGAGCGGACCCAGCCCGACCCCGAGCTGCCGCCGGTGGAGCAACTGACCAAGAGCCTCGACGGCTTCCTCTCCCTGGTCGAGGAGAACGCGGTCGCCTACCGCAACCTGATGCAGAGCGCGACGGGCGTGGCCGCGATCCGCGACCTGGTCGAAGAGGTGCGGCGGGCGACGGCGCAGCGGATCCTCCACGGGATGTATCCGGACGGGGCGCCGCCAAAGGCCCGCACGGCTGTCTCCGGCTGGCTCTGGTTCATGGACGGCGCCTGCCTCGACTGGATCGAGCACCGCGACGTCGAGCGCGGGGAGCTGCGGGATCTCCTGCTCGGCGTCCTCATGGGTGCCCTGATCGCCACCGGCTCGCCGCCGGAGCTCCCTCAAGCTTCCTGAAGACCCTGCCGATAAACGGGGGAGTGCGCAGGGGCATCTCAACTCTTCTCGCGGGGGCGATCGTCGCAGTACTGGTGCTCGGTCTCTGCTCCAACGCGGTCGCGGCGACGCCGACCGCCCGGCTGGTTGGCGACGGACGGGCGATCCCCCCGCCCTCGGCGCCGCCGGCGGTGAAGGCGATGATCGAAGCGGCGAACCGGATCCGCCACCGTCCCTACGTCTGGGGCGGCGGCCACCGCAGCTGGAACTCGCGCGGCTACGACTGCTCAGGCTCGGTCAGCTACGTGATGCACGCCGCCGGCCTGCTCGAATGGCCGCTCGACTCGACCGGCTTCATGCGCTGGGGAGGCGGCGGCGCCGGCTCCTGGGTCCGCATCTACGCCAACAAGGAACACGTCTTCGCGGTGATCGCCGGCCTGCGCTGGGACACCTCCTACAGCGAAGACGGCGACCGCAGCGGCCCCGGCTGGAGCGAGCAGATGCGCCCCACCGGCGGCTTCCGCCTGCGCCGCCCGCTCGGGCTCTTCAGCGCCATCCCGCTCTCCTAGCGACAGCAGGGATAACCCCCTCCGCCCCAGCTTTGTACGGCGGTACAAAAGCGCGATACGGCGGCCGCTATTAGGCTCTGTGGCGCTCTTTTCGAGGGACCGAGACTTTCAACCGATCGCGCCGGGAAGACCGAGCGCGCGCTAGTGGGGGAGAACCCGAACCGATGACTCGCATTCGCCAGCAAAACGTGACCGCAGCGCAGTGGAGCTCCAACGGAGGGGCTCTCGGCGCGCAGGACCTGACCATCCCGGAGAACAACCCGTTCGGGCAGAACGTCTTCTCCGCGGCCGTCCAGAAGGATCGGCTGCCAAAGGACGTCTTCGAGAAGCTGCAGACGACGCTGGAGGGCGGCGAGGCCCTCGATCCGAGCCTGGCCGACGCTGTCGCCGAGGCGATGAAGGAGTGGGCGCTGGAGAACGGCGCCACCCACTACACCCACATGTTCCAGCCGCTGACCGGTTCGACCGCGGAGAAGCACGACTCCTTCTTCGAGCCCGGCGGCGAAGGCAACGCGATCGCCGACTTCTCCGGCAAGGAGCTGATCCAGGGCGAGCCCGACGCCTCCTCGTTCCCGACCGGCGGCGTCCGCGCCACCTTCGAGGCCCGCGGCTACACCGCCTGGGACCCGACCAGCCCCGCCTTCATCCTCGAGAACCCGAACGGGGCGCTGCTCTGCATCCCGACCGCCTTTGCCTCCTGGACCGGCGAGGCGCTCGACGCGAAGATCCCGCTGCTGCGCTCGATGGACGCGCTCTCGCGTTCGGCGATCAAAGCGCTGCGGCTGCTCGGCGACGAGGAGAGCCAGCGCGTCTTCACCACCGTCGGCCCCGAGCAGGAGTACTTCCTGATCGACGAGCAGTACTTCTTCGAGCGGCCCGACCTGATCGCGACCGGCCGCACCCTCTTCGGCGCCAAGCCGCCGAAGGGGCACGAGCTCGACGACCACTACTTCGGCTCGATCCCCGAGCGGATACTCGCCTTCATGCTCGAGTCGGAGTTGGAGATGCGCAAGCTCGGGATCCCGGTCAAGACCCGCCACAACGAGGTGGCGCCGAACCAGTACGAGATCGCGCCGATCTTCGAGAACTCCAACGTCGGCTCCGACCACCAGCAGTTGCTGATGCAGACGCTGGAGAACGTCGCCCGCCGCTACGGCCTCGTCTGCCTCCTGCACGAGAAGCCGTTCGCGGGGGTCAACGGCTCCGGCAAGCACAACAACTGGTCGATGGGGACCGACACCGGCGCCAACCTGCTCAACCCGGGCGAGACGCCGGCGGACAACATCCACTTCCTGTTCTTCTGCACCGCGGTGATCCAGGCGGTCAACAAGCACCAGGGACTGCTGCGCGCCTCGGTCGCGAACATCGGCCAGGACCACCGCCTCGGCGCCAACGAGGCGCCGCCGGCGATCATCTCGATCTTCCTCGGCGGCGAGCTGGAAAAAGTGTTCGAGGCGATCGCCACCGGCGAAGGCGATCCGAACACGCCGGCCTCCTTCCTCGACCTCGGGGCGCAGGTGCTGCCGCCGCTGCCGCTGCACGGCGGCGACCGCAACCGCACCTCGCCGTTCGCCTTCACCGGCAACAAATTCGAGTTCCGGGCGCTGGGGTCGAGCATGTCGCTCGGCTTCCCGAACACGGTCCTGAACACGATCGCGGCCGAGGCGATCGACGAGCTCGCCGGCAGGCTGGAGGCGAAGCTGAAGGCCGGCGAGGAGATGCCGCAGGCCGTGATCGAGATCGTCAAAGAGAGCTACCTGGCCAACAAGCAGGTCTGCTTCGACGGCGACAACTACTCCGAGGAGTGGCACCTGGAGGCCGAGCGGCGGGGGCTGAAGAACCTGAAAACGACCCCGGACGCCCTGCCGGAGGTGCTGGCCGACAGCACCGTCGCGGCGTTCGAGAACTACAACGTCCTCTCCAAGCAGGAGCTGGAGTCCCGCTACGAGGTCTGGGTCGAGCAGTACTGGCTGCGGGCCAACATCGAGGCGGAGACGGCCTTCTCGATCGCGAAGACGATGATCCTCCCGGCGGCGCTGCGCTACCTGGCGTTGATCGGCGAGTCCGGCGTCTCGGCGATCGAGGGTGAGGTCCGCGGCCTCGTCGACGAGCTGGTCGCCGGCCTCGGCGAACTGGACGCGGCCAACGCCGACCCCGGCCTCGAGGGCCTGGAGATGGCGATCCACGCCCGCGACAAGCAGCTGGCGGCGATGGCCAACGTCCGCGACGCCGCCGACAAGCTCGAGCGCGTCGTCGCCGACGACCTCTGGCCGCTGCCGAAGTACGAGGAGATGCTGTTCATCAAGTAGGGGGCTGGGGGCGGCCCTTTCCTTGCCTCTCAGGTTAGAGGGGGAGGATGCGCATGCGGAGGCCGTTCTTCGGCGAGAGGGTCGGCATCTGGCGGATCGTCATCGTGCGGCCGGGAAGGGACTCGACGCGGAGGCGCTGCAAGAGCTTCGTCGCCACCAGCTTCACCTCGGTCTGACCGAAGCGCTTGCCGATGCAGATGCGGGAGCCGCCGCCGAAGGGGACGTAGGCGCCGCGGGGCAGCGCCGCCTTGCGCTCGCGGGCGAAGCGCTCGGGGATGAAGGCCTCGGGCTGGGGGAAGACCTCGGGCAGGCGGTGGCTGGCCCAGGAGCAGTAGTTGACGTAGGCCCCTTTTGGCACCGTGTGGCCGCCGAACTCGAATTCGCGGACGGCACGGCGGGGGCCGATCCAGGCCGGCGGGTAGAGGCGCAGGACCTCGTCGAGGACCATCTCGAGGTAGGGCATCTCCTTTTCCAGCTGCAGGGCGGTCGGCGACTCCCCATGCAGCACCTTGTCCTGCTCCTCGTGCAGGCGCCGGGTCGCCTCGGGGTGACGGGCGAGCTCGTGGAGCATGAAGGTCAGGGTCGAGGTCGAGGTGTCGTGGCCGGCGAACATCAGGGTCATCACCTGGTCGCGGATCTCGGTGTCGGTGAATTCCTCGCCGCCGGCGCCGCGGGCGCTACAGAGGAGGCTGAGGATGTCGCGGCGGTCGGGATCGGGGTGGGCGCGGCGACGGGCGATCTCGGCGAAGACGATCTCGTCGAGGACCTGGCGTGATGCGGTCATCCTGCGCCAGGGTGAGCCCGGGCCGCGCAGCAGCCGCAGGTGGAAGTCGATCCCGTAGTACCCGAGGGCGCGCTCGAAGTGGTGCGCCGCGGCGGCGCCCTTGCCGGCCTCGTCGGGGTCGAGGCCGAGCAGCGCCCGCATCGCGATCCGCATCGCCAGGTTGCGCATCCACTCGTAGACGTCGACGACCTCGCCGACCGGGAGGGAGTCGATCGCCGCACCGGCCTCGATCGCCATCGCCTCGGTCGCGGCGACGATCTGCTCACGGTGGAAGGCGGGCATCATGATCGCCCGCGCCCGGTCGTGGTAATCGTCATCGATCGTCAGCAGGCCGTCGCCGAGCAGCGGGATCAGGTCACCGAAGCTCGACTCCCGCCAGTGGAAGTTCTCCGGATGGGCGACGGTGACGAAGTGGTTCGCCTCGGGGCCGAGCATGAAGACGACCGGCGAGTGCAGCAGCCGCATCGTGAAGATCGGCCCGAACTCTTCGTATGCCCCGAGCAGCAGCGGCAGCGGGTCGCCGTTGACCTCGAGCGTGCGACTCCAGCTGAAGTTCGTCGGCCCCGGCGGGAACTTCCCCCTCCCCCGCCACTCGGCGAGGAGGTCTTCGCCGACCCGGCGCAGCGGGTTCGGCTTCATCTGCGGCGGGCGGGCGACCGGCGCCGTGGTCTCGACCGTGGCCATGCCCCGGATCGTAACTGGCTGTTTAGCCAGTTCGCAGGTCAGGCGGCGGAGGCGGCGAGCTGGCCGCAGGCGGCGTCGATGTCGCGGCCGCGGGTGAGGCGGACGGTGGCGGTGATCCGGTGCTCGGCGAGGATCGCGCGGAAGCGCTCGATCCGCTCCGGCGAGGAGCCGTGGTAGCTGCCGGTCGGGTTGTAGGGGATGAGGTTGACTTTGTAGCCGCGGGGGTCGAGCAGATCGGCCAGTTCGCGGGCGTGCCCGGGCAGGTCATTCACGTTCTCGAGCATCACGTACTCGACGAAGACCCTGCGGCGGCGGGCGGCGCGGTAGCGCTCGCAGGCGGCCAGTACCTCGGCGATCGGGTGGCGCTCGTTCACGGGCATGATCTGCGAGCGCAGGCCGTCGTTGGGGGCGTGCAGGGAGAGGGCGAGGCTGACCGGCATCTCGCACCCGGCGAGGCGGTCGATCCCCGGCACCCAGCCGACCGTGGAGATGGCGGTGCGGCGATGGGTGACGCCGAGGTCGGGCAGCAGCTCGCAGGCGCCGAGCACGTTGTCGACGTTCATCGTCGGCTCCCCCATCCCCATGAAGACGACATGGTCGATCTCCTCGAGCCGGCGGAAGTGGAGCGCCTGGTCGAGGATCTCGTCGACCGTGAGGTTGCGCCCGAACTTCATCTGCCCGGTGGCGCAGAAGGTGCAGGTCAGCGGGCAACCCGACTGCGAGGAGAGGCAGACCGAGCGGCGGCCGTCCCGGTAGCGCATCAGCACCGCCTCGATCGGCCGCCCGTCGGCGGTGTGGAAGAGGGTCTTGACGGTACCGTCGTCGGACTTCGCCTCGGCGGCGACCGTCAGCGTCGAGAGCGGCACCTGCGCCGCCAGCCGCTCCCGCAGCCTCGCCGGCAGGTTCGTCATCTCCTCGTAGGAGCGCGCCCCGCGTGCCACCCACTCCCACACCTGGCCGGCGCGGTAGGAGGGCTCGCCGGTCTCGGCGAGGGTGGTGGCTAGAAGCTCTCGGTCCACGAGCCGAGTGTACGGAGCGCCGGGTCGGCGTCAGAGCTCGCCCAGCAGGCGGTCGATCGCCTCGCGCGCGTAGGCGAAGACCTCCTGCCTGCCGCTCATCCGGTAGCGCGAGTTGGCGCCCATCACCAGCGAGAAGAGCTCGAATGCGAAGCGCTCCGGGTTCTCGACGCCGGCGATCCGCGCCTGGCGCTCGAGCTCGCGCAGCCAGGCCTCGAGCGAAGCGGCGATCGCGTCGCGCACGGGGCCGGGGCGGTCGTCGTACTCGGCGGTGGCGGCGGCGAAGAAGCAGCCGCCCGAGTAGTCCTGCAGCTGGTCGAGGTAGCGCTCGGCCATCGCCCGCAGACGGGGAGCGCCGTCGGGCAGCTCCAGGGCGGGTTCGATCACCCTGCCCGTGAAGCGCCCGGCGGCTGCGGCTACCGTGGCCAGCTGCAGCTCCTGCTTGGAACCGAAGTGGGCGAAGAGGCCGCTCTTGCTCATCCGCAGCTCGGCCGCGAGGCGGCCGATCGTCAGGCCCTCCAATCCCTCGGCCGAGGCGAGGTCGACGGCGCGGTCGAGGATCGAGGTCCGGGTGCGGGCCCCCTTGGCGGGCCGCGCTTCCCTCTGGGTGACGGGAGTCACAGACGTAGGATATAAAAAAGCACGAACGTTCGTTTTAGAGCGGCCGCAGGGCCGGCGACCAACCACGGAGGACGAGATGAGCGACTACACGGTGAAAAAGATCGACGAGATGGAGGCGATCTTCCTCGGCGGCTACAAGCGGGCGCGGGCCGAGCTGGGGGTGACCGCCTTCGGTATGCAGGTGATCGACCTGCCGCCGAACTACCCGGACTACCCCGACCACGACCACGCCGAGGAAGGCCAGGAGGAGGTCTTCATGGCGCTCCGCGGCGGCGGCGAGATCGAGATCGAGGGGGAGCGCTTCCCGCTCGACCCCGACCACATGGCGCGGGTGGCGCCGGCGACGAAGCGGAAGGTGTGGCCGGGCCCCGAAGGGATGCGGATGGTGGTGATCGGCGGCGTCCCCGGAGGCGTCTACGAGGCGCCCGACCGCAGCAAGCTGGGAGAACCGGATCCGATGCGAGCCTGAGCAGGCACGGATAGGCTGGGGACCTGATGCGGCGCATCTCGTCCCTGGCCGTCCTCCTCTTCCTCGCCCTGGCGCTGCCGGCGGCTGCTCCGGCGCAGACCGCTGACCACGAGGAAGACGCGATCGTCGTCGTCTCCGGCGACGTCACCGTCCCCCGCGGGCACACGGTCGACGGGGTCTTCGTCGTCAGCGGCAACGTGCGGGTGGCGGGGCGCGTCGACGGCGACGTCGTGCTGCTCTCCGGCGACGCCCTCGTCAACGGGAAGATCGACGGCGACCTGATCACCTTCGGCGGGCAGGCCCGCCTGCTGCCGCGAGCCTTCGTCAGCGGCGACGTCCGCTACGCCGACGAGCGGCCGGTCGTCGCCGGCAGCGCGATCGTCCGCGGCGACGTCAACGAGCAGGACGGGTTCGACTCCTTCGACCTCCTCCCCTTCGTCGGCGCCTTCCTCTTCTGGCTCGGGATCGGGCTCTCGATGGCGGCGCTCGGAGCGCTGCTGCTGCTGGTCGCCCCCCGCGCCGCCGAGGCGGTCTACGAGCGCTCGCGGGAACGACGGGGACCGTTGATCGCGATCGGCTTCGCGGTTGCGATCGCGCTGCCGGTCGCCGCCGCGATCGCCGCGGTGACCCTGGTCGGGTTGCCGCTCGCCTTCGTGATCCTGCTGGCGCTGCTGCCGCTGGCCGCCGTCGCCTACTGCGCCTCGGCCTGGGTCCTGGGACGGCGGATGGTCGGCTCCTCCCGCAACCGCATCCTCACCTTCCTCGCCGGCCTCGCGGTCCTACGGGCGGCGGCGCTGGTTCCGGTCCTCGGCTTCCTCATCGGGCTCGCCGCGGTCGTCTTCGGCCTCGGCCTGCTCGGCGCCGCTATCGGCGCGGCTCGGGATCGCGATCGCGATCAGCCTCGCGCTCCGGCCTGGCGTCAAAGCCCGGACAGCTGAGCACCGGCAGCCGCGGGTAACGCGGGTAGGCCGGGTCCTCGCGCGAGCGCTCGCAGAGCGAGAAGACCGAGCCGCGGGTGTTCGGCACCAGGCGCTGGTGGCGGCAACGGTCGCAGAGACCGGCGGGAGGTCGGGCGGGCGCCATCGATCGAACCTAGATCATCGCCGCGACCGCAAACTGCGATCTCGGCCGGGACGAGTCGCGCCTTGCGGACGCCTAGCCTTTGTCGGGTGCCCCGAGCATCGACCCTATTCGACGCCGACGCGGCCTCCTACAGCGGGACGGTCGAGGTGCTCAGCGTCCGCTTCCGGCGGGATGACGGGAGATTTGCCGTCCTCTGGGTGCGGGAGACCGACTCCGACGAACGGTTTGCGGTCGTCGGCCCGGTCGGCCACCTAGACGTCGGCGATCGCGCCGAGGTCAGCGGCGAGTGGGGCGAACACGACACCTACGGGCACCAGTTGACCGCTCAGGGAGCGGTGCCGATCGACCCATCCGACCGCGAAGGGCAGATCGCCTACCTGACGACGCTGCCCCACATCGGCCCGGCGCGGGCCGAGCGGCTGGTGGAGGCGCACGGCGAGGGGGTGCTGCAGGCGATCGCCGCCGACCCCGAGGGGGTGCTCGGGTCGGTGCGGGGGCTGACGCCCGACCAGGCCGCGGAGGCGGCCGAGTACTGGCAGGAGAGCCGGGCAGTCCGCGACCTCCACGTGCAGCTGGCGCCGCACGGTCTGGCCCATCTCGCGGGGGCGATCCACGACCGCTTCGAAGACGAGGCACTAACGATCCTCCACAGCAACCCCTACCGGTTGACCGAGGTATCCGGGGTCGGGTTCACCCGGGCCGACAAGATCGCCCTCGCCCTCGACATGGCGCCTGAATCGAACGAGCGGGTCCAGGCCGCCGCGGTCTACGCCCTGAAAGAAGCCGAGCAGCAGGGCAACAGCTTCCTCCCGCTCGAGGAGCTCACGAAGCGGGCGTCGAAGCTCACCGGCGTCCAGGCCGATCCCGACGTCCTCGCGCGGGCCCGGGGGCTCGTCGACGAGGAAGGGCGCGTCTACCGCAAGCGGACGCTGGAGCGGGAGCAGGCCGTGGCCGAGACGCTCCTGCGGCGCGCCGCCGCTCCCCCCCACCTCGACCACGAGCCGACCGAGGAACCGCCCGACGACCTACCGGAGGACTTCACCGACGAGCAGTGGGCGGCGGTGAGGTCGGCATTCGGGTCGCGGATCTCGGTGATCACCGGTGGTCCCGGAGTGGGCAAGACCCGGTGCACGCGGGGGATCGTCAAAGAGGCCGAGGCGGCGAAGGCGAAGATCGCCCTCTGCGCCCCGACCGGCCGCGCCGCGCGCCGTCTCAACGAGACGTCCGGGCACGAGGCGAAGACGATCCACGGCCTGCTCGAATGGGTTCCCGGGCAGGAACCCGGCTTCCGCCCCGGCCATCCGCTGCCGGTCGACCTGGTGATAGTCGACGAGTCCTCGATGCTGAACCTGCAGCTGATCGAGGTGCTGCTGGACGGGCTGGCGGAGACGACCCACGTCGTCTTCGTCGGCGACGCCGACCAGCTGCCGCCGATCGGCGCGGGGAAGCCGTTCGAGGACCTGATCGACTCCGGCGCGGTGCCGGTGGTGCGACTGACCCAGATCTTCCGCCAAGCGGCGCAGTCGATGATCACCACCGCAGCCCACGAGATCAACGAGGGCCGTCCCCCCCACCTCGAGCCCGGCCCCGGTCAGGAACACGACTTCTTCTTCATCGACCGGGTGACGCCGGAGCGGGCGCTGGCGACGGTGGTCGAGGTTGTCGCCGAGCGGGCGCCGGCCAAATTCGCCGTCGACCCGGTCCGCGAGGTGCAGGTGCTGGCGCCGATGTACAAAGGGCCGATCGGGATCGACAGGCTGAACGAACGCCTCCAGGCGGAGCTCAACCCCAACGGCGAGGTCGCCCTCCACGGCCGCTTCCGGATCGGCGACCGCCTGATCCAGACCCGCAACTCGCACGAGCTGGAACTGATGAACGGCTCGATCGTCTTCCTTCGCGCCGACGACCCGGTGAAGAAGACGATCGCCGTCGACACCGACGACGGCGGCTCGCGGGTCATTCCCTACCGGGACGCCGACGACCTCAGCCTCGCCTACGCGATCTCGGTCCACAAAGCGCAGGGATGCGAGGTGCCGGTGGTGGTCGGCGTCTGCCACCGCACCCACTCGCACATGCTGAACCGCCCGCTGCTCTACACGGCGATCACCCGCGCCCGCAACAGCTGCATCCTCGTCGGCGACCAGGCGGTCCTCCGGGCCGCCGTTCGCCGGGACGACAGCGGCACCCGCCACTCCGGCCTCGCCGAGCGGCTGCGCGCGGGCCGCTGAGCTGCATCTAGCCTAGGCGCGTGGAGAGGAACCGCCTGCCCTGGGCAGAGATCGGGGTGACGCTCGTCGGTCTGGCGCTGATGGCGATCGTCGTCCTTCTCGTCGACCCCCTGCGCGACTCGGTGACGGCGGCCCTGCAGGGCGATCACGACGAGGTCCGCGACCAGATCGACGAGCTCGGGGGCTGGGGACCGCTGCTGATCCTCAGCCTCGCCGTCCTCCACGCGATCGTCTTCTACCCGGCCGAGATCATCGATGCCGCCGCCGGCTTCGCCTACGGTTTCTTCCCGGCGTTGCTGCTGGTGATGGTGGGCTGGCTGCTGAACGGGCTCGTCTGCTGGGCGATCGGGCAGTCGATCGCGCGCCCGCTGCTCGACCGCTGGTTCGGCGCCGAGCGCTTCGAGCGGATCGAGGAGACGATCGAGCGCGGCGGGGCGACGCTGCTGATCGCGATGCGGCTGATCCCGATCCTCCCCTTCAGCATCATCTCCTACGCGGCCGGGGCGGCCCGTGTCCCGCTCTCGCGCTTCCTCTGGACGACCGCGGTCGGCTACCTCCCGATCACCGCGGTCTCGGTCTACTTCGGGACCAAGCTCGAAGACCTCTCCCTCACCGATCCGCTGGTGATCGGCAGCGGCCTCGCCCTGCTGGCGCTACTCGGGGCCGGTCACTGGACGATGCGGCGACAGGGTCGCCGCAGCTCCGCCTAGGCGAGGGGCTTGACCCGGAAGCGGAAGACGGCGGGCGTCGGGTCGGTCACTCCCGTCGGGCTCTGCGCTTTGACCTGGAGCACGTGACGGCCGAGAGCGTAGCGGCGGGCGAAGCGACTGGGACATGCACGGTAGGCGCGGCGGTCGACCTTGCAGAGGAAGGTGGCGCCCGCCTGGTCGGAGCCGAAGCGGGTGACGAGGCGGATGCTGCGAGCAGGGGTGCGGACCAACGTCCTGGGATGGCTGAGGAACGTCGTGCTCGGAGCTGACGGAGTAGGCGTGGGCACCGACCCGACGGGCGAAGTCGACGTGGTTGGCGGCTGGGTCGTCCCGGCCCCGCCCGGGTTTTCCAGCGGCGGCGCCGGTTCGCTGGGGCCGTCGCCGCCTTCGATCGGGCCGGGCAGGCTCGCGATCGCGGCGAAGGCGTCGACCCGGCCGGCGCCGGCCGCATCGGCCGGGAAGCTGCCGACGGACGCCGCGGTTTCCTCCAGGGTGTCCCGCACCTGCTGTGTCGGCAGGGTCGGTTTCGCCTGCCGTAGCAGCGCCGCCACCGCGGCCGCGTGGGGTGCCGCCGCCGAGGTGCCGCAGAAGCGCCATTTTCCGGCCTGGAGGAAGGCGAAGAAGGTGGTGACGCCGCAATCGGTCGCGGCCAGGTCCGGCTTCGGGATCACATCCGGCACCCCGAGCGGCAGCGCCGGCGTCGGCCCTTCCACCGGCCCGAAGAGATGGGTGACGGGACCGCGGGAGGAATAGCGCTCGATTTGAGCACTGTTGTTGAAGGGAACGGCGGCGACCGCGATCGCGCTCTCGGCGCCGGCATGGCCGAAGACCGCCGGGCCGACGACGTCTCCTTCGCTCGATTTCGGGTACTCGATCGCGCTCACCCCGTCGCCGTTCTGGAGGAGGATGAACTTCAGCCGCGGGCTGGTACCGAGTTTGCGGTTGATCGCCAGCTGCACCGTCTGCGAGCTCGCCGAGTTGTTCACCCAGCCGACGATCTCAACCGGCCGCTGGGTGCCGCTGACGTTGGCTTCGGTCGATTTCGCCAGGACTTTGGCGCCGCTGTTGGAGAGCAGGTAGGCATCGAGGTTGGTGGTCACTCCGTTCCAGGGTTCGGCCCACTGCAGGTCGAGGATCAGGGTTTCCCCTCCTTCGACCGTGATCCCGAAGGTGTCGTCGCTGCCGGCGCCGGGGTCGAAGTCCATGCATTGGGAGATGCTGGACAGCACCGTCGGGCAGTCGCCGGAGTCGCGGAAGGCGGGCGCTTCCCAGGAAGCGATCCGGTTGCCGCCCGAGTCGAAGAGGTTGTCGTTGCCGGCCGCGCTGAGATAGGTGGCGCCGGCGTCGACGACGTCCTTGATCGCAACAGCTATCGGGCCGTCCTGGAAGAAGGGCTCTTCGAACCAGGCGACGTCGTCGACGACCACCCCGGCCCCCGCCCCGCCTTCGGAGGTCGGCCGCGCCAGCGCTTCGATGTTTTCGGCGAAGGATTCTTCGCTTTCGAAGGCGGTGGCGAAAGTGAGGTTCGCGTGCGGGGCGAGGTCGTGGATGATCTGCAGCATCGCCCGGCCCTCGTCGCTGCCGTCGGCCGGTCCCTCGGCGAGGACGTTTACCGGCAGCTGCTGCTCGGAGCAGGTTCCCGCCGGCCCGGGGAGATCGCCGGAGAGGACGTCGTCCGGGGCGTCGGTCGAATCCGCTTCGGGGCTGTCGTAGGAGTCGGAGAGGACGCCGATCGTCTGCCCTTTGCCGCGCAGTTCGAAGGCGGCGCGAGCGTCGTCGACCTGCAGCTGCGCCAGCCCCTCCGAGATCGCGGCGCCTCCTTCGCACTGCCCTTCCGGGGTGAAGGAGACCGGTGCCCGCACCTGCCAGACGGCGCTGACGCCCGGGACGGCGGCGACTTCGGGCAGGCGCGAGGGAGTGACGGCGAGGGTCGCCGTCCGGGTCGCGGCACCGGCGCTGACGATTCGCGCGCCGGCTCCCCGCAGCCCGGGGAGGGCGGCAGTGAGCCCGTCAGGGACGCGGGCGGTGACGAGCACCCGTCCGCCGTCGCGCACGAGGCTGCCGGGGCCGTCCACCGGGAGGCCGAGCTGATGGGCCTGGGCGGCCAGGGGCTTGGCGGCGACGGCCGGCTCCGCCAGCTCTTCCAGCGGGGACGAGAGCGGGCTGGGGCCGCCGGCAGCCGCGGCGGAGGCGGGCAGGGCCGCGCACGCGGCCGCGAAGACCAGCACCAGGCGATGAACTGCGGAACCCGAGGACATCACTTGTTTCTATATCGGCACAACCGGAGGCAAGTAAAGTCTTCTTTGGCGGGGCTGCGGGGGGTGATCCTGCTACGGTCCCCTGCGTTAGGGCCGGTGGATACCGGCGAAAGTTGTGCGTAGCGCTCGCAGTCGTTGCTTCATCGCATCCTCCGCGTTCGCAGCACATGAAGTGGAGGCAATGCATGCCGACTGGAACTGTCAAGTGGTTCAGCGACGACAAGGGCTACGGGTTTATCACGCCCGACGACGGCTCGAAGGACGTCTTCGTTCATCACAGCGCCATCCTGGGCGAGGGCTTCAAGTCCCTGACCGAGGGCGCCAAAGTGAGCTACGAGTCCGAAGAAGGCCCCAAGGGCCCGGCCGCCGCGAGCGTTCAGCAGCAGTAGCTTCGCTAAACGCTTCCAGCAGTCCGAAGCCCGCCTTTTCAGGCGGGCTTCTTCTTGGCTGGAGCCAGTTCCCTACTCTCATTCCTCGATGACGACTCAGGACAAACTTCGGAACATCGCGATCATCGCCCACGTTGACCACGGGAAGACCACCCTGGTCGACGCGATGCTGCACCAGACCGGCACCTTCCGCAAGGGTCAGGAGGTCGCCGAGCGGGTGATGGACTCGATGGACCTCGAGCGCGAGAAGGGGATCACGATCCTCGCCAAGAACACCGCGGTCACCTACGGCGACGTGAAGCTGAACATCGTCGACACGCCGGGCCACGCCGACTTCGGCGGCGAGGTCGAGCGGGCGCTGACGATGGTTGACGGCGCGCTGCTGCTGGTCGACGCCAGCGAGGGGCCGCTGCCGCAGACCCGGTTCGTGCTGCGCAAGGCGCTGGAGCGGAAACTGCCGATCGTCCTCGTCGTCAACAAGGTCGACCGTCCTGACGCGCGGATCGCCGAGGTCGTCGACGAGGTCTACGAGCTCTTCATCGATCTCGACGCCGACTCCGAGCAGATCGACTTCCCGATCGTCTACACCAACGCCAAGGACGGCTGGGCCTCGCTGGAGGAGGGGGTCGAGGGCGAGGACCTGAAGCCGCTGCTGGAGCTGATGCTGGAGAAGATCCCGGCGCCCCGGTACGACGAGGCGGCGCCGCTACAGGCGCACGTGACCAACCTCGACGCGTCCCCCTACGTGGGACGGCTGGCGATCTGCCGCGTGCACCAGGGGACGATCCGCTCCGGGCAGCAGATCGCCTGGTGCCGGGCCGACGGCGCTGTCCAGCGAGCGGCGGTCTCCGAGCTTTACGTCACGCAAGGCCTGGAGCGGGTCGTCGCCGAGGAGGCCGGGCCGGGTGAAATCATCGCTGTCGCCGGGATCGAAGAGGTGACGATCGGGGAGACGCTGGCCGACTCCGAGGACCCGCGGCCGCTGCCGGTGATCACCGTCGACGAGCCCTCGCTTTCGATCGTGATCGGGATCAACACTTCGCCGCTCGCCGGCACCCAGGGCGGCGACAAGCTGACCGCGCGCCAGATCCTCTCCCGCCTCGACGCCGAGCTGGTCGGCAACGTCTCGCTGCGGGTCAAGGAGACCGAACGGCCGGACGCCTGGGAGGTGCAGGGGCGCGGCGAGCTGCAGCTGGTCGTGCTGCTGGAGATCATGCGGCGCGAGGGTTACGAGCTGACCGCCGGGCAGCCGCAGGTGGTGACGCGCGAGATCGAAGGTAGGACGCACGAGCCCGTCGAGCGCCTGGCGATCGACGTCCCGGAGGAGCACGTCGGCGACGTCACCCAGATGCTGGCCGGGCGCAAGGGGCGGCTGGAGCAGATGGTCAACCACTCGACCGGCTGGGTGCGGATGGAGTACCTGGTGCCGGCCCGCGGCCTGATCGGGTTCCGCACCGAGTTCCTCACCGTCACCCGCGGCAGCGGCCTGATGCACCACGTCTTCGACCGCTGGGAGCCGTGGGCGGGCGAACTGCGCACGCGCCAGACCGGCTCCCTCGTCGCCGACCGCCGCGGCCAGACCGCCAGCTACTCGCTGATGAGCCTGCAGGACCGCGGCCGGCTCTTCGTCGGCTCCGGCGAGGAGGTCTACGAAGGGATGATCGTCGGCGAGAACTCCCGCTCCGAGGACCTCGACGTCAACCCGACCAAGGCCAAACAGCAGACCAACATGCGGGCCGCCAGCGCCGACGTCCTCGAGAGGCTGGCGCCGCCCGTCCGCCTCTCCCTCGAAGCCTCGGTTGAGTTCGTCCGCGAGGACGAGTGCGTCGAAATCACCCCCGAGGCGATCCGCCTGCGAAAGGTCGAGCTCGACAAAATCACGCGGCTGAAGGCTTCGAAGCAGCGAGATAAGGCGCCCGCTCGCTGAGGAACCGAGCGACTCGTCGGATCACCTCCTCCGGTTCCCGTTCGAGGCGCGGCCCGGTGACCCGGATCATCTCGATCCCGGCCAGCAGGAGATCCTCGTGCCGCTTGCGGTCCCGCTCGAAGGCGGCGCGGGTTCCGTGCGTCTCGAAGACGTCGAGTTCAACCGCGAACCGGTACTCAGGCCAGTAGCAATCGAGCTCGAACCCATGGTCGACGTAGTTCGTATGGGGTTGGGGAAGGCCGGCAGCGATGACGAGCTCCAGGAACCGCTTCTCGAGCCCGGAACGAGTGAAGCTCGTGGGCTGGTAGAGCGCGATGGCCGTTCGCAGGCGCTTGTGCCCGTGATGCCCCACCGTCCGCGCCAGCAGCCCTTCCACCGCCCGCAGGTCGAAGAGCCCGCGTTCTTCAGTCCGCTCGACAAGCTTCTCCAGCTGTTCGTACTTCACCGCAGCGGCGAGATCCAGCAGCATCCGCGGCACCGCGGTGACCGGAATTCCTTCGATCGCGACCCAGTCGACTTCCATCAACCTTCGTGCCCGGTGAATCCGCACCGGCAACCGTGGCCGTCGCGCCACTGGTCCCGTCACGTGAAACGGCGCCGGCTGCCACCGTGCCAGGCCATGCAGCCAGGCCGCCGAGTGATGGCTTAACACCGCTCCCGGCCCACAAGCAAACACCGCCGCGAAGCACTGCCCGTGGAGCGACAGGTTCGTATGCCCCACCGCGTAAACGCTCCGATCGAGCGTGTGGAGGCGACCGCCCTTGACCGCCTTTTCAATAGAACCCTTCGAGTAGCCCAAGGCGTGCAGTTGCCCTACCGACACGACTCCGTGCTGGCGATTCGCGAGCCGCGCTAAATCGCCGTGACCAACCCGCCGCCGCGCGGGGTGTGGTTGAGCTTCAGCCTCCATAAGAGGCCTAAGCTCAACCACACCCTGTTTTCGCCCCCTACCCCGCTGCTGTGCGTCCCGCGACCACGCTCCGAGCGCACAAAAAAGCCGCCGACCCTCGGGCCGGCGGCTTGGTGAAACCCTTGACGCTTAGATCTAGACCGTCGCGGCGGCCTGCTCGGACTGGCTCTGCTCGGAGGCCTGAGCCTTGGCATCCGGCGCCGGAGTGCTTTCCTGGCGGGGGAGCAGGACTTCTTTGGCGATCACGAGGCGCTGGATCTGGCTGGTGCCCTCGTAGAGCTGCATGATCTTCGAGTCCCGCATCAGTTTCTCGACCGGGTACTCCTTGATGAAGCCGTAGCCGCCGTAGACCTGGACGGCGTCGGTGGTGACCTCCATCGCCGAATCGGCGGCGAAGCGCTTGGCCATCGAGGAGACCTTCGAGTTGCGGACGCCCTGGTCGAGCAGGAAGGCCGAGTTCCAGGTCAGCAGGCGGGCCGCCTCGACCTTGGTCGCCATGTCGGCGATCATGAACTGGATCGCCTGGTGCATCGCGATCGGGACGCCGAACTGAACCCGTTCTTTCGAGTAGTCCGTCGCGTACTCGAGTGCGGCGCGGGCGATGCCGACGGCCATCGCCGAGACGCCGGGGCGGGTCCGGTCGAGGGTCATCATCGCCAGTTTGAAGCCCTTGTTTTCCTCGGCCAGGAGGTTCTCGGCCGGGACCTCGACTTCGTCGAAGGAGATGGTCGCGGTGTTGGAGGCCCGCTGACCCATCTTGTCCTCCTTCTTGTCAACGGAGACCCCGGGGAGGTCGGCGTCGACGACGAAGGCGCTGATGCCGCGGTGGCCGGCCTCGGGGTCGGTCTTGGCGAAGACGGTGAAGTAGTCGGCGTAGGTGCCGTTGGTGATGAAGCACTTGGAGCCGCTGAGGACGTATTTGTCGCCGTTCTTCACGGCCTTGGTCTTCATCCCCGAGACGTCGGAGCCGGCGTCGGGCTCGGTGAGGCCGAAGGAGCAGAGTTTGGGGGCTTCGCTCAGCATCCCCAGGTACTTCTTTTTCGTCTCCTCGGAGCCGCCGAGGGTGATCGGGGCCGAGGCGAGGCCGTTGGCGGCCAGCGAAGTGCCGATCCCGGAGCAGCCCCAACCGAACTCCTCCTCGATCAGGCAGCCGGAGAGGTAGTCGAGGCCGGGACCGCCGTAGGCCTCGGGGATGTGGGTATTCATCAACCCGACCTCCCAGGCCTTCTCGATCACGTCCTGCGGCCAGGTGCCATCCTTGTCGTACTCCCAGGCGACAGTGCGCATGTCTTTCTCGGCGAAGCTGTGAGCCAGCTCGCGCAGGTCCTTCTGCTCGTCGGTGAGGGTGAAGTCGACCACCGGTCGGCGCTCCTTTTCTTCGATTTCTTCTGAAGTCCGCGGGAGCGCCGGGGCCAGCCTGACGTTCCACCGATTGACTGGTCAGTCAACCGGTCCTCAAGGTTAGCGGACAGGAGCGGACAAGAGGGACGGATCGTCACAACAGGCCAGTTCGGAAAGCGGCCTCTACCCTTATCCGATGGTCCTTCCGCTGGCTCTTTCGGCGCTGCAGAAGGGCGTCGTCCTGCTCGTCTTCACCGGGATCGCGGCGCCGCTGATCGGCCTGCTGCTGAAGCGGGTCGGCGGCGGCTGGGAGACGATGGGCGGCGGACCGTTCGCGATTCTCAACGAGCGCCCGCGGAAACGGGGCGGCCCCGACCCGCCGGTCGACCCCGCGATCCAGGCGGCCGAGGTGCGGCAGATGCTGGAGGCGAAATCCGAGCGCCGACGGCAGCGCGGCGAGGCGCCGCTGGACGTCGAAGCGGAAGCCGAGCGCCTGCTCGCCGCGGCCGAGCAGCCACGGGGAGAGGAGGCGATGGACGCCGAGCTGCGGGCCGAGGTGCGGCAGCTGGTCGTCGCCCGCAACGAACGGCTGCTGCGCGAAGGCCTGGAGCCGCTCGACGTCGAGGCGGAGACCGAACGGCAGCTGGCCGATCTCATAGGATCGAGCTGATGGCCGGATCCGCGGAGAACCTCTACGAGGTCGAGGAGATGCTGAATCAACCGGGGACCTACTTCAACCCCCAGACCGAGGTGGTCGTGATCGTCGACGACTCCGCCGCGGTCGACCAGGAGGTCTTCGACGACCTTGAGGGCCGCCAAGGGGCGGAGTGGGTCCGGGTCTCCGACGACGTTCCCGTCGACGAAGAGGGGCGCGACCGGGTGCTCGAGGCCTTCGAGACGAGCAGCCAGGGCGACTCGCTCGGCGCCGACGCGCTTGAAAAGAGCGATGACGACCTCGAAGAGGAAGAGGAACGGCCCGAACCGGACCCCGAGCCGGAGGAGTAGGCGGTGCTCTCCGAGGGAGACAAAGCTCCCGGCTTCGCGCTGCCCGATCAGAACGGCGAGAAGGTGAAGCTCTCCGACCTGAAGGGTCAGACGGTCGTTCTCTACTTCTATCCGAAGGCAAACACCTCCGGCTGCACCACCCAGGCCTGCGGCGTCCGCGACCGGCGCGCCGACTACGAGGCTGCCGGCGCGCGGGTGATCGGGATCTCACCCGACGAGGTCAGGGACATCGACAGGTTCGCCGGCAGATACGACCTCGACTTCACCCTGCTCGCCGATGCCGACCACGCCGTCGCCGATAAGTACGGGACCTGGGTCGAGAAGTCGATGTACGGGCGCAAATACATGGGTGTCGCCCGCGCGACTTTCGTCATCGACCCGAAGGGGAAGATCGCCAAGGTCTTACCGAAAGTCAAGCCCAAAAAACACGACGAACTGGTGTTGAAGGCGCTAGGCGAACTCGCCGGTCAGGCGCTGATCACAACGGCCACGAGGAACGTGGTGTAAAGCGCAAACCAGCCGATCACGGCGGGTAGTTTGAAGCGCCGCGCCAGGTGCAGACTCTCGTAGGCGAGGAGGCCGCCGGCGAGGCCGAGGCCGATCGAGAGGATCGCGGTCCAGCTCAGGTCCCAGTCGGTGAAGATCAAGCCGATTCCCACAGGGATCATCGACTGGAAGACCATCGCGCCGCTGATGTTGCCAAGCGCCAGCGCGTCCTTGCCTTCCCGCACCCAGAAGAAGCTGTTTACCTTCTCCGGCAGCTCGGTCGCCAGCGGCGCCAGGATCAGTGCCAGCACCAGCGGCTCGACCCCGAGGCTCTCGGCGATGTGGAGGAGCTCCTCGACGAAGAGGTGGGCGCCGCCGACCATCGCCCCCAAGCCGACCAGCAGCTGGATCACGCAGAGGATCAGCGCCGGGTCTTCGCGCCGGTCGGGCCGCCGCTCGAAGATCAACGGGTTGAGCGACTCCTCGCTCTGGACGTCTCCCCCGCCCTTCAGCGTCAGGCGGATGTAGAAGACGTAGGCGAGGATGAAGGCGATCCCGAGCGGGATCCGCACTTCCGCCGGCGGCCCCCAGGCGAGCAGACCGCCGAGGGCGAAAAGAACGAGGAAGAAGAGGAGATCGCGCTCGAGCGTCGGCCGGTGGACGTTCAACTGCAGGCCTTGGTCTCGTTTGTCGCGGTAGAGGTAGGCGAAGAGTCCGACCAGCCCCATCGCCAGGGTGCCGAGCAGGAAGGGGGCGCCGACGATTGCGCCGATGGCAACATCTTCGGAGCGCTCGTTGACGCTTACCAGGGCGACGATCGCGATCAGCGTCTCCGGCATCGCCGTCCCGACCGCGGCGAGGATGCTCCCCACCGCCCCCACCCCGACCTCGAGCCGGTGGCCGATCCACTCCACCGCGTTGGTGAAAATCAGCGCGCCGGTGAGGACGATCGCGAAGCTGACGAGAAGGAGGAGGGCTTCCATCGGCGCAGGCTATCGACCCGGCCGAGCCGGACCTCAGGCGAAGTAAAAGGCCAGGCCGAAGACAAAGTACACGGCCAGCAGCTGCGCGCCCTCGAACCAGGTCGACTCGCCGTCGGTGGTGACGTGGTTGCCGACCAGGATCGCCAGCAGGATCGCCCCCAGCTCGAAGCCGTTGAAGACGAGCGCCAGCGGATAGGGGCCGATGAAGAAGGAGGCGATCACCAGCACCGGGGCGACGAAGAGGGCGATCTGGGCGCTGGAGCCGATCGCGATGTTGACCGCCAGGTCCATCTTGTCCTTCATCGCGACCAGGACCGCGACCCAGTGCTCGGCTGCGTTGCCGACGATCGC
Organism: Solirubrobacterales bacterium; assembly: GCA_044867815.1. Lineage (GTDB taxonomy): Bacteria > Actinomycetota > Thermoleophilia > Solirubrobacterales > 70-9 > VAYN01. Next base: position 6,718 of record JBIOVP010000031.1, on the reverse strand, counting down.
GACGACGATGACGCCGATGAAGAACTCGGAGAGGCCGACCGACTCCGAGGCCTCGGTGATCGAGCCGACGAGTACCTCCGACATCACCCCGACGAGAACCCCGGCGACGGCCAGCGCGATCACCGAGGTGCGGGTCGACCAGCCCCAGGTGTCTTCCTCCTCGTACTCGGGGTTGAAGAGGGCGCGGTGGGTCTTCAGCGAGAAGACGAGCCCGATCACGTAGGTGATCATGAGGACGATCGCGACCGCCAGCGAGAGGTGCTCGACGGTGCCGCCGTAATTGATCGACTCGGCGCCCGGGGCGGGCAATCCCTTGCCCTCGACCAGCTCGAAGATCGCCGGCATGATCAGCGCCGCGCCGGCCAGCATCAACATCGTCGTCTGGATGCTGGCGCTGGTGCGGCTGAAGGTCTGTTTGTCGCGTCCCAGACCGCCGGCCAGCATCGCCGCCCCGAGGACGAGCAGCATGTTGCCGATGATCGAGCCGACGATCGAGGCCTTGACCACCTCCTGCAGCCCCTGCCCGAGGGCGAAGAGGGCGATGATCAGCTCCGGCGCGTTGCCGAAGGTGACGTTGAGGAGGCCGCCGATCCCCGGCCCCGAGCGCGCCGCCAGCTCCTCGGTGGCGCGCCCCATCAGCGCCGCGGTCGGGATGATCCCCAGCGCCGAGGCGGCGAAGACGATCGTCGCCGACGCGTGCACCAGCTCGAGGACGACCGCGACCGGGATCAGCGGCGTCAGCAGGTAGGGCCAGCCCATCGGCGTCCTGAAAAAGGACGCGTTAAAGCTGGGCCTACCGTTGGGCACGAGGGCGGGGACTACGGGCTAACTCAGCCCGATGCTCCCGGGGGTGAACTGCCGAGGCCTTCGAGCAGCCCCCCGAGACCTTCTTCGGCTCCTTCCAACAGTTCCAGCGGGTCCGCCCCGATCTCTTTGAAGAGATCTTCAAGCCGTTTGGCGTTGGATGGTTCGGAGAAACTCTGCTCCTCGTTGACACCGGTCAACAAAAGTTCCATCTCCAGTTCGACTTTTTCGTCGCTTGCGTCGGGTGGCTGAATCGTCATTTCCGCCGCCACCTTGCGGACGATGTCGTCGTCGCCGACGTAGAGGTCTACATGCGCCTGCTTGATCGCCTTCGAAAGTTCGCCCTTGGCTTCTTCGAGTTCCTTGATCGGCAGCGGGCCGGCCGCTTCCAGCTGCGAGCTGCAGGCCGGATCTTCAGTCAGCTGGATCAAGGCGTCGACGCCACCTTCGACGTTGAGGTCGCCGCTGATTTTGGTCGTCGAGGTTCCCTCGACGTCAACATCCCCTTCGTTGACGAGTTCCTCGGCGAACTGGCTGAATTTGATTCCTTCTGCCGCCTTCTGGCAGGCGGTGATGTCACCGCTTTCGCCTTCCTGCTGCTGGGACCGTTCGAAGGCCGACTTCAGCAACGCGAAGGTGGTCGGGTCGATTTCGTAGGGGGTGCCTTCGTATTCGACGAAGCCGTGGTCCGCGAGGAGAGTCAGCCCTGCGTCGAAGTTGAGATCTTCACCGTCGGCTGACCCGTTCGCTTCAGCTTTGACTTCGGCCTGCGGTAATTCCCCTTTGGCGCCGGCTTCGAAGGGACCGCCGAGGCTGACTTCGACTTCGCCGCCTTCCTTACCTTCGGATTTGACGTCCAGCGAAAGGTCGAATTCGCCGCTTTTCACCCCTTCAAGGCTGGCGTTTTCGATCACCTTCTGCGGGTCTTCGTCGCTGCTACCACTGCTGTCGTCGCCGCCTCCGCATGCCGAAAGGACCGCCGCAACCGCGACCAGCATGGTGAACAGCGCAAGAATTCGAAAACGGGTCAAGGGATGGAACTCCTCATGCTCGAGAACAGGGCCGGGGCGGGAGTTTACGGCGGTGGCGGCGGTTCTTGCCCTGAGCGCAGCATTCCACTTTCGATTTCTTGATTAATCAGGCGGATTACCTCTACCCGGGCGAACCGCTTCGACTCGGCCGGGACAACCCGCCAGGGCGCGTTCTCGCGGTCGGTCCGCTCCAGCATTTCCTCCACCGCCGCCTCGTACTGCGGCCGTTTCTCGCGGTTGCGCCAGTCCTCGTCGGTCAGCTTCCACGACTTCAGCGGGTCCCTGGCGCGGGCTTCGAACCGCTTCAGCTGCTCCTCGGGTGAGACGTGCATCCAGAACTTGGCGATGATCGCGCCCTCGTCGGCGAGGGTGCGCTCGAAATCGTTGATCTCGCCGTAGGCGCGGCGCCACTGCTCATCGCCGGCGAAGCCCTCGACCCGCTCGACCAGGACCCGGCCGTACCAGGAGCGGTCGAAGACGGTCATTCCGCCCCAGCCCGGCAGCGCCGGCCAGAAGCGGCCGAGGAAGTGGTGGCGCTTCTCGTCGGGGGTCGGCGCGGCGAACTGGGAGACGCGGACGTGGCGGGGGTCCAGCGGCGCCACCAGGCGCTTGATCGCGCCCCCCTTGCCGGAGGCGTCCCAGCCCTCGAAGACGACGACCAGCGGCGGGCCGACCCGGCACTCGCCGATCAGCCCGCCCAGGGTGAGCCGTAGCTGCGCCAGCCGCGCGCCCTCCCGCTTCAGCCCCTCTTCCTCCTCCTGCCTGCCGAGGTCGAGCGAGAGGTCGGTTTCGTCGAGGCGTCCCATGGGTCGAACCTACCCGGCTCTATTCGCCGCTATCCCCGCGGGATTCCTCGATCGGCGGTGGCCGGTCCTCGGTGGTGACGTTGGCGAGGAGGGGAAAGAGCAGCGCCCCGAGGAAGATCAGGATGACGCCGGCGGCGACCAGCCAGCGGGCGCGGGTGAGGTGGCCGAGGATGCCGATCGCGAAGCCCCCCAGCATCAGCGCGATGTAGGGCGTCGGGCTGTGCGGCAGCAACGCCAGGGGCGCCTGCGTGAGGGCGAGCACGGAAACCAGCACGGGTGCCTGATTATCATCGGCGGGATGGCCGAAGGCTCCGTCGCAGAGGTGAAGCAGTCCCTGGCCGCGGTCGGCTACCTCGCCGACGAGCCCGCCGCGCTCGTCTCCTTCCTCGCCCAGAAGCTCGGCAAGCCGGTCCTCGTCGAGGGCCCGGCCGGGGTCGGCAAGACCGAGCTGGCGAAGGCGCTCTCGCGCGCCAGCGGCCGCGAGCTGGTGCGGCTGCAGTGCTACGAGGGGCTCGACGAGGCGAAGGCGATGTACGAGTGGAACTACCGCAAGCAGCTGCTACGGATCCAGGCCGGCGGCGAGGCCGGCTGGGAAGACGTCCAGGACGACATCTTCAGCGCCGACTTCCTGCTCGAGCGGCCGCTGATGCAGGCGATCGCCAGCCCCGAGCCGGTGGTGCTGTTGATCGACGAGATCGACAAGACCGACCAGGAGTTCGAGGCGATGCTGCTCGAGCTCCTCTCCGACTTCCAGATCACGATCCCCGAGCTGGGGCGGATCGAGGCGACGACGATGCCGATCGTCGTCCTCACCTCGAACGACTCACGTGAGCTGACCGAGGCACTGAAGCGGCGCTGCCTCTACCTCTGGCTCGACTACCCGGAGATCGAGCGGGAGATGGAGATCGTCCGCCTGCACGCGCCGGAGATCTCCGAGACCCTGGCGCGGAAGCTGGTCGAGGTGATCCGCATGGTCCGCTCGCTCGACCTGAAGAAGCCGCCCTCGATCGCCGAGTCGATCGACTGGGCCCGAACGCTCCTGCTGCTGGGCGCCGAGGACATCGACCGCGAGACCTTCACCCGATCGATGTCGATCATCGTCAAGCACCGCACCGACATCGACCTCGTCGCCGAGCGGGTCGGGGTGAAACTTGCCGACCCCCTACGGACCGAGGGCTGAGGCCGGGCCGCCGGGGATGGCGGCGAAGCTGCTCGGCTTCTGCGAGGAGCTGCGCGGCGAGGGGGTGGCGGTCGGCACCTCGGAGATCCTCGACGCCTTCGCCGCCCTCGGCGAGGTCGGCTGGACCTCGCGCGCCGACTTCCGCGTGGCGCTGGCGACGACGATCGCCAAGTCCCAGGACGACCGCCGCGTCTTCGAGCTGCTCTTCGACCGCTACTTCTTCCGCACCGCCGAGGCCGAGGCGGTGCAGCGCGGGGTAACCGAGCACGCCGAGGGTGGCCCACCGGCCGGCGACGGCGAGCGCTTCGACATGGACGAGCTCTCCGACGCGATCCGCGAGGCGATCGCGGCCGGCGACGAGGACGCGATGCGCGACCTGGCGCGGCTGGCGATCGCCGCCTTCGGCAAAGGCGAGGGATCGGGCGTGGTCGGCGTCGACGTACAGCGGATCCGCCGCACCCTCGGGCTCACCGCGGGGTCGCAGCCGCCGGCCGAGGACGGCAGTGAGCGGCCGCCGATCGACCGCGACCAGCTGACCGGGTTCGAGCGCCACCTGCGGCGCGAGCTGGAGCGCGACCTGATCGAGCGGACCGAGACCCTGCCTCCCTCCCGGCCCCTGGCCGAGCTCGACCGGGCGCTGCCGACCAGCCCGACCCAGGACCTCGCCGCCGTCCACCGCGCCGTCTCGCAGATGAAGCGGCGGTTGGCGACGCTCGGGCACGAACAGCGGGGCCGCCGCAAGGGCCAGCACGTCGACGTGCGGCGGACGATGCGCGCCTCGCTGGAGACCGGCGGCGTGCCGCTGCGGCTGCGCTACCGGCCGAAGCGGCCGCGGCGGCCGGAGATCTACGTCCTCTGCGACGTCTCCACCTCGGTCACCTCGGCCTCGGTCTTCTTCCTCTCGGTCCTCCACGCCCTCCACGACTCCTTCCGCAAGCTGCGCAGCTTCGTCTTCATCGAGCGGATCTCCGAGGTGACCGACGTCTTCGAGCACGAGCGCGACTTCGCCGCGATCGCCCAGAAAATCTCCTCCGAGGGCGGCGTCGCCGACGTCTCCGGCTACACCGACTACGGCCGCGTCTGGCTCGAGTTCCTGACCGAGATCTCCGAAGAGCTCGACCCGCGCTCGACCGTGATCGTCCTCGGCGACGCCCGCACCAACGGCCGTGAGCCGCACGCCGAGGTCTTCGGCCGGATCGCCGAGAAGGCGGGGCGCCTGTTCTGGCTCAACCCGGAGCCGAAACTCTATTGGAACTACGGCGACTCGGTGATGGCCGCCTACGAGCGTTACTGCGACGGCGCCTTCGAGTGCTGGACCACCAAGCACCTGGAGAATTTCGTCAACGTCGTCGCGGGTGCCGCTCCCACCGCCGAATGAGAGCGCTCTTCCTCCGCCACGGTGAGTCGGTCCACAACGCCGCCCGCAGCGGCGAGCCGGCCGCCCACTCCGACAGCGACAAGCTGACCGAGAAGGGGCTCGAACAGGCGCACGCCGCCGGAGGCGGGCTGCGCGAGCTCGGCGTCACCCGCCTGCTCAGCAGCCCGCTGCGGCGAGCGCGGGAAACGGCGCAGGCGGTGGGCGAGGCACTCGGGCTGGAGCCGGAGGAGATCGGGTACACCGGCGAGCTGACCTCGGGCGAGACCTTCGAGCAGGCCGTCGGCCGGGTGCGGCAGCTGAAGGCGGAGCTGGAGCGCGGCGAGGCCGGCGAGCTGCCGCTGCTCATCACCCACGGGATCTTCACCCGCTTCTTCCTCCTCGACTCGGTCCTCGGCGACGGCTTTCAGGCGCCGATGGCGGCCGGGCTCTGGAACCTCGGCTCCCACAACTGCGGCCTCAGCACCTTCTCCTACGGCGAGAGCCGCGACCCGCTCGGGGAGCTGATCCCGGGCTGGACCTGCCTCACCTGGATGGAGCGGCCGTGGAGCCGGCCTTGACGATCCGCACCGGGTCGTCGGGCGAGACCTGCCACTGCTCGTTGACGATCGCCCCCTCGGGCGGCGCCACCGGCCCCTCCAGCAGCGGGTCGTCGGTCTCCCGCATCCAGGCGTCGAGGCGCTCGCGCAGCTCCGCCAGCACCTCGGCCCTGCCGGGGTCGCCGGCACAGTTCCGACCCTCCTGCGGGTCGAGCACCAGGTCGTAGAGCTGCTCCTCGGCGACCTCCTGCTCCCCCCACCCGGCCTCGACCAGGAGGTCCTTGGTGTCGCTGTCGTCGCAGTTAGCGAGCACCGGATGCGGGTATTCGTCAAACCTCCTTATGTACTTCCAACGCTCGGTCCGGATCGCCCGGTGGGGCTGGTAGGCGGCATGGAAGGTCGTCTCGGTGAAGATCGCGTCGTGGAGGCTCTCGACCTCCCCCCGGACCAGCGGCATCAGCGAGGTCCCCTGCAGCCAGTCGGCGTGCTCGGCGCCGGAGATGTCGCAGAGGGTCGGGAAGACGTCGAGGTGGCTGACCGGGGCGTCGACGACCTTGCCGCCGCCGAAGCCGGGACCGCGGACGATCATCATCACCCCGGTGCCGCGGTCGAACAGGGTCGCCTTGGCGCCGGGGAAGGCGATGCCGTGGTCGGTGGTGCAGATGACGACGGTGTTCTCGACCAGGCCGAAGTCGTGGAGGGCGTGGAGGACGGCGCCGATGCCCTGGTCGAGCGAGCGGGCGCTGGCCTTGAACTCGGCCATGTCGCGACGGGTCGCCCGGGTGTCCGGCAGGTTCGCCGGCGGCAGCGAGTAGAGGGTGTCGCGGACCGAGGTCGGGGCGGCGAATTCGCGGTGGGTCTCGAAGAAGCCGACCGACATGAACCAGGGCTCGGCCGGCGCTTCGCGCAGGGTCTTGATCGTCAGCGGGGCGACGAACTGGGCGTGGTTCTGGTCGACCGGGACGACCTCGTCGTAGCCGATC
>JBIOVP010000030.1:0-6517 GCA_044867815.1 Solirubrobacterales bacterium | reverse complement strand
AGCTCGTTCAGCTTCTGCAGCGAGGAGATCGCCGTCGCCGACTCCTCGACCAGGACCCCCTCGGTGATCTCCAGCCGTAGGTGGATGGGGTCGAGACCGGTGCGGGCGATCACCTCCTCGACGACGTCGGGCAGGTCGCGATGGGCCACCTGGCGCGCGGAGAGGTTGACGGCGACGTCGAGCGGCCGCGCGTCGGGCCGCAGCTGGTGCCACTCCAGCGCCTGGCGGCAGGCGCGTTCCTGGACCCAGCGGCCGATCGGCTCGATCAGGCCGCTGTCCTCGGCGATCGAGACGAATTCGGCGGGGTCGAGCGTCCCCCGCTCCGGGTGGCGCCAGCGGACCAGCGCCTCCAGGCCGGTGATCTCCCCCGAGCGCAGGTTGACCACCGGCTGGTAGTGGAGCGCCAGCTCGTCGCGCTCGACCGCGTGCCGCAGCTCGCGTTCGACCTCGAGCCGGCGCACCGCCCCGGCGCGCATCTCGGCGTCGAAGAGGACGCAGCGGGCTCGGCCGCCTTCCTTGGCCCGGTACATCGCCGCGTCGGCATCGCGGATCAAGAGCTCGGCGTTGATCGTGCGCTCTTCGGAGGCGCGGGAGACGGCGACGCCGATGCTGGCGCTGACGAAGTGGTCGACGCCGTCGAGCGAGAAGGGCTGGGTGAAGGCGGAGGCGACCCGGTCGGCGATCGCCAGCGCCTCGGCTTCGTCGGCGAGGCGGTCGATCAGGATCCCGAACTCATCGCCGCCGAAGCGGGCGACGACGTCGCCCGGACGCAGGTGCGAGCGCAGCCGCGGGGCAACCGCCCGCAGCAGGGCGTCGCCGGCGTGGTGGCCGAGGCTGTCGTTGATCAGCTTGAAGTGGTCGAGGTCGAGGAAGAGGATCCCGACCGGGGAGCCGGAGACGGCCGCTTTGTCGAGCGACTCGCCGAGCGCGTCGACGAAACTGAGCCGGTTCGGCAGGCCGGTGAGAGAGTCGTGGAGGACGCGGTAGCGCAGCGCCTGGTCGGCGGCGTGGCGCTCGATCGCGTCGGCGAGTACGTTGGCGGCGGCCTGGACAAAGGGAACGTCCTTGGCGCTGAAGCGGTGAGGATCGGTCGCGTGGACGTCGAGGACGCCGAAAGGCCTGTTCTTCCCGTCGATGACGACGGCGAGGCTGCTGGCGGCGCCGAAGACGCGCAGGACCGGCGGCATCGTGTGGCGGGTCTCCTGGTTCCAGTCGGCGACGATCGCGTGGGTGCCGGTGTCGAGGGCGGCGCCGGCGTGGGAGTCGCGGGAGGCGGAAACGCGTCGCCCGGCCCCGATCACGGCGTCCTCGAGACCGGCGCGGAGGTTGAGGCGGCGGCCGTCGCGGGCGAGCTCCCAGATGCAGGCGCTGTGGACGCCGTCGACCCTGCCGATCAGGTCGGTTGCGGCCTCCATCATCTCCTGCGGGTCGCCGTTCTGCATCGCCCGCTCGCCGAGCCGGGCGACGACCGCCTGCTGGGAGAGGGCGCGCTGCAGCTCGGCCTCGGCCTGTTTGCGCTCGCTGACGTCGTAGATGACCCCGTGCCAGACCGGGACGCCGTCCTCGTCGGCTTCCAGGACCGCCTCATCGTGGATCCAGACGACGCCGCCGTCGCGGGTGTGGATCCGGTATTCGACCGGGGTCGTGTCGCGGCTGCCGAGGTCCTGCTCGGTTTCGAGCGCCAGCACCCGCTCCCGGTCCTCGGCGTGCAGGAGGCTGGCCCAGAGGCCCGGGTCGCGGACGAAGTCCTCCGGGCGGAAGCCGAGGATCTCCTCGACCTGGGGGCTGACGTAGCGCCAGCGGCCGCGCTCGCCGAGCTCGGCGGTGTAGACGATCACCGGCAGCCGCTCGATCAGGCGGCGGAAGTCGTGCCCACCGGCGGCGAGCTGGTCGAGGAAGCCCTTTACCTCGTCTTCAGACCAGTTCCTGTCGGCGGGCTCACGCATCCACCTCGCTCATCGGCCCGTGCCTGACCGGGCTTGAGCTATGCAGCCAGGCGCATCGGCGGCCCGGCGGCGACGGAGTGGTGGAGCCCGGCCAGCGTCAGACATCCGACCAGCCCGCGGTAGGGCTCATACGGCGCGTAGAACTCTTCCACCTCGGGGATCGTCGCCCGCCGGCCGCCGCCTTTGAGACGGCCGACGAGCTTGATGTAGCCGAGGTCCCCGGCCGGCAGCGAATCCGGTTCGTTGCGGCCGAAAAGGCCGAGGCACCGGACCGTCCAGGGACCGATCTGCGGCAGCGCCAGCAGGCGGCCATCTCCCTCCGGGCTCTCGATCCGGCAGCGCCCGGCGACGACGTCGCGGGCCAGCCGCCGCAGCGCCGCCGCCCGTTTGCCGACCAGCTCCAGCTGCTCGAATTCGGCCGGGGCGCGGCCGGCGATCGCGGTCGGGCCGGGGACGTCGCGCAGCGCCTCCCGCCCGTCCCCCAGGCGGCAACCCCAGCGGCCGGCGATCCGGCGCTCGATCAGCGCCGCGAGCCTGGCCTCGATCAGCTGCCCCACCACCGCCGCCGCCAGCGCCTCCCAGGGCCACGGGCGGCCCTGGGGGCGGAAGTCGGGCCGGCGCCGGATCAGCGGCCGCAGCAGCGGGTCGTGGCGGAAGCGGCGGTAGAAGTCGCCGAGGTCGACGTCGACCCAGAGCGCCCGGCGCATCGCCGCGATCGCCTCCTCGAGCTGCTCCCGGCCCGCCGGCCCCGGGCAGGGCGGCATCGCGATCCGGGGCCGCGTGATCCGGCCCGGGTCGATCGCCTCGGCGCGGAACCGCACGCGATCGCGTGCCGGCTGCCAGGCGCCGACGAGGACCGGGCTGCCGTCGACGTGGAGCAGCCGCGTCGCCACTCCGCCGCGCACCCGCAGCGTCCGGTCCGAGCTGCCGCGCGGCAACCGATAGGGCGAAGGCGGCCGCACTTCCACCTCGACGGGCCGATTTCCCTCCATATAGGCGTACTTTCGGCCCATCGGCCGAAGCTAGCGGCCGAGGAGGTGAACGTCTACCAGGAACGACCGGCTGGCGACGACGTTCTGGCGCTCACGGCGGCGACCGGCGAGGCGGCGGGGACCCCGCGCCCTGGCGGCGGCGGTGACGGCCCGCACCGCGGCGACGGTGGCGGCGCCGGCGAGGACGCCGCCCGCGGTCGCGAGGACGGCGGTCTTCACCTCCGGTCGCAGCGCCGGCAGGACCGAGCCCTCGGGCTCGTAGCTGGTCGGCAGCCGGCGGACGGGATCGGTGGCCTCGGCCGGGCCGGCGTCTTCCTCGGCCACGACCTCGGCGTCCACGTGCAGCTCACTCACCCAGGCGACTCTAGCGCGGCGGGGGGTCGGCTCCGTCAAGCGATCGCTCGTAAAGACGGTACTTCTTGACGATCTTCCCGCCCATCCCCTCCATAGCCCGGTTCATCGGCTGGTTGGTCTCCAGGATCCAGCCGGTCTCCCCTCCCGGCACGCCGTCTGGGCTGGCCGCCTCGAGGTGCTTGAGATAGAGCCCAGCGGCGACGCCGCTGTGGCGGTAGTCGTCCTTGACCCCGAGGGCGAAGACGCGCACCCGATCGATCCGACGTTTTGCCAGCAGGAACTTGAGCCAGCCGAACGGCAGCAAGCGGCCCTGCACCTTCGCCAGCGCCTGGTTTATGTCGGGCAACGTGAAGGCGACCCCGACGGTCTCGCCGTCCTTTTCCGCCATGAAACCCCAGTCCTCGTCGATCACCTGCTTGAGGATCTTGGCGTGGAACTCGACCTCGGCGTCCGTTGCGGGGACGAAACCCCAATTGTCGGACCAGGCCTCGTTGTAGACATCCGAGAAGCGGCGCATCTCCTCTTTTAGGTTGCCCTTGTCGATGTTTCGGATCACGATCCCTTCGTCGCGCAGCGCCTTCTCCGCCGCGGCGTGGATCTCGGGCGCGAACTGGTCGCCTTCCTTGAGCTTGCCCAGCTCGAGATACCACATCAGCAGGTCCATGGCCTTGCCGTAACCGAGCCCTTCGAGCAGCTCCTTGTAGAAGGGCGGGTGCCAGTTCTGCAGGATCATCGGCCGCAGCTCGTAGCCCTCGATCAGGATGCCTACCTCGTCGTTGGTCGTGAAGTCCATGGGCCCGAGCAGCCGCGTCCTGCCACGCTCGGCCACCCAGGCCTCGGCGGCGCCGAGCAGCGCCGCCGCCACCTCGCGGTCCTCGACCGTCTCGAAGAACCCGAACATGCCGTCGCTGCCGCCCTGGGTCTCGTCCCAGCCGCTGTCGATCTGGGCGGTGATGCGGCCGACCGGCTCGCCGTCGCGCTCGGCGATGAAGTACTCGGCCTCGCCGTGCTCGAACCAGGGGTTCTTGGCGCGATCGAGGAACTGCATCCGGTCGAAGATCAGCGGCGGCACCCATTGCGGATGGTCGCGGTGCAGGTGAAAGGGGACCTTGACGATGCGCTTCAGCTCGCGCCGGGTGCGCACGGGGCGGATCGAGACGCTTGCCATGTGGGGCGCAACCTACACTCTGGGGAGATGAGCGAGACCGCGAAGGCTCCGGTCGACGTCTTCGAGAAGGCGCGCAGCCACGACCGCCTCGAGCAACTCGAAGCCGCCAAGGAGCACGACCTCCTCCCCTACTTCCGCCTGCTGACCTCGCAGGCCGGCCCCGTCGTCGAGATGGAGGGCCGGGAGACGATCATGCTCGGCTCCAACAACTACCTCGGCCTGACCGGCGACGAGCGGGTCAAGGCGGGGGCGCGGGAGGCGCTGGAGACCTTCGGCACCGGCGTCACCGGCTCGCGCCTGCTGAACGGGACGACGCCGCTGCACCTCGAACTCGAGCGTGAGCTGGCCGAGTGGATGCAAGAGGAGGACGCGATCGTCTACACGACCGGGTACCAGTCGAACGTTGGCTGCATCGGCACCATCCTCGCCCCCGGCGACACGGTGATCTGTGACTCCGGCGACCACGCCTCGATCCTCGACGGCTGCCGCCTCTCCGGCGCCAGGCTGCGGCCCTTCCGCCACAACCGCATGGACAAGCTGGAGAAGATGCTGCAGCGGGCGGCCGAGGACGGGGGCGGCGTCCTCGTCGTCGTCGACGGCGTCTTCTCGATGGAGGGAGACGTCTGCGACCTGCCGCGGATCGTCGAGCTCTGCCAGGGCCACGGCGCCCGCCTGATGGTCGACGAGGCCCACGGCGCCGGCGTTCTCGGCGCCCGCGGTGCCGGCGCCTGCGAGCTCTTCGGGCTCGAGGACGAGGTCGACCTGCGGATGGGGACCTTCTCCAAGAGCCTCGCCTCGTGCGGCGGCTTCATCGCCGGCCCTGCCGACGTTGTCGAGTACCTCCGCATCTCCTCGCGCTCCTTCGTCTTCAGCGCTTCGGCCGTCCCTGCCGCCGTCGGCGCCGCCTTGGCGGCGCTGCGGGTGATCCGCGAGGACGGGCCGCAGCTCTTCGAGCGCTTACTTTCAAACGCGGAGTACCTGCGCGAGGGCCTGCGCCACCTCGGGCTCAGGGTGGTCGAGCCGGGGACGCTGCCCGACGGCAGCGTGGCCACGACGCCGGTGGTGCCGGTGATGGTCGGCGACGACTGGCAGGCGGTACTCCTCTGGAAGGCCCTCTTCGACGCCGGCGTCTACACCAACGTCGCCATCCACCCCGCCGTACCCCCGGGCGGAGCGCTGCTGCGGACGAGCCTGATGGCGACCCATGAGCACGAGCATCTCGACGGCGCTCTCGGCACCATCGCCAGGGTCATCCAGGACTTCCCAGAACTACCGCGCACTTAATTTTTTGGTCACAAAAATTTGACATCCCCCGGTGGGGTGAGTTTCTTGCTTGTCCGGTTTTGGACAAGCCCCGGGATGTGTCGAAATTGTTGCTCTTAGCGAATGGATCGGACGGAACTTTGCTGGCGGTGGGTTGACGCCCGTAGCTCCGAAGACATAGCTTGGCCTCCTCGCCGAGACGACCCTGGCGGGGCGTTCGGGAAGAGAGAGTCGGTCCGGTAGGACCAGGTCCCTCGGAAGGGGCATGGGTTGCCACGGCCGGACGCGACATAACCCCAGTAATCGATTCCTTGAAGGGAGGAGTCCAGTGGAAGCTGCCTCACCGGCACCACCATCGACCATCGCAGCCCCAGCCGAGGCACCGCAGCACATGAGGGCACTGGAGAGAGCCAACCTGGTGCGGCTTGCGCGGGCCGAGCTGAAGCGCGCGATCGCCCGAGGAGACATGGATGCCGCGGAGGTGGTTCGAGACTGTCCCTGGGAGACCGAGAGCATGACCATCGCCGAGCTCCTGACCAGCCAGCGCCGTTGGGGACGGACGCGGGCGCGAAAGTTCCTCATGCCCCTCTCCCTCAACGAGAACAAGCAGCTGGGGACGCTGACCTCCCGCCAGCGCCGGATTCTCGCCAACGAGCTTGCCACCCGCTCGTCCGGCCGGGAGCCGGTAATCGCTTAAGGCCCGTCGCGGCCGCTTCGGGCCGGACGAGCGGGTGGCAAGCTCGTTGGCGAGAATCCGGCGCTGGCGGGAGGTCAGCGTCCCCAGCTGCTTGTTC
>JBIOVP010000029.1:0-22043 GCA_044867815.1 Solirubrobacterales bacterium | reverse complement strand
ACCCTTCTTTAAGACGGGTTGACGCGGACTCGCGGTCAGGCGGTGTGGGCCTCGCCCGGCCTGAGGACCACGACCTGGGAGGAGGTCTTCGACTCGACCTCGGACTTGAAGGCGTCGGTGTCGGTCTCGATTGCCGGGAAGGTGTTGAAGTGGATCGGGATCACCGTCCCGGCGCCGATGAACTCGCAGGCGACCACGCCGTCGTGGCGGTCCATCGTGTAGTGGCCGCCGATCGGCAGCAGAGCGATGTCGACCGGGTTGCGTTCAGCGATCAGCTTCATGTCGCTGAAGAGGCAGGTGTCGCCGGCGTGGTAGACGGTCTTGCCCCCGATGTTTATGAGGAGGCCCGTCGCGGTCCCGATCGCGGTCCCGTGCTCGGCGCTGAACAGGGCCTCTTCGTGGCCGGGCAGGGTGCTGGTGTGCCAGGCGGGGACGAGCTTGATCCAGCCCCAGTCGAACTCGACGGTGCCGCCGAGGTTGGGGTCGCTGAGCTTCTCGATCCCGCGGCTTTTCAGCCATTCCGCCAGCTCGACGATCGCGACGCAGTGGGCGCCGGTGCGCTTGGCGACCGGGACCGCGTCGGCCATGTGGTCGGCGTGGCCGTGGGTGATCGCGATGTGGGTCGGCTCGACCTCATCGGCGGTGGCCACCGCGGCCGGGTTGTTCGGCTTCAGGAACGGGTCGACGAGGACGGTCGTCTCCCCCTCGCTCAGCTCGAAGCAGGAATGTCCGTGGTACTTGATCTCCATCAGCTCTTTCCTCCCGGATCCGCGGTGTCGATTCCGTTGGTCGTGGTCCTGTTGGTGATGCTCAGCTCTTCCTTCAGTGCCCAGCCCACCGCGACGCCAACCATCATCCCCATCCTCGCCTCCTCGGTGAGCCGGGCGCGAACGGCTGCCACCCGCTCCTCGGGGTCGGGCATCGTCGCGGCTTTGAGGGTCTCGTTTTCGTGCGGCTCGCCGAACCAGCCGCCCTCCGCCAGGGCCGCCGCCAGAACCTTCTGCAGCTGGGGCGCCGCCCTGGCGACGACCCGCTCGGCCTCGGAGAATCGCTCCGGGTCGAGCAGCCGCTCGATCGCCGCTTCGAACTCCTTCTCGTCAGGCACGGCCAGAGCCTATTCGGCGCGCTGGAAAGCGGTCGCCGCAAATCCCGCCAGAGCGCCGATGATCCCGCCCGCCAGGCCGGCGACCCAATCGGCGGTGGGGGCGAACAGCGGCAGGAGAATGAGCACCACCGCGCAGACGGCGACGCCGACGACGTCGAGGTCCTCGCCGATCTCCCCCCGCACTTCGGCGCGGCGGATCACGAACCAGGCCGCCAGGGCGCCGAGCGCCATCCCGTTGCCGCCGGAGATGAAGGCGACCGGGTCGGGGCTGGCGGCGGCGTCGGCCGCGATCATCCCCAGCGTCCCGCAGGCGACGAGCAGGATCGCCGTCCGCACCGTCCCCAGCCGCCGCTCGACGCCGGTCCCGAAGATCGCCAGGCCCAGCCCGACGACGAAGAGGAAGCCGGTGTCGACGTAGGCGAAGGGGGCGGTGAAGTAGCGCCACCAGTCTTCCTGGAAGGGGAGGACGAGGCCGCCGAAGTTGCCGATCGGGTCGCCGGTCGCCTTCTGCAGCACCAGCAGCACCGCCGAGGCGAGGATCACCGCGATCGTCGCGTACGGGCGCTCGGCGGAGACCGCGAAGCTCGCCCCGCCCAGGCGCGGCCGCCGGCGCCGGCGCTTGCGCGGCTCCCGCGCCTCGAGCGCGTCGCCGCGCCGCTCCAGCTTCGGCGCCCGCTTGCGCAGCCGCGCCCCGCAGTAGGGGCACTCGGTTACGTAGGGACTGACCTCGCTGCCGCAGTTCTTGCAGATGACGCTGAGCTCAGTCTCGCTCATCCACCGAGGATACCCGCCGCCGTTCGATTCCCCGTTGGAATGCGCGATACTGCCGATGCAACCGACTTCTTGGAGGAATTGACGTGGAGCTGAAGAGTCTGACCGAGCAGAAATCGCTGCTGGAGGTCCTGCCGCCCGGGAAACGGGCGCGTCTGCACCGACTTCTGTTCGAGTTCGGTCCCGGAAACGGCACTCTGATGCTGCTGCCGATCGACCAGGGGATCGAGCACGGCCCCCGCGACTTCTTCCCCAACCCCGCCTCGAAGGACCCCGACTACCAGTTCCGGCTCGCCGCCGAGGCCGGCTACTCGGCCCTCGCCTGCCAGATCGGGATGGCCGAGAAGTACTACCCCGACTACGCCGGCCGGGTGCCGCTGATCCTCAAGGTCAACGGCAAGACCGACGTCCCCTCCTCCTCCAAGGCCTTCTCCAGCTGCAACGCCAGCGTCGAGGACGGTGTCCGCCTCGGCGCCGACGCGATCGGCTACACGCTCTACGTCGGCTCCCCGCGCCAGGACGAGGACCTCGCCCAGCTGCGCCGCGTCCGCGAAGAATGCGACCGCTTCGGGATGCCGCTGGTCGTCTGGTCGTACCCGCGCGGCGAAGCGATCGAGGGCAAGGGCGGTCAGAACAGCTTCTACGCGATCGACTACGCCGCCCGGATGGCGATGGAGATGGGCGCCGACGTGGTCAAGCTCAACATGCCGAAGATCGACCCCGCCAAGGACAAGGACGCCCCGGCGCCTTACAACGAGATGGAAGTCGACCAGACCGAGGCGATCCGCCAGTGCGTCGAGTCGGCCGGGCGGGCGCTGGTGGTCCTCTCCGGAGGCTCGAAGACCGACGACGAGACGGTCCTGCAGAACACCCGCGACGTGATGGCCGCCGGCGGCTCCGGCGTCATCTTCGGCCGCAACGTCTGGCAGCGCGAGTGGAACGAGGCGCTCAGCATAATCGAGCAAATTAAGGAGAGTCTTCTCTCCAACGTGCGGCGCACCCCGTAAAAGTGGGCCTCGCCACCCTTAAGAGGTGGTGAGATCCAAATACGGAAGCGCCGTCCTCCTCCTCTTGGCCGCGCTCGTGCTGCTGCGGCCGTGGGAGGAGCTGGGGCGCGAGGAGGCGCCACCGAGTGCCTGGGCCCAGGTGACCCGGGTCGTCGACGGCGACACGGTCGAGGTGCGGCTTGACGGCGCCGAGGAGGATGTCCGCTACATCGGCGTCGACACTCCGGAGACCGTGAAACCGGACACCCCGGTGCAGTGCTTCGGCCCGCAGGCGTCCGACTTCAACCACCGCCTGGTCGAGCACCGGCGGGTGCGGCTCGTCTTCGGGGTCGAGCGCCGCGATGTCTACGGGCGCCTGCTCGCCTACGTCCACCTCGACGGGCGCTTCGTCAACGCGGAGCTGGTGAGGCGCGGGCTGGCGCGGACGCTGACGATTCCGCCGAATGACCGCTTCGCGGGGCGGCTGAAACGGCTTGAGATAGCGGCTGCACGGGCCGGACGAGGCCTCTGGGGCGCCTGCTGAAATGTGAGCGAACTGTGAGGCGTGCAAGATCTTTTGCTACGGTGCCGCCTGGCCCCCGGGCCCCTTCCTTATGAGAATGCGACAGAGCATCTCCCAGTTCGAGACGGCGTTCGAGCAGGAGACCTACCTCGAGCGCCGCCGACGCGAGCAGCTGCGCCGCCGTGCGGCGAACCGCTCCCGGGCGCGGAAAATCAACCGCGTCGAGCAGGAGGGGAAGGTCCGCTTCAGCGTCCTCGCCGTCTGCCTCACCGTCACCGTCGTCGTCGTGGTGGTGGCGATGTTCGAGGCGCTCGCCTTCCTGATGGCGTAGTGCCCGACTCTCTCTGCGAACGAATGCCCTCCTTCAATAGACTCGCGCGCCGATGGCTCGACGCTCGCTGAAGCCGCAGCTGAACCAGATCCGCGCCTGGGTGCAACAGGGGCGGACCGACGCCTGGATCGCCCACCAGCTGGAGATCAGCGCCGGCGAGCTGCGCGAGTTCCGCAGGCAGTACGACCTTACGGCCGACGACGAGAACGCCGGCGCCGGCGAAATCGACCTCCGCGACGAGATTGAAGCGGAGATCGAAGCCGCGACCGAGGCCGAGGAGGCGGAAAAAGCCGAGCAGGCCGAGAGCGAAGGCGAAAGCGACGAGGACGAGGAGCGCGAGGAGCAGGCCGAGGGCGGCAGCGGCTCCGGGCGTCGCCGGCGTCGCCGTCGCGGTCGCCGCGGCGGGCGCGCCCGGCGCAAAGAGCTGGAGGCCACCTTCGACCACGGCGAGACCGACGGCTACGGCCTCTGGCTCGACGCCGCAGTCAAGGACAACCCCGTCTACGCCGAGCACTGGGCCGGCAAGCGCGACGTCACCGTCCGCATCGAGGCCGACCAGATCGTCATCCGCCGCGCCGGCGAGCCGCAACAGGAGTCGAACGGCGGCTCCAGCGGCTCGAACGAGTCCGACGACTCGGACGAGTAGCTAGACCGGCAACCGCCGGCCGCCGGCGAAGTCGGTGGCGCCTCTCAGGTAAAGCCAGAAGGCCGCGTCCGTCAGCGCCTGGGCCTCTCCCTCGATCGTCGGCGCGACGTCGAACGCCACCTGCTGCGCCCAGTCGGTTCCCTGGCCGTAGAGGTCGGCCAGCTCGGCGGCGGCGAAGGTCGGGCCGATCCGGCGCCGCAGCTCGTCGCGGATCGCGTCGACCACGCGGTCGGCGAGACGCCGCTCGCGCTGATCCTCGATCTCGCGGTAGGAGCGGAAGCCGTTCTCCCACTCGAAGAAGGCATTATCGACTGGATATGCCATGGGCCGAGATTACCCGTCGCGATCTTCCGGAAATCGCGGAATCGCGTCATTCCCGGCCTTGCCCCTGGAACCCGGAGGCTGCATATTTAAACACCTGGTTGTTTCTATATAGATAGTGATTCTTTTCCAAGGAGGTGCCTCCGATGGCAGCAGCACCGGGCCCAAGGGATCCGAACAAGACCACCCCCAGCACCCCCAACCCACCGCAAGACCCTCCCGCCGATGGTTCCTCCGGGAACAGCGGAGCTGCATCCCTAACGTCGATTGGGATGCTGGTGGCGCCGTTGATCGCCGCCTTGGCCGGCCTCGCGCTCACCGGCACGATCGGCCGCGTCCAGCGAGACGAGCCCGTCTTGTTCTCCGTCGCGATCGGACTTGTGATCGCTTCCGGCGTCCTCTGGGTGGCAGCAGAAACCTTCACCGCTCCCAAAACGGGAGAAAGTCGTAACACGCCCGACATCGTGCTCCGGTCGATCGCCTTCCTCTTCGCCGGGGCCGGATTCATCATCGCCTTGGCCGCAGCGGTAGCGACTGCGAACAACGAGTCCCGTCCTCAGATCTCCTCACTGGTCAGCGATGACGGAGCCAAGCTGACCACCCACGTGACCGCCTCGAATCTACGCTCCGACCACCGCTTGGCCTTCCGGATCGACCTCCTGCAGGACGGCAAGCCGACCGGGTCCCTCTATCGCGCCTACGTGGGGCCGAATTCCGATGGAACCGTCGACCAGACGGTCACCAACCTGTTGCCCGCGGGGAAATATGACGAGATCGGGATCAAGGCCTATACCGGGACCACCTCGCCGGGCTGCGATGACTTCAAGGCGGTGAAGGAGACGGCGACCTTCGGCTCGGGCACCGGCTGCGTGATCATGCGGGTCCCACCGCGGGAGCAAAAACCCCAACCTCCGCAACCCGCGCCACCCATGCCTCCTGGCCAGAACAGCGACTAGCTCAGGCGTTCGGAACCGCTTCCAGCGGTGCGTTCTCGGCGCCGCACGCGTCCGGGTCGAGCTCTCCCCGTACCTCCCAGACGGTCACGGGGCCATTGCGGAGGAGCGGCCGTACCGTCTCCTCCCCGCGCAGCCAGCGCGCCTCGGGCGAGACGATCGGGTCGCCCGGGTGGAGGAAGTTGAGGAAGGGGGTGGTGAGGAGGTAGTCGAGGTCGGCCTCGTTGACGGCGGTGCGGAAGGCGGCGCAGGTGGGGATCGCGTTGAAGGCGCCGTGCGGGCCGTCCTCGCCGAGATAGCGGACGCGGTTGCTGAGGTCGGTCCCGTAGAAGCCGTAGCCGGCGAAGCCGGCGGTGGTGCCGGCGAGGCCGATGCGGGCGTCCTGAACGCCGCGCGCCCAGCGGTAGGCGCTGTCGAGGTGCATGCCGGGGATCCGTTCTTCGGCGCTACCTTCGTTGGCGAAGCGGTGCTCCAGGTAGTGGCGCTGGAGCGGATAGCCGATCGCGACCAGGCAGACGAGGAGCGCCGCCGCGCCGCCGGCGAGAGGAGCGACCCGGGCGCCGCGGTCGCGCAGGTGGAGCAGCAGCGCCGGCACCAGGACGACGAGCAGGACGAGGAGGAAGGCGAAGACCCGGCCCTTGTCGTGGAGGGCGTCGTCGGGCCGGTTGGTGACGAGGAAGACGACCACCAGCACCGCGGTCAGACCCCACTGCCGCCGCGGCCCGTCCAGCCAGCGGTCGAGCGGCAGCAGGACGATCCCGGCCAGCAGGGCGGGGATCACGTAGCGGATGTTGATCCCGAAGCCGACCGGTTCCCCCTCGGCGCCGGCGGCACTGAGCGGGGTGAAGAGGTAGGCGAGGGCGCCGAAGAGGGCGACGGCGCCGATCCAACGGACGATCCTGTCGCGGCCGTGGAGGACAGCGAGGAGCGCCGCCGCGACGGCGCCGAAGACGACCAGCGGCCAGAGCGCCCCGAAGGCCTCGTGCAGGCCCGGCCCGAAGTACTCGCGCCAGACGCCGGTGTCGGTCGCGTAGTGGACGATGTTGAAGTCCGGCCGCCCCTCCTGCAGCCGCTCCGGGTGCGGCAACGAGATCGGGCCCAGCTTCTCCACCTCCGGGATCGGATTGCCGGCGACCACCAGGTTCCGCAGGTACCAGAACGCCCCACCCGCCAGAGCCGCCAGGAACCACCCCCCCGCCGCAGCCCACCGCCTCCCCTGGGGCGCCAGCACCACCACCGCCACGGTCAAAGCCCCCGCCATCGCCAGCCCCGTAACCCGCGTCCCCGCCGCCAACCCCGCCGCCAACCCCGCAGCCGCAATGGCCCAGCGATCCATACCGAACTGTGAACCGACTTCTCCCCGCATACCGGGGACGCCCCGTCCAAGGTGTTGCCAGGCCTCGACGAGGATCGCGACCGAGGCCAGCAGGAGCGCGGCGGCCATCAGGTCGTTCTTGGCGGCCCCGGGGTCGCGGACGACCAGCGTGTGGCACTCGAGCAGGATCGCGGCGGCGATCACGCTCACAGCTCCGCGCCCGTAGGGTCGCCCGACGCAATACGCGGCCAGAAACGCCACCGCCAGCCACCCGAAGTTCAGGAACAGGCTGAGCGTGTCCCGTCCCGTCAGCAGGATCCCCACCGCGTGCAGAAGCTCCGAATTCTGCGGGTAGAACCAGTTCGTGAAGACCGTCTCCACGTGGTGCATCCCGACGACGCTGTGCGTTCGCACCATGTCCGCTGCGAACGGCAGGTGATACCAGAGCGAATCGAAATTGAACACGCCCCTGTCCCAAGCATGCTGCGCCGTGACTCCCCAGCTGAACACCGTCGCAGCAATCACCGCCACCATCACGAGCATCGACCAAGACACTTCTCCCGTGGGTGGCACGGTAGGGGGGACCATCCCTGAGGAAGCTTTAGCTACCGGAAGGGATGGGGGGTCCCCTGCCGTGACAGGACCCGCGGGCCAGAGCGCAACCGTCCCTGCAACCAAAAGCGACGCCCCAATCAGCGCCCCGGCATAGAACAACCCAACCGTCCCGAGGATCTCGGAGAGCCAGATGACGATCGCTACTCCAACGATCGACTCGACCAACCGCGCCGGCGCTCCCTTCCACCCCGGCAGCAACCGCCCGCGCAGCCTGTATCCACTTAACCCCACCGGTACAACCACCAGAGCCAGCTGGACGACTCCCAGGAGGTAGCCGCCAAGGTCAACCATGAGGGGCTCCCGGCCGGAGCGCTAGCCGCCGAGGTTGCCGTGGATCACGACCGGCGTCTCGCCTTCGGCGACCATCCCCTGGGCGCGCGCTTCGTGGTCGACGACGAGCGGGTCGTCGGCCGACTGGATGCGGTTGTGGAGGCGCCGGTTTTCCTTCAGGAGGTCGTGCAGCTCCGCTTTTGCGGCGGTCGTCCCCGTGTAGGTCTTGACGAAGTCGATCGAGGGGCCGAGGTAGGAGTAGAGGACGGCGACGAGGACGAGGGTGAGGGCAACGCGGCCCACCCGGTCCCATTTGATCCGACTGGGGCCGCTGCGGGCGGCCGGGCGGGCTTTGCGGGCGGCGGGACGGCGGCGGGTAGCCGATTTCGAGCGCCCGGCATGCGCACGCGTAGCCATACCCGGAGCTACGCGGCCGGGCCCCGCTTTCCTGCATCTAGGACCGCTGCTGGGTGAAAGCGTTCAGGCCAGGAAATTGCGCGGAATCGCCCAGCTCCTCCTCGATCCGCAGCAAGCGGTTGTACTTGGCGACGCGATCGGAGCGCGAGGGGGCGCCGGTCTTGATCTGGCCGGCGCCGGTGGCGACGGCGAGGTCGGCGATCGTCGTGTCCTCGGTCTCACCCGAGCGATGCGAGATCACCGCCGTGTAGCCGGCCTCACGGGCGGTGTGAATCGCCTCCAGCGTCTCGCTCAGGGTCCCGATCTGGTTGACCTTGACGAGGATCGAGTTGCCGACGCCGAGCTCGATGCCGCGGCGCAGGCGCTCGGGGTTGGTGACGAAGAGGTCGTCGCCGACCAGCTGCACCCGCTCGCCGAGGCGCTCGGTCAGCAGCTTCCAGCCGTCCCAGTCCTCCTCGTCCATCCCGTCCTCGATTGAGACGATGGGGTAGCGCGAGCAGGCATCCTGCCAGTAGGCGGCCATCTCATCAGAGGAGAGGGTGCGACCCTCGTGCTCGAGCTTGTAGGAGCCCCCCTCGAAGACCTCGCTGGTGGCTGGGTCGAGGGCGATGAAGACGTCCTTGCCGGGCTCGTAGCCGGCCGCCTCGACGCCGGCCAGAACCGCCTGCAGCGCCGCCTCGTTCGAATCGAGGTCGGGTGCAAAGCCGCCCTCGTCGCCGCCGGCGGTGGAGAGCCCCTGCGAGGAGAGGGACCTCTTCAGCGCGTGGAAGACCTCTGCTCCGACCCGCAGGCACCCGGAGAAGCTCTCGGCGCCGGCGGGGACGATCATGAACTCCTGGAAGTCGACCGAGTTGTCGGCGTGGGCGCCGCCGTTCAGCACGTTCATCATCGGCACCGGCAGCAGGCTGGGCTCGCCGCCGCCGTAGAGCTCGGCCAGGTAGCGGTAGAGCGGCTGCTCGGACTCCGCCGCTGCGGCCTTCGCGGCCGCCAGGGAGACGCCGAGCAGCGCGTTGGCGCCGAGGCGGCCCTTGTTCGGCGTTCCGTCGAGCTCGATCATCGTGCGGTCGAGGGCGCCCTGCTCGGCCGCCCGGGCACCGGTCAGCGCCGAGGCGATCTCGCCGTTGACGTTGGCGACCGCGCGGCCGACCCCCTTGCCGGCCCATGCGTCGCCGCCGTCGCGCAGCTCGACCGCCTCGAACTCGCCGGTCGACGCCCCGGAGGGCACCGCCGCCAAGCCGCGCGCCCCCGACTCCAACACCACTTCCACCTCGACGGTGGGGTTGCCGCGCGAGTCGAGGATCTGGCGCGCGTGGATGGCGGAAATCGTGCTCACGGGCGCGCCAGTCTATTCACCGCCAGCGGCGGCTTGCCGTGCAGGAGGCACTGGCGAAACCCGCGTGTGCGGCTGGCGAGTGCCGGACCGAGCGGGGGTAGGACGCAAGGAGGCCGAATAGCAGCGCTATTTGGCCGACTGAGGACGACGCCCCGCGAAGTGTGTCCGGCGCCGCCAGGCGTGCGCGGGGGTTTCGCCAGTGCCTCCTTATTCGCCGGTTTCGGCGGGAGGCGCTTCCGCCGGAGCTTCGCCTTCAGGCGGTGCGGCGCCCGGGGGCACTTCGCCGCCCGGCACTTCTTCGCCCTGTTCTTCGCTCGCCGATTCCGGCTGCGGCCGTTGCGGGAACGGTTCGCCTTTCGGTTTCGTCTCGGTGACGGTCCCCGGCAGGGCCGGCGAGATCGGCGTCACCGGCGCCGGGCATTCTTCCGCAGGCGTTTTCGGGTCCTCTTCGTAGCAGGCGGGTGGAGCGTTGGCGGGACGGCCGTCGCCCACGTAGTTGCCGCATTTCGAGATCAGGAAGTCATCGCCGCAGGTGGTGCGGCTACTCCACCTGGCTTCGTAGTCGGCGACGAATTCCGAGAGGTATTCCTGCTGCGCCTGCTGACCCAGGGTCGATTCGATCTGGGCTTTCGATTCCGCCAGCGTCTGGACTTTCTCCGACGTCAGTTTCACGACTTCGACCAGGACCCAGTTTTTTTCGAACTTCACCGGGCCGACGAGTTCGCCGGTGGGGCTTTCGAAGATCGCGGTTTTGAGCGGACCTTTGAGGAATTCTTCGGTGATCCCTTCCTGCAAGCCGCCTTTAGCGGCACTGGTGGGATCGCTGGAGTATTTTTTCGCGACTTTTTTCCAGCTCGCCGGCGAGCTGTCTTTTTCCAGCGCCGCTTTCGCCGCTTCCACTTCTTTTTTGTCTTCGTTGAGGATGAGGCGGACGTCGCGACTTTCTTTGGTCGTGAACTGAGTTTCCTTTTCCGCTTCGTAATACGCCTCGATCGCGTCGCTCGACGGTTTCGGCGCTTCAGCGTTGATCTTTTCCTGAATTTCTTTGGTGAAGATCTGCAGTTCGATGAGGTCGTTGACTTCGTCCTGCGTGAAGTTCGATTCCTTGAGGAATTTCTTGTAGGCGGCTTCGGTCGGGAAGTTCTGTTTTTTGATCGTCGCGAGTTCGTCTTCGACCTGTTTCTCGGTCGCCGAGACTCCCATTTCCTCGGCCTGGCCGCGAATCCAGGCGCCTTCGATCAATTCGGTCATCGCGGCTTCCTTGGCTTCTTCGTATTTTTTCGAGCCCGGTTTCGGCGCTTTTTTTTCTTTTGAGGTCTGGCGCTGGATCGCATCCTCGACCTGTTTTTCGCTGATGTCACCGAATTCACCGGGGACCTCGGAGATGTTGGCCGCATCACCGGAAGCCACGCCGGGGCCGGTCACCCCCTGGGCGATCGCGAAGCTGACGAAGAGCAGCACGAAGAGTGCACCGAAGAGGATCAGCCCGAGACGCTGCCGCCCGGCGGCTTTGTCGTCCCGGCCTCGACCCGGCCTGCCCCTCTGGCCCGCTTTCGCTCCCATCGAGCCGGCAGCATAGTCAAAACCGTTCGCTTAGGCAGGCTTTATGGTCACGCGGTTGCCGGCTCCGCCACCCGCCGTGCCTCCCGCAACCCCTCCGCCATCGCCAACACCGCAGCCAGCCGCTCGTCCGGATCCCCGGCGACCCGGACCGCGGCGGTCTGCTCGCGCCATTCGTAGAGCGCCCCCTCGACCTGCTCGGCAAGCACCCCCGCCGCCGTCGAATCGAGTTCCACCCCGGTGACGCTGAGGCGACCGCCGCGAAACTCGACGCTGCGGGCGCCGGCGAGGCCGAGCTCGATCCGCGCCTGCTGCAGCTTCAGCAGGTTCTCGGCCTGCGGCGGCAGCGGCCCGAAGCGATCGCTGAGCTCGTCGCGGATCGCCCGCAGCTGGCCCGGTTCGCGGGCGGCGACGATGCGGCGGTGAATATCGATCTTCGCCGCCTCGAAGGGGACGAAGGTCGCCGGCAGGTAGGCGTCGACGGGGACGTCGAGACGGACCGGCTCCGGCGCCTCCTCCAACAACGGGGCTTCGCCGCCCCCCGCCGCCATCGCCACCGCTTCGTCGATCATCTGGCAGTAGAGCTCGAAGCCGACGGCGGCGACGTGGCCGGACTGCTCGTCGCCGAGCAGGTTGCCGGCGCCGCGGATATCGAGATCCCGCATCGCGATCCGGAAGCCGGAGCCGAGCTCGGTGTGGTCGGCAAGGGTCGAGAGCCGCGCCGCCGCCTCCTCGGTCAGCGCCTCGGCCGAGGGGTAGAGCAGGTAGGCGAAAGCGCGCTCGCGGGAGCGCCCGACCCGGCCGCGGATCTGGTAGGCCTGCGAGAGCCCGAGCTGGTCGGCGCGCTCGACGATCAAGGTGTTGGCGGTGGGGATGTCGAGCCCGGACTCGATGATCGTCGTCGTCACCAGGACGTCGGCCTCGCCGCGGAGGAAGGTCAGCATCGTCTCCTCGAGCTGGTGCTCGTCCATCTGCCCGTGCGCTTCGAGGCAGCGCGCCCCCGGGACCAGCGCCCGCAGCCGCTCGGTCGTTTCCGGCAGCGAGTCGATCCGGTTGTGGAGGACGAAGGCCTGTCCCCTGCGCTCGATCTCCCGGTTGATCGCCTTGCCGACCAGGTCCTCGTCGTAGGGGCCGACGTAGGTGCGGACCGGGCGTCGGCCCTCGGGCGGGGTCTCGATCACCGAGATGTCGCGGAGGCCGGCGAGGCTCATCTGCAGGGTGCGGGGGATCGGGGTCGCCGAGAGCGAGAGCACGTCGACCCGCAGTTTCAGCTGCCGCAGCAGCTCCTTCTGCTTGACCCCGAAGCGCTGCTCCTCGTCAACGACGACGAGGCCGAGCTGCTTGGCGCGGACGTCGCGGCTGAGCAGCCGGTGGGTGCCGATCAGGACGTCGACCTTCCCCGCCTCGAAGTCCTTGAGGACCGCTTTGACCTCGGCCTGGGGGCGCAGGCGGGAGACGCCCTCGATCCGGAACGGGAGGTCGGCGAGGCGCTCGCGGAAGGTGCCGAAGTGCTGCTGGGCGAGGATCGTCGTCGGCACCAGGACCATCACCTGCTGGCCGTCGGAGGCGGCCTTGACCGCCGCCCGCAGCGCCACCTCGGTCTTGCCGAAGCCGACGTCGCCGCAGACCAGCCGGTCCATCGGCCGCTCCGACTCCATGTCCGCCTTGACCGCCTCGATCGCTTCCATCTGGTCGGCGGTCTCGCGGTAGGGGAAGGCGGTCTCCATCGCGATCTGCCATTCGCCGTCGGGCGGGAAGGCGTGGCCCCTGCGGGTGCGGCGCTCGGCGTAGAGGTTGAGCAACTCGCCGGCCAGGGCGCCGGCGGCTTTGCGCGCCCGCGCCTTCATGTTCTGCCAGCGTTTGCCGCCCAGCGCCGAGAGGCTCGGTTCGCCCCCGGCGCCGACGTAGCGGCTCAGCTTGGCCAGCTGGTCGGTGGGGACGTAGACGCGGTCCTCGCCTTTGTATTCGAGGTAGAGGTAGTCGCGGGTGACGCCGCCGACCTCGCGGGTCTCGAAGCCGGCGAAGCGGGCGACGCCGTGGTCCTCGTGGACGACGTGGTCGCCGACCCGCAGTTCGCTGAAGGCGAGGCGGCCGCGGCCGGCCCCGGGCGCCGGCTCCTCGGTGCGGCGGCGGTGGACGAGGCGGCGGAAGGGATAGACGGCGAGTTTCAGCTCCGGGCTGACGAAGCCCTCGCGCAGGCGCGCCTCGGCGAAGGAGAGGCCGGGGTCGGGCGAGACGCGGCCGCCTTCGAGCAGGCGGACGTCGAGGCGGTCGAGCCCGTAGCGGGCGCGCTCGGCCTCGCCGCGGCTGTCGAAGGCGACGACGGTGCGGTAACCGGAGCGGACCAGTTTCTCCAGCTCGCCCTCGGCCTCCTTGACGCTGCGGGCGGGGGACTCGGCGCGGGTGGCGCGGAAGGCGTCCTCGTCCTCGTCACCGACCCCGGTCAGGGCCAGCGCCGCCCGCTCGGCCAGCGGCGCGGCGACGTCGACGTAGAGGTGCTGGGCGTCCTCGGCGTGCATCGCCGTCGTCACGTCCTCCCAGTGGTCGCGCAGCGCCGGCTCGATCTCCTCCTCGCCGACCAGGACCACCGCGGCGGCCCTGGGGACGAACTCGAGCGGGGCGCGGAAATGCTCCAGCGGCAGCGCTTCGGCCAGGTTCGGGGACTCGTTCCCCTCCTCCTCGGCGGCCATCGCCGCCAGCTCGGCCAGCTCCCGGTGCTCGGCGTCGAGCTCGGCCGCCGGCGCCAGCTCGACCCTCTCGGCCTCACCGAGCGAACGCTGGGTGAAGGTCGAGAAACAGCGCATCGACTCGACCTCGTCGCCGAACAACTCGATCCGCACCGCCCGCTCCTCGGTGGCGGGGAAGACGTCGAGGATGCCGCCGCGGACCGCGAACTGCCCGCGCTCCTCGACCTGCTCGACCCGTTCGTAGCCGGCGGCGACGAGGTCGGAGGCGACCGCGTCGAGCTCGACCAGGTCACCGAGCGCGATCGCGAACCCGGCCGGTCGCAACGAAGCGTCGGGGACCGCCTCCGCCAGCGCCGTCGCCGAGGCGACAACGACCGCGTCGGCCTCGGCCCCGAGCGCGTCCAGCGCGTCGATCCGCAGCCCGACCAGGTGCGGCGGCGGCGTCACGTGCGAGGCGTAGCCGGTCCCGCGCGAGGGGTAGAGCCGAACCCGGCGCGGCGCCAGGTAGGCCCGCAGGTCGGCGGCGAGATCGCGGGCGGAGCGGTCGTCGGGCGCGACCAACAACGCCGGCCGCTCGGCCAGCCCCCGGTCGTCCTCGAGCAGCGCCGCCAGGAGCAGCGGACGCAGCATCGTCGAGGCCCGCACCGCCGACCCCTCCCCGCCCTCCGCCGCCGCCCGCACACGCGAGGCGAGCGCATGGACGCGCTCGTTCTCGGCGGCGATATCGATCAGCGGACGAAGGCTCATGGCACGGAAACGGCCCGGAACGACCGCCCGGGCGAAGGACGATTCTAGGGCTCAGCTTTCGGCTTCAAGGCGGCGCCATC
Source organism: Solirubrobacterales bacterium (assembly GCA_044867815.1). Lineage (GTDB taxonomy): Bacteria > Actinomycetota > Thermoleophilia > Solirubrobacterales > 70-9 > VAYN01. The sequence continues at coordinate 7,383 of JBIOVP010000029.1, read as the reverse complement.
GCGCGCCCTTGCCGACGCCCTCGGACTCGAGGCGACCTTCGTCGCGGAGAGCACGAAGGGAAAGGCGAATCGTCGGGTCACTGACCCCCGGGAGCGCCCGCCGCACATCGCCGATCCTGAATTTCGTCGGTGCTTCCTGCAGGACCCAGCGGCGGATCCGCTCCTGCTTGGTGCCGGCTTCTGCTCCCCGGCCGGCGGCAACGTGCTGTTCGAAATCCAGGTAGCACTGGGCAAGCACCCTGATCAAGTACTCGGTCCAGGGCCAAATGGAATGAGAGCCGTCTTGCCACCCTCGCTGAGATTGTTCGAGCGCCAAGTAGTAGGCGTTCTTGGACTCGAAGATCCGCTGCTCGATGCTCGCGTACCGAGCGACTCCATAGTCGAGGCGCAGCAGCTCATGAGTCGTCGCCAACCTGGCCATCCGGCCGTTCCCGTCCGGGACGGGATGGATGGCCAAGAGGTCGAGGATGAACGCTGAAAGGGCGATGAGCGGGTGGACCGTTGGCTGCTCGAGGCTGTACGCGTAGCTCGAGCAGAGGCCGGTCAGGAGACCCTCGGTCTCCTGCCACGGTGGAGGCCGGAAGATGATCCGGGTCGTGCCGTCCGGTTCCCGGTTGGCGATGCGATTGTCCTCACGCTTCAACTGACCCCCGGGAACGTCGGTGTGCGCGAGCATCTTGCGGTGAAGCTCCAACAGCCGCGGAACCGTCAGCGGCTCCAGTTTCTCCACTCGCATTAGCCCATCGAGGGCGTCGGCGTACCCGGCGAACTCCTTCTCACCGCGGTTCCGGAAGCGGGGCCGCTCCTCGCCGGCGAGCGCCTCCGCCCGAGCCGGATCGACCTCCACTCCCTCGATCGCATTCGAAGCCGTTATCGAGTCGACCTTCGTCTGCTGCGCAAGTCGTCGCAGCAGTTGCGGAACTTGATCCTCGAAGAGCTGCTGCCGTCCACTGCCACGGTCAACCTGCCGCAGGACCACTCCTAGGGAAGTGGGCATATCAGCGAAGGTGCGATCCGGGTCTCGAAAGCTGTTCATTGAAATAGGTAGATGCCTATTGGGATAATAGGGCTTCTATCTTATCCCATTAACCTTGCTTTTATATAGAAATTACCCCATTTGAGTGGCTTTTATCTCAATAGGACACTAAGCCAGGTATGGCCGAGTGCCCTGATCAGTCGGAAGTCGGCAGGCCGGGGCCGCTGCGCTGCCACTCGACCTGGCCGCGGCCCTCGGCGGCGGAGCGGCCGACGATGTCGTCCCACTCGTGCAGCATCTGCTTCAGCCGGGCGACAGCCTCCGGCGGATGGGCGGCGACGCCGGCGGCAAGCTCGAGCGCCGCCTCCTCGGTGCCGGCCGCAGGGGCGACGCGGTTGACGAGGCCGAGCCGCAGTGCCTCGTCAGCGCCGACGGTGCGCGAGCTGAGCAGCAGGTACTTGGCGGCGGCGAGGCCGCAGAGGGTGACGAGCCGGGCCGGTCCGACCGGGACCCCGAGCGCGGCGCCCGGAAAGCGCATCCGCAGGTTGGCGCCGCCGACCCGCATGTCGCAGGCGACGGCGATCTCGGCGCCACCGCCGACTACGTCGCCGTGGCAGGCGGCGATCGTCGGCTTCGGGAAGGCGACGACGGCGTCGTAGAGGTCGGCGAAAAGTTGCATCCGGCGGACCTTGCCCTCGTCGTCGAGCTGCTCCCTGACGTCGGCTCCGGCGGAGAGCCCGAGGTGGTCGGCGGAGCTGATCACCAGCACCCGCACCGCCTCGTCGCCGCGCGCGACGGCCAGGTGCTCCAGCAGCTCGAGCAGCATCTGGGTGCTGATCGCGTTCCGCGCCCGCGGCCGCTCGAGGCGGACAAGGGCGATGCCCCGCTCGTCGACCGAGTAGCTCGTCACCTCCTGCTCGGGGACTCCCCCGTTCTCCGCGCTCATGACCCGGACGCTATCCGCTCGACCAGGCGCTCGGTCTCCTCGGCGGCGTCGGCGACCAGCGCCTCGACCTCGGCCTTCGGCTCGCTGAAGCGCCCGAGCACGTAGGCGGAGACGATCTCCGGGTCGGTCGAGTCCGGCCGCCCGACCCCGACCCGCACCCGCCAGAACTCCGGATTGCCGAAGCCGCGTTTGAGGCTCTTCAGCCCGTTGTGGCCGGCGAGGCCGCCGCCGAGCCGGGCCTTGATCTCCCCGAACGGGAGGTCGATCTCGTCGTGGACGACGACGACGCGGTCCAGCGGCACCTTCAGCGAGCCGCGCGCCGGACCGGCGGAGGTGCCGGATTCGTTCATGTAGGTACGCGGCTGCAGCAGCGCCACCCGCGGACCGCCGGGCCGGATCCGCCCTTCGGAGATCACCCCGTTGAACTTCTGTTTCGGCTTCGGCAGGTCCCAGCGCCGGGCCAGCTCACTTGCCACCGCGAAGCCGACGTTGTGGCGGGTGCGTTCGTACTCCGGCCCGGGGTTGCCGAGGCCGACGATGAGGATGCGGTCGCCCCCCTCGCCGCCTTCTCCCCCGGAGCGGCGGAACAGCGACAGGAGCTACTCGCCCTCGGAGTCGCCCGAGTCGCCGCCCTCGCCCTCGGCGGCAGCCTCGCCCTCTTCGCCCTCGCCGACCACCTCGGTCTCCTCCTCGACCTCGGGCTCGACCTCTTCGACGCGCGGCGGCGAGAGGGTGACGATGGTGACCTCCTCGGGGTCCTCGGCGACGAATTTGACCCCGTCGGGAGCGGTGACGGCGGAAAGCTGAAGGGTCTCGTTGACCTCCATCGCCGAGACATCGACGGTGATGTTGTCGGGGATCTCGGTCGGCAGCGCTTCGATCGTGATCTCGCGGGTGACGTGCTCGAGCACGCCGCCGCCCTTGACGCCCGGGGCGTCGTCGACGCCTTCGAGCTCGATCGCGACCTCGGCCTGGATCGCCTCGTCGAGTTTCACCTGCATCAGGTCGAGGTGCTGGAGGCTGCCGCGGACCGGATGGTGCTGCTGCTCCTTGATCACGACCGGGACCGCTTTGCTGCCCTCGATCTCGAGGTCGAACAGCGCCGCGCCCTCGCTGAAGAGAACGCGCACGTCCCGTTCGGCCACCTGGAAGGGCTTCGCCTCCCTGCCGCCCGCGTAAACGACGCCCGGGACGACGCCGTCGCGGCGCATACGGCGCGAGGCGCGCGAGCCGAAGTCGGCGCGGGGTGCGGCTTTCAGGCAGGAGCGTTTGCTGGCCATCGGACGGGAGAGGATAGAGAAAGCCGCTACGAGGCGGCGCCTGTGGCAACCTTGGCGGTCGATGGCCGACGAGTCGAAGATCCCCAAAGGCCGGATCCGCCGCTCCGCCAAGCTGGGCTCGATCGTCGGCGTGCAGGGGGCCCGCTACGCCGGCACCAAAGCCGCCAACGTCGGCCGCTCCGAGGACGAGAGCAAAGAGCGGCTCGAGCAGCGCCACCTGGAGACGGCGATGAAAATGGTCGGCGCGCTCGGCCAGATGAAGGGCGCGGCGATGAAGCTCGGCCAGTTCGCCTCCTTCATCGACACCGAGTTCATTCCCGAGGAGTACCGCGAGATCTACCAGGAGCAGCTGGCGAAACTGCGTACCGACGCGCCCTCGATGCCCTGGGAGAAAGTCGAGAAGGTGCTGGAGGAGGAGTACGACGGCGAACCGCTCTCCGAGCTCTTCGCCGAGTTCGAGACCGAGGCCTTCGCCGCCGCCTCGATCGGCCAGGTCCACCGCGCCGAGCTGCTCGACGGCCGCGCGGTCGCGGTGAAGATCCAGTACCCGGGAATCGCCGAGGCGCTCGACGCCGACCTCCGCAACGCCGGCACGATCGTGCGGCTGGCGAAGGTGCTCGCGCCCGGCCTCGACGCGAAGGCGATCGCCGAGGAGATCCGCGAGCGGGTGATGGAGGAGCTCGACTACGAGTACGAGGCGCAGAACCAGCGCTCCTTCGCCCGCGCCTACCGCGAACATCCCTTCATCTACGTGCCGGAAGTCGTGACCCGGCTCTCGCGCCGCCGCGTCCTCGTCACCGAGCTGGTCAGCGGCATGGGTTTCGAGGAGATCAAAGAGCTGCCCCACGCGGAGCGCAGCCGCTTCGGCGAGATCGTCTTCCGTGGCAGCTTCGGTTCGATCTACCACCTGCAGCACTTCAACGCCGACCCCCACCCCGGTAACTACATCCTGATGGAGGACGGGCGGGTCGCCTTCCTCGACTTCGGGATGACGAAGAAGCTCGACCGCGAGCAGATCCTGCTCGAGCAGCGCGCCTTCGACGCCGCCTCGCGCAACGACCCGGAGGCCTTCCGCCAAGCGCTGCACGACCTCGGCTTCGTCAAGAAGCCCTCGAAGCTCGACGCCGAGCGGCTGCTCGACCACATGCGCGTGGTCGGCGGCTGGTTCGTGACCGAGGACCGGGACCTGGAGATCACGCCGCGGCGGGTGATGAAGATCATCGAGGCGACCAACGACCCGCGCTCGGAGTACTTCGACCTGATGCGGCGCGAGTCGCTGCCGGCCGAGGAGCTGATGGGGCGGCGGATGGAAATCGGCGTCGTCGCCGTCCTCGGCCAGCTGCGGGCGAAGCGCAACTGGCACCGGATCGCCCGTGAGTGGGTTTATGCAGACCCCCCGGCGACCGAGCTGGGCGAGCTCGAGTGGGACTATTTCGAGGAGCGCGGGGTCAAGCGAACGCCGGGGCTTGCCGAAACCCTTTGAGTCCCGGAACGAAGGAGGAGCGATGCGCAGGATCAAACGCGGCTGGGGTCTGACGAAGAAGAGCTGGGCTCTGCTGAGGGAGCACCCGTCGCTGATCCGCTTCCCGCTCTACGGCGCGGTGGCGACCACCCTGCTGGCGATCGTCTTCCTCGGGCCGGGGCTCTACCTCTGGGACGAAGACCAGCTGGCGGGGGCGATCCCGCTGATCGCGCTCGGCGTCTACATCCTCAGCTTCGTCGGCTTCTACTTCAGCGTCGGCCTCGCCGCCTGCGCCGACATGATCTTCCGCGGCCAGGAAGCGTCCGTCGCCGACGGGCTCGCCGTGGCCCGCACCCGCCTCGCCCAGATCAGCGGCTGGGCCGCGGTCTCGACCGCGATCAGCCTGGTCATGGGGGTGCTGGAAAACCAGGGCGGGACGCTGGGCACGATCGCCGCCCGCCTGGTCGGGATGGCCTGGTCGCTCGTCACCTTCATCTCGGTGCCGGTGATCGCAATCGAGGGCACCGGCCCGTTCGAGACGATCAAGCGCTCCGCCTCCCTCTTCCGTGAGCGCTGGGGTCAGCAGATCACCGGCAACCTGGCGATCGGCGGCGCCGCCTTCCTGCTCGGAGTGCTGCCGGCGATCGCGCTGATCGTCGCCGGCGTCGCCGTCTGGTCCTCGGCCTCCTTCCTCGGCGCCCTGCTGGTCATCGTCGGCGCCCTGGTGTTGGCGGTCGCGATGCTGATCTCGCGCGCCCTCAGCGGCATCTTCGGCGTCGCCCTCTACCGCTACGCCCTCGACGGCGAGGTCGTCGGCGGCTTCACCCAGGAGGACCTGGAGTCGGCGGTGAAGGTGAAGGGCCGCCGGGGTGGGGTGTCCTCTCCGCCCGGTGCAACTCCGGGCACCGTCTAGAGCCCTTCCGAGATTTGGGCCCCTATAGGGGCCCTAACTTCGGAGTCGTGAGAACAGGCGCGGGTCGTTGGAGCAGAGGCCGTCGACGCCCATCGCGACGAGCTTCTCCATGCGGGGGAGATCGTCGACGGTCCAGGCGATCAGCTCGACTCCGGCGAGCCTGCAAATCCGGGCCAGGCGCGACGTGACCAGCGGGTGGTAGACCCACATCGCCTCGACCCCGAATTGCGGCAGCTTCTGCGCGGCGAGGCCGGGGAGGCGGTGGCGCATCGCCACCATCGCCGCCAGGATCGGGGCCTTCGCCCAGCGCTTGGAGTTCCAGTCCCTGGTTACTTTGGGATAGGTCCAGCCGCGGCGTAGGGCCGGCTGCAGTTCGAGGATCCGTTTGAGCGTGTGCATCTCCATCGTCGAGATCATCGCCCGCTCGACCAGCCCCCGCTCCTGCAGCGCGGCGACGACCTCCTCCTCCCTGCCGGGCAGCTTCACGTCGAGGTCGATCTCGACCCGGTCGAGCGGCGGCTCGAGGAAGGCGTCGAGCACCTCGGTCAGCTTCAGCGGCGTCCGCCGCTCCGCGTCCTCCCAGTCGTGGGCGATCACCAGCGGGTGCCGCTGCTCCAGCGGCAGGTGCGCGTCCGGCAGCCAGAGCACGTCCATCTCGATCGTGTCGACCCCCGCCTCGACGGCCGCCCGGAAGCTCTCGACCGTGTTCCCGGGCGCGATCAGATCGGCCCCCTTGTGGCCGACCAGGCGCAGCCTGCGCTCCTCTGCAGGCGCGGCGCTCAGAACAGCTGGTTCTCGCCGGCGAAGATCTCGCTCACCGAGTCGTCGGTGAAGATGCGGCGAATCGAGTCGGCGAAGGTGCTGGCGGTGGAAAGGACGATGATGTTGTCCGGGGCGTCGGGCCGGAGCGGCAGGGTGTCGGTGACGACGATCCGCTCGATCGCCGACTCCTGGAGCCGTTCAAAGGCCGGGCCGGAGAAGACGCCGTGGGTGGCGCAGGCGATGACGCGGGCCGCGCCCTCGTCGATCACGGTCTGGGCGGCGGCGCAGAGGGTGCCCGCGGTGTCGATCATGTCGTCGACGAGGACCGCGGTCTTGCCCTTGACGTCGCCGACCACGTAACCGATCTCCGCCACCTGCTGGGCGGGGCGCTCCTTCTCCATCACCGCCCAGTGGGTGCCGATGCGGCGGGCGAAGTTGCGGGCGGTCTTCACGCGTCCCGCATCCGGGCTGACGATCACCAGCTCGTCCTTCATTTCCTGGTCGATGAACCACTGGGTCAGCATCGGCATCGCGGTCATGTGGTCGACCGGAACGTGGAAGAAGCCCTGGACCTGACCGGCGTGGAGGTCCATGGTGAGGACGCGGTCGACGCCGACCGCCTCCAGGCACTTGGCGACGATCCGGGCCGAGATCGGCTCGCGCGGGGCGGACTTCTTGTCCTGGCGGGCGTAGCCGTACCAGGGGAGGACGGCGATGATCCGGTGCGCGGAGGCCCCCTGGGCGGCGTCGGCCATCGTCAGCAGCTCCATCAGGGCGTCGTTCGGGGTCATCCCTTCCTGCTCGTAGGCGCAGGTCGACTGCACGAGGAAGACGTCGGCGCCGCGGATCGACTCCTCGTAGCGGCAGTAGACCTCGCCGTTGGCGAAGGTCTTCAGCGTTGCCTGACCAAGGTCGAGGTCGAGCTTGCCGGCGACCTTGGCGGCGAGGTCCATCGAGCAGCGGCCGCCGAAGACCATCATCCGCTTCGTGTAGTCGTGGTCGATGCCAGTCGCCACCTGCGGGCGCTCCTCGATCATGCTCACG
>JBIOVP010000028.1:0-19960 GCA_044867815.1 Solirubrobacterales bacterium | reverse complement strand
GCCACGCCCCAGCCCGGCTAAGCGTGCTCTAGGGCGAACTTGCCGTTGGCCTCTTCGGGATCGCCGAGCGGGTAGTGCCCGGTGAAGCAGGCGTCGCAGTGCTCGCTCGGGTCGCCGCCGATCGCCTCGTAGACGCCGGCCATCGAGAGGTAGGCGAGCGAGTCGGCCTCGAGCTCGTCGGCGATCTCTTCGACCGAGCGGTTGTGGGCGATCATCTCCTCGCGGGTCGACATGTCGACCCCGTAGTGGCAGGGGTTGCGGATCGGCGGCGCCGAGATCCGCAGGTGCACCTCGCTGGCGCCGGCGTCGCGCAGCATGCCGACGATCTGCCGCGTGGTGTTGCCGCGCACGATCGAGTCGTCGACGACGACCAGGCGCTGGCCGGCGACGATCTCCGGCAGCGGGTTGAACTTCAGCCGCAGCCCGTGTTTGCGCAGCTCCTGGCCGGGCTGGATGAAGGTCCGCGCCACGTAGCGGTTCTTGATCAGGCCGTCGTCGCGGGGGATGCCCGAGGCGCGGGCGAAGCCGGCGGCGGATGGGTTGCCGGAGTCCGGGACGGCGATCACTAGGTCGGCCTCGACCGGCGCTTCGCGCCAGAGGATCTCGCCCATCCGCCCTCGCGACTGCTGCAGGACCTTGCCCTCCAGGCGGCTGTCGGGGCGGGAGAAGTAGATGTGCTCGAAGACGCAGCTGGCGCGGCGCTCGGTCTTCACCACCTGGCGCGTCTCCAGCCCGCGCTCGGTCAGCGAGACCATCTCGCCGGGGTGCACTTCGCGCATCAGCTCGGCGCCGATGATGTCGAAGGCGCAGCTCTCCGAGGCGACGACGAAGCGGTCGCCGAGGCGGCCGAGGCTGAGCGGCCGGATCCCGTGCGGGTCGCGGAAGGCGACGATCGCCCGCTTGGTCATCACCACGGTCGAGTAGGCGCCCTGCAGCCGCGGCATCACGTCGGCGACGGCGTCCTCGATCATCTTCCCGTCATGGGAGGAGAGCAGCGCCGCCATGATCTCCGAGTCGGAGGTGCCGCGGAACCGCAGCCCCCGCTCCTTCAGCTCGCCCCACAGCTCGACCGCGTTGGTGAGGTTGCCGTTGTGGGCGAGCGCGACCTCGCGGCCGTCGTCGCGCCAGATCGGCTGCGCGTTCTCCCAGGAGCCGCCGCCGGTCGTCGAGTAGCGGACGTGGCCGATCGCCATGTCCCCCTGGATCGCCGCCAGCTTCTCCTCGGAGAAGACCTGCGAGACCAGCCCCTGATCCCGCATCGTCGTGATCATCCCGCCCTCGCAGGCGGCGATTCCCGCCGACTCCTGCCCCCGGTGCTGCAGCGCGTAGAGCCCGAAGTAGGCCAGGCGGGACACCTCGTGGCCGGGTGCGTATACGCCGAAGACGCCGCATTCATCTCGCGGCCCCTCGCGGTCGAAGCTGAACCCCTGGTCGGGAGTCAAAGCGCGTTTTCCTCGCTGCTCAGGTGAGACGGACGCGCAGGCACCTTGCCTACCCGCGGAGGGTAGCAGCGCCAGACGCGGCGTCCAGTGCCGGGAACTACCGCAGTTTGCGGGTCATCCGGGGGCGGCGCGACCGTGCACACGCACGACCAGCCGCTTCCGGATCACCGCGCCGAAGACATCGGTGACGCCGATCGACAGCTTCGCCCGCAGGCTCCGCTTCGGCGGCATCTGCTCGAGGCGCCGCTTGATCGCTTTCCACAGCGGCAGCCGGAAGACCCCGGTCTCGCCGGCCGGGATCATCCGCGGGGTTTTTTCGCCGAGGCCGAAGACCCGGTAGCGCGCCTTCACCTGCCAGGCGACCTGGCCCAGCACCTGGACCGAGGATTCGTTGCTGACGCTGACGCGGACCAGGATCGCGTTCGGCTTCACCCTGGGGCGGGTGGTCAGGGTGAGAAGCGGGCACGGGGTCTGGAGTGCGCTGCTCGCCGGGCACCCGTCCTGGGTCTCGTCGCCGTAGCCGTCGCTGTCGCGGTCGTACTCGACCCGCGCCACGACCGGCACTCCGACGCCGACGATCCCTTCGAACCGACGGCTCTCGCCGCTGGCCCATTCGCCTTTGACCCGGCCGGCGATGTTCCTTTCGCTGTGGCAGATCAGCGTTCCCCCGGGCCCCCGCAGGCCGACGTGGTCGTACTCGGAGACGGGGATGCGGGCGGCGAATTCGTTGATGCCGGGGCCGACGGTCTCGACGGCGCTTTCGCCCACCTTCAGGTCTTCCTCTTCGCCCACCTGGTGGGAAGCGACGAGCTGCTGTTGGAGTGGGCCGATCCCGGGCCCGACCTGGACCCGCCAGCCGGTGATCACGGACTTGCCTTCGGGCAGCACACCGGGCCAGACGCCGACTTCGTCGCCCTGGTTGTTGAGGCTGATCATCGTCGCGTCGCCTTCGGTCTCGTCGGCCACGCAGGTGTTGCCGACCTGGCTGTAGGCGCCAGCCGTGGAGGCGGGGAGTAGAGCGGTCGCCACCGCGGCCAAGGCGATCAGTTTCAGTCTCCTGCCCATGCCGTCCAATCTAACCGGCACGGGCAGGAGAAGTTGCGGCATATCTAGCCGAGGAGGAGTGCGCTGTCCACCGGCTCACCGATGACCAGGCGAAAGCGCTCCAGTAGCTCGGGAACGCTCTCCGGCTGCATTTCCAGGCCGTAGCGGTGGTTGAGGGCCGTCAGCTCCTCAGGACTTGCCTTCAGCACGCCGCCCATGTCGACGAGCTCCTCGAAGAAGTGCTCGAAGCCGGCCGGGGCGATGATCTCAAGGATCCGACAGGGTTCGTCGCCGGCGTTCCAGAAGGTGTGCCACTCGTTGCGGGGCTTGAAGACGAGGTTGCCGGGGCCGGCCTCGACCACGTCGTCACCGAGCAGTCCGCCCATCCGCCCCTCGAGCACGAAGCTGTACTCATCCTCACGGGTGTGCCGGTGCAGCGGCGCCGCCAACGCCCGCGGCGAGAGGGGGTGTTCGACCAGTGAAAAGTCGCCGCCCGCGTCCTCACCGTCGATCATGAACCGCACCCCGATGCTTCCGAGGAAGCCCGCCTTGCCGTCGCCGGGACCGATAACCGTTGCCATCTCGAAGCTCCTTTGCATTTTGCTGGACAGTGATGTCTCGCGAAAAGATTAGACACTTCCGAAGCCATCTGTCAATATTCGTCGTACACCTATGTCCGATCGAAGGCGAAAGTACGAGAAGAAGCAGCGGGCCGAAGCCGAGGCGCAGACCCGGCTCCGGATCACCGAAAGCGCCGTCGAGCTGCACGGCACCCTCGGTCCCGCGCAGACGACGATGAGCGCCGTCGCCGAGCACGCCGGCGTCCGCCGCTCGACTCTCTACCGCCACTTCCCCGACGAGCGGGCGCTCTTCGGAGCCTGCTCAGCCCACTGGGCCGAAGCGAACCCGCCGCCGGACATCAGCCGCTGGGCGGAGATCGCTGTCCCGGAAGAGCGCCTCGCGGTGGCGCTCGAAGAGATGTACGGCTACTACCGGCGGGTCGGCGGCATGATCGACAGGCTTCTGCGCGATGAAGACGCGGTGCCGGTCGTCGCCGAGAAGTTCGCCGCCTACCACCAGTTTCTGGCGATGGCCACCGAAATCCTCACCCGCGGCCGCGGTCTCCGCGGCAACGCCGCCAGGCGCACCCGCGCCGCGATCGGCCACGCCCTCGCCTTCCGCACCTGGCAGGACCTCACCGAGGTGCAGGGCCTGGACGACCGCCAAGCCGTCGAGCTGATGGCGGTCATGGTCGACGCTGCGGCTTAGCATCTTGTCTATGGAGGGCCACGAGAAAGCCGAGTCGTCACCCGCTGCAAAATCTGAGGTTGTCCGGAGACAGCGGCTACGCGAAGACGCGCAGCGGCCCATAAAGCGTGAACTTCGCTGAAGGCATCGCTCTCAGCCACAAGCAGATGGATCGATCGAGGTCTTCCCCTGGGTGATGACCCCGCTGATCGGAGCGGTTACCGGCAGGGGGACCGCGGCAAGAAGCTTCTTCATGCCGGGAGGACAAGCGCCCTTGGTGAATATGCCCTCGTGCGCGTGCAGGGTTGCGAAAGCACCCAGCTGGCGCGCGCTGAGCCCAAGCAGTGATCCCCTATGCCCGAGCGGGCTGGAGAGGAATGCTCACAATGCTCCAATTGTTCTTGACTATTCTCCCTGCTTGCGAGTTAGTGGCTCCAAAGCTCCGCGACTCGAGCGTTCGCTGAGCCCAACGAGAAAGGTGTTTCCATGAAGAAGTTCATGCTTCTCGCTACCGGGGCCCTTGCCGCCCTCGCATTTGCCGCCGTTCCGACGGTTGCCACCGCTGGCGAAATCATTGGCCACTGCAGTTCGGGTGGTACTTGCAACGCCACGTTCAGTGCTGGAGACGGGATACTCGAAGACGACAGCGGCAGCAGCGCCGGCAAACTCACATGTACCAGTACCACCGGGACCGTCACCGGGACCAGTGGCACTTCGACAGGGACCGCCACGCTCACCGCCCACGGATGCAAAGAGCTGGTGTTTGGAACTTCTTGCAACACGGCTGGTCAGCCTGCAGGGACAATCAAAACAGGCAATAACCTGGTGTCCCATCTGGTTTATATCGATGGCCCACCGACGGTCCAAGTCGGAATACATATCACAGGCTTCAACATGACACTCATATGTTCAGGTGGTCTAATTTTGAAGACAATTACAGGCAGTGTGATAGCCAAAATCGAGAACCCTGAATGCGGAAAAGCACGTACCAGCTTTACCGGCACTATGGAAACCACCGCCCCGGGATCCCAACGGTACAAGCAGATCACAACAACCGGACCGCTGTTCGATCTAACCTCAGGTACGCACACCAACGACACCACAACATCCGCGATCATCGGCACAGGGACCATCACTGTTGCCGAAGGCAAAACTGTCACGCTTACATGTTGAGGATGATCACACCCTAGTAGTTGTCTTTGTCAATATTTCCGACGACCGGGCGGCTAGGCTGCCCGGTCGTCGGGGCGGCGCAGACCGTCGCCGCTTTCGGGGTCGAACAGGTGCAGCTTCGAAGTGTCGGCCCAGAGCTCGGCGTGCTCGCGGCGTTTGACTTTGCTGGTCGGGTCGAGGCGGGCGACGATCTGCTCGTGGCCCTCGCGGATTTCCCCGGCGCCGGTTTCGTCGAGGCTCTCTTCGACGATGTCGGCGAGCTGGTCGGACTGGACGCCCTCGGACTCGATGTGGAAGTAGGCGTAGAGGTCGGAGCCGAGCGACTCGACGAGGTCGATCTCGGCCTCGAAGGTGACACCGCGCTCCTCCTTGAGGTCACCGATCACATCGACGTCCTCGAAATTCTCCGGCCGCAGCCCGACGACCACCTGGCCCTCGAGCCGCCCCTCGAGGTCAAGCTTGTCGAGATCGACCTCGCCGATCGGCAGCACCAGCTTGCCGGAAGCGATTTCTCCCGGCATGAAGTTCATCGCCGGCGAGCCGATGAAGCCGGCGACGAAGAGGTTGACCGGGTTGTCGTAGAGCTCGGCCGGGGTGCCGACCTGCTGCAGGACGCCCGCCCGCATCACCGCGACCCGGTCGCCGAGGGTCATCGCCTCGGTCTGGTCGTGGGTGACGTAGACGGTCGTCGTCTCCAGCTTCGACTGCAGCCGCGCCACCTCGGTCCGCATCTGCACCCGTAGCTTCGCGTCGAGATTGGAGAGCGGCTCGTCCATCAGGAACGCCTTCGGGTCGCGGACGATCGCCCGCCCCATCGCCACCCGCTGGCGCTGGCCGCCGGAGAGGTTCGCCGGCCGCCGATCGAGGTGCTGCTCGAGGTCGAGCGTCCGCGCCGCCTCCGCGACCTTCCGGTTGATCTCCTCCTTGTCGGCCCCGGCCAGCTTCAGCGCGAAGCCCATGTTCTCGCGCACGGTCATGTGCGGGTATAGCGCGTAGTTCTGGAAGACCATGGCGATGTCGCGGTCCTTCGGCGAGCGGTCGTTGACGGTCTCGCCGTCGATCTTCAACTCGCCGCTGGAGATGTCCTCGAGCCCGGCGATCATCCGCAGCGCCGTCGACTTGCCGCAGCCCGAGGGCCCGACGAGGATCATGAACTCGCCATCTGAAATATCTAGATTGAGGTCTTTGACGGCTTCGAAACCATCCGCAAACGTCTTGGTGACTCCGTCGAGGACTATCTCTGACATCGGGGGCTCCTTTATCCCTTGACGGCGCCGGCGGTGAGCCCGGCGACGATTCGGCGCTGGAAGATGAGGACGAAGACGATGATGGGGACCGTCACCACCACCGCCGCGGCGGCGATCGAGCCGGTCGGCGCGGTGAACGATGATTCGCCGGTGAAGAAGGCGAGGGCGGCGGGAACGGTCCGGCTCGCGTCCGAGCTGGTCAGCGAGATCGCGAAGAGGAAGTCGTTCCAGCAGAAGATGAAGACGAGAATCGCGGCGGTGAAGACGCCCGGCGCCGCCAGCGGCACGATAACTTTCGTGAAGGCCTGGAACGGCGTCGCCCCGTCGACCTGGGCCGCCTGCTCGAGGTCCCAGGGGATCTCCCGGAAGAAGGCGACGAGGACGTAGATCGCCAGCGGCAGCGAGAAGGTGAGGTAGGGGATGATCAGCCCTAGCCAGGTGTCGTAGAGGCCGAGCGCGCGCCACATGTCGAACAGCGGACCGACCGTGGAGATCGGCGGGAACATCGCGATCGCCAGCGCCCCGGCGAGGATCACTCGCTTGCCGGGGAACTCGAGCCGGGCGATCGCGTAGGCGCAGAAGGAGGCGAGGACGATCGAGATCGCGGTCGTGATCAGGGCGATCCCGATCGAATTGATCAGCGGCTTGATGAAGGGGCTGTCGTCGATCCCGCCTTCGAACAGGCTCTTGTAGTTGTCGAAGGAGACGCTCTGGGGGATGAAGTGCTGGTCGGTCAGCTCTTCCGGCGGCTTCAGCGAGATCGAGATCAGCCAGAACACCGGGATCAGGGCGAAGATCACCACCAGCGCGATGGCGATGGTCCAGAGGGCGTAGTCGCGGCCGCTGCGTTCCATCTCAGCCTCCCGGTCGCCCTCCCTCGAGTTTGGTCCCGAACCCGCGCACGAAGATGAAGGCGATGAGGAAGACGCAGAGGAAGATCAGCACCGAGACCGCCGAGCCGAGGCCGAGGTTGAGGCGACTGATCAGCTGGTTGTAGCCGAGGATCGAGACCGATTCGGTGTCCAGCGCACCGCGGGTCATGATGAAGATCGTGTCGAAGACGCGGAAGGCGTCGAGGGTGCGGAACAGCAGCGCGACGAGAATCGCCGGCTTCATCAGCGGCAGGGTGATGCGGGTGAAGCGCTGCCAGGCGGTGGCGCCGTCGACCCGCGCCGCCTCGTAGAGCTGGCTGTCGATCGTCACCAATCCGGCCAGCAGCAGCAGCGCCATGAACGGGGTCGTCTTCCAGACCTCGGCGAGGATGATCACCGCGAAGGAGCTGAAGCGGCCGCCGAACCAGTCCATTTCGTCGGAGATCAGCGGCAGGTTGTTGACGAACCCGGTTTCCGGCGAGAAGGCGAACTGCCAGGCGAAGGCGGCGACCACGGTGATGATCCCGTAGGGGATCAGGACCGAGGTGCGGACGACGCCGCGGCCGAAGATCGCCCGGTACATCACCATCGCGATCGCCATCCCCAGCACCAGCTCGATCGCGACCGAGATCACCATGATGAAGACGGTGTTGAAGAGGTCCGTCCACCAGAGGTCGGAGGAGAGGACGGCGGTGTAGTTGCTGAGCCCGACGAAGCCGCCCTCGTCGGGGAAGCGGAGGTCGACGTCCTGCAGCGAGAGGACGATCGCGTAGGCGATCGGGTAGGCGGTGACGAGCAGCATCGCCAGCACCGCCGGCGCGCAGAGCATCCAGGCGAGTTTGCGCTCCGATCTGGTGCGCTCGGACTTCACAGCAGGCCTTCCCTCTTGACCGCGTCTTCGACGTTGGACTTCAGTTCCTCGTAGATCGATTCGGTGTCTTCTGGGTCGATCTTGTCCGGCGGGTGCAGCGAGCGCTGGACCGCGAGACTGACGTCCTGGTAGGCGGGGGTGGTCGGCCGCGGCCCCGAGGCTTCAATCGATTCCTTCACCAGTTGGGCGAAGCCGGGATACGCGGAGGTCACGGTTTTGTCGGTGTAGAGATCCGAGCGCGAGGGCGGCAGGCCGTCGAGTTCGACCGCCGTTTTCTGGCTGTCCTTGTTGGCCAGGCAGGTTGCCGCTTCGAAGGCGACGTCCTTGTTGTCGGAGTAGGAGCTGACCGCGAGGTTGAAACCGCCGAGCGGCGGTTTGCTCGGGGTCTTGGCGTCGACCCGCGGGAAGCGCGCGTAGCCCATGTTCTTGAACACGTCCGGCGCTTCTTCTTTGGCGCTCGCGTAGGCGAAGGTGTAGTTCGTCATGAAGGCCGATTCGCCGGCCTCGAAGCCGAGCCGGGCGGTGTCCTCGTCGGAGGTCGAGAGGCTGGGCGGCGCGGCGCCGCCGTTGGCGAGCCTGCCGATCACCTGCAGCGCCTTTTCGGTCGCCCCCTGTTCGAGGTCGACTTCTTCGGGGCCGGAGAGGATTTCGGTGCCGGCACTCTCGATCAGCGCGTTGACGAAGACCATGTAGCCCTCGTAGCGGCTGGCCTGGACCTGGATCGAGCTCGCCTCCTTCAGCCCTTCGGCCTCTTCGATCATCTGGTCCCAGGTTTTCGGCGGCTCTTTGACCAGGTCTTTGCGGTACCAGAGCAGCTGGGTGTTGGTGTTGAACGGCGCCGCGTAGAGCTTGTTTTCGAAGGAGGCGGTTTCGATCACGTTCGGGAAGACGTTTTCGGTCGCCGCTTTCGCCTCGGCGCCCTTCCACTCCTCGACCCAACCGGCGTTGGCGAACTCGCCGGTCCAGATCACGTCCATGCCGACGATGTCGATCGAGGAGTCCTTGGCGCCGAGCCGCCGCACCAGCTGTTCGCGCTGCTGGCTGGCGTCGGTGGGGAGGAATTCCGGCGTGATCGTGTACCTGCCGTTCGATTCTTCCGAGCACCGTTTCGAGACTTCCTCGATCGTCCCGCCCGGCTGGATCGCGACGAAGAAGGTCAGCTCCCGCGGCCCGGACCCGTTCGAGCTGCCGCCGCAGGCGGTGAACCCGACCGCGGCGAGGGCGGCGAGGGCGAGACAGGCGGCTCGGGGAGCCCAACTGGATTTCAAAGTCTCTCCTCCATCCCGCACCCCCTTCCGAGGGGTGCATTGATGAAGCTGCCCGTGAGACTGCTTGTCTAAACCGCGATCGCGCAGCCGGGATTCGACACACCCTGGTGGATCAAAAGTCGGAAGCGTCGGCTACGCGTCGGCGAGCAGCGCCTCGAGCGCCTGGCGCAGGCCGGCGACCGCCGAGGCCAGGGGCGCGTCGTCACCGGCGGCGCGGGCGCGGATCAAGGCGCCCTCGATCGTCGAGACGACGAGGCCGGCGAAGTTCTCGGCGTCTTTCTTCTTCACGCCTTCCGCACGCAGGGCCGCGGCGATCGGCGCTTCCCAGCTCTGGAAGGCGGCCGTGGCGGCAGCGGCAAGGGCCGGATCCTCGGGCCGGGCCAACGCTGCGGCGGCGACCGGGCAGCCGAGCCGCTCCGGCTGGTCCTTGACGCGGCGGCGGAACATCTCGCCGAAGGTGCTCAGGGTCTCGGCGAGCCCGAGCTCGGCGAGCGAGCTGTCGATCGCGGCGCGGATCTCCCGGCCCTCGAGTTCGGCCGCTTCGACCGCGAGCTGCTTCTTGCCGCCGGGGAAGTGATGGTAGATCGAGCCGCGGGGAGCCTTGCCACGCGCGGCGATGTCGCGCAGCTCCATCCCGGCGTAGCCCTTCTCGGCGAGCAGCCTGCGGGCGCCGTTCAGGAGCCGGTCGCGCCCGTCACGGCGCGTCGGTTCGACGGTTTCGGCATCGGCGATTCGCGTTATGCCCACGGTCATAGTATAGTCGCGATCGCGATGTATGACCGTGGGCATAGAGCGAGCGTGGCGGTCGCCTGCACCGGCGCCTTCCTCGTCTTCCTCGACACGACGATCGTCAACATCGCCTTCCCCGACATATCGGCCTCGTTCCCGGGGGCGAGCCGGGACCTGCTCTCCTGGGTGCTCGACGGCTACTTCGTCGTCATCGCGGCGCTGTTGGTCCCGGCCGGCGGGCTCGCCGATCGCTTCGGCCACAAGCGGGTCTTCCTCTGGGGCCTCGGCGGCTTCACCGTGGCCAGCCTGCTCTGCACGGTTGCACCATCGCTGGAGACGCTGATCGCCTTCCGCGTCGTCCAGGGCGTCGGCGCCGCGGCGATCGCGCCCACCTCACTGGCGATCGTCCTCGACAGCTTCCCACCGGAGAAGCGCGCCACCGGCGTCGGCCTCTGGGGTGCCGCGGCGGCTGCCGCCGCGGCGATCGGGCCGACGCTCGGCGCCGCCCTGGTCGAACTCGACAGCTGGCGCCTCGTCTTCCTCGTCAACCTGCCGTTGGGCGCCGGTGTCCTCCTCGCCGGCCGGCGGCTACTGCCGCAGCAGGCGATCGGCGACAGCCGCCTGCCCGACCTGCCCGGCGCGCTGATGCTTGCGCTCGGCCTGGCGGCGGTAACTCTGGGGATCGTCGAGGGCAACGACTGGGGCTGGACGGGAGCGGGCACGCTCGCGGCCTTCGCCGCCGCCGCGGGTCTGCTCGGCACCGTCTTCGCGCGCAGCCTCCGCCACCCGCGCCCGATCGTCGAGCCGGCCCTCTTCGCCCACCGCTCCTTTGCTCTCGGCAACCTCGGCACCCTGCTCTTCGCCGCTGCCTTCTTCTCCCTGATCCTCGGCAACGTCCTCTTTCTCACCACGGTCTGGGGCTACAGCATCCTCAGCGCCGGCCTCGCCGCCCTGCCGGGCCCGGCGATGACGACCGTCGTCTCGGGACCGGCCGGCCGTCTCGCCGACCGCTTCGGCCACCGCGCCGTGATCGTCCCCGGCACGCTCGTCTTCGCCGCCGGCGCCCTGGTGCTCCGGTCAGCCGGTGCCGAGCCCGACTACCTCGGCACCTGGCTGCCCGGCGCGACCCTGACCGGGATCGGGATCGGCCTCGCCTTCCCGACCCTCGGCTCGGCCGCCGTCCGCGACGTCGGCGACGACCGCTTCGCCACCGCCAGCGCCGTCAACGCCGCCTTCCGCCAGGTCGGCGCCGTCCTCGGCACCGCGATCCTGATCGCCATCGTCGGCGACCCCGACAACCTCGCCGAAGCCCTACGCGTCTCCGACGGCGCCTACCTCTTCGCCGCCCTCGCCTCGCTCGTCTCCGGCGCCGCGGCCCTCGGCCTGCGCCGGCAGCCGGCGCGGACCCCACTCAGGATCGGTGAGGCCGCGCCCGCCAGCTACGGCGACCAGTAGGGCTTGGTCAGCCTTTCGCCTGACCCTTCAGTTTCACTTTCAGCGTCTTCTTCGTCACCTGGCCGGCGACGTTGGTGCCGGTGACGGTCGCCTTCAAGGTCAGCGACTGTTTCGGACTGAGCTCCGCCAGTTTCGCCTTCACCTTTTTGGTGAATTTGAGGGTGAACTTGCCAAGTACCCCCGGCGTCAGGCTTTTGGTCCCCCCATTGAGTTTGGCTTTCCTGCCTTTGCCCAGCTTGACCACGCCTTTTACCGTGACGGCAGCAGCGGAATCGGTGGTCGCCACGATCACGACTGAACCCTTGTTGACCTGCTTGGTGGCTGAAAGATTGACCGGGGGACAAGGCACCTGCACTGCTGCGCTCTGCGGGCAGCCATCCTGCGTCTCATCGCCATAGCCGTCGTTATCGGCATCGGGCTCGATGATCGCCGCCAAAGGAACTATCGCTTCACCGGATTCTGCGAATTCAGCCGTCGAGCCGGGGGAAACGTCACCCGGGTTGAAGCCGAATTTGCTCCCCGGGGAAGCACAGATAAAGATGAAGCCCGGGTAATCCGTGCCCAAGTAGCTGAAGGGAAGGCCGTGGAAGGCCAGTCTTTCATCGGTGCTGACCGGCATCCTGGCATCGGCCACGGTTTGGCCGGTGCCAATGTTCACGTTCGTCTGGTTGGTGACGGTGAAGTTGTTACCGCCGGCGGAGCGCAGCAGCTTGGCCTGACCGGGAATGGCGAAAGGAAGCGCTGCCGCGACGTTCATCTTGACCTTGGTGATGACCCCGCTCGTGGGGGCGGTCAGCGGAATCGGCCCCGGGGGCGCTGAAAGCGTCGTCACCGTGTAGGGAACCGGGCCACCCGTGGTTGCCGTACAGGTATCTCCGAATTCCGTTGCGGCTGAGGCACTGGTGGGGACTAGGCCCAAGGTGACGAGGAGTGCACCGATGACGGCGCCTACCAACCTGATCTTCATTTCTCTCCCTTTCACGATCGAAGTGGCTGCGGCGAGCATATCCGCGTCGCGGGGAATGGATCAGAAAACCGACCTATTTCCTGGACGTTAAGGCCGGATCGAGCGAGCGCCAGGCGGCCTCGGCCTTGGCGAGGCTGACCGCAAGGCTGCGGTCGCCGGCGCCGATCGCGATCTCCTCGCCGCCGACTGTGCCGATGAGGACTGCACCCAGCTCCTCCAGGGCCGCCAGGTCGCCGCTGACAAGGAAGCCGCCTGGGCCCTCGCCGAAGAGGGCTTCCTCGGGTTGGGCGCCGCGCTCGCGCAGGTGTTCGACGTTGGCCTCGCAGCCGATGTTGCCGGCGATCGCGGACTCGGCGATGGCGACTGCGAGGCCGCCGTCGGAGACGTCGTGGACGGAGGCGAGCTTGTTGGCGCGGACCGCGGTGCGGACGATCTCGCAGGCGGCGGCGACCGAGGCGACGTCGGGGCGGGGGAGACCCATCTTCAGCTCGCCCCGCTGCTTCGCCAGCTCCGAGCCGGCGGAGCTGGGTTCGAATGGTCCGATCAGGCCGATCGCGTCGCCCTCCTTGACGAAGGCGTTGCCGGCGACCTGGGCGGGGTCGGGTAGCTCGCCGACCATCGCCACCACCGGCGTCGGGTAGATCGGACCGTCGGGGCCCTCGTTGTAGAGGGAGACGTTGCCGCCGACCACCGGGACACCGAGGGCGTTGCAGGCATCGGCAAGGCCGCTGACGGCGCGGTCGAGCTGCCAGGCACCGGCCGGCTTCTCGGGGTTGCCGAAGTTGAGGCAGTTGGTCAGGCCGAGCGGCTCGGCGCCGACGCAGGCGAGGTTCTGGGCGCACTCGAGCACCGCCTCGATCGTCCCCTCGTAGGGGTCGCAGGCGACGCGCCGGCCGTTGCCGTCGATCGAGACGGCGATCGCGTTGCCGGCCTCGGGCAGCTGCAGGACGGCGGCGTCGGCCTGCTCGGGCCGTCGCACCGTGCGCGAGCCGACGACCGAGTCGTACTGCTCGAAGGCCCAGCGCTTGGAGGCGATGTTCGGGGTCGAGAGCAGGGCCAGCAGCTCCTGCTCGGGCGCCGCGCCCGCCTCGAGCGTCTGCCGGTTGCCGTAGATCCACCCGTCCGGCTCGGCCGGGTCGAGGTCGTAGAGGGGGCAGCCGTCGACCAGCGCCCCGACCGGCATCTCGCCGACGACCTCCTCGCCGCGGAGGATCCGGATCTGGCCGCTCCCGGTGACGGTGCCGATCTCCGCCGATCCGGTCTGCCATTTCTCGCAGATCGCTCGCACCTCCTCGACCCGGCCCGGCTCGACCACCGCCAGCATCCGCTCCTGGCTCTCGGAGACCATGATCTCGAAGGGCTCCATGTCGGCCTCGCGCAGCGGCACCCGGGCGACGTCGATGTCGATCCCGACCCCGCCGGCGCTCGCCATCTCCCCCGCCGAGGAGGTCAGCCCCGCCGCGCCGAGGTCCTGCAGCGAGACCAGCAGCCCCTTCGCCAGCAGCTCCAGGCAGCACTCGAGCAGCTTCGACTCCTCGAAGGGGTCGCCGATCTGCACCGTCGGCCGCTTCGCTTCGTCGCCCTCGCCGAGCTCGGCCGAGGCCAGGACCGAGGCACCCCCGATCCCGTCGCGCCCGGTCGAGGCGCCCATCAGGACGATCGAATTGCCGACGCCGGCGGCCGCCGCCCGCACCATGTCCGCCGTCCTGGCGAAGCCGATGCACATCGCGTTGACGAGGCAGTTGTGCTCGTAGGGCTCCTCGAAGTAGATCTCGCCGCCGACCGTCGCCACCCCGATCGAGTTGCCGTAGTGGCCGATTCCGCGCACCGCGCCGTCGAGCAGGTGGCGCGAGCGGACCGAGTCGAGCTCGCCGAAGCGGAGGCTGTCGAGGATCGCGATCGGCCGCGCCCCTATCGCGAAGACGTCGCGGAGGATGCCGCCGACCCCGGTCGCCGCACCCTGGAACGGTTCGACCGCGCTCGGGTGGTTGTGACTCTCGACCTTGAAGGCGACCGCGTAGCCCTTGCCGACGTCGACCGCGCCGGCGTTCTCGCCCGGCCCCATCACCACCCGCTCGCCCTCGGTCGGCAGCCGCCGCAGCAGCTTGCGCGAGTGCTTGTAGGCGCAGTGCTCGGACCAGAGCAGACTGAACATCGCCAGCTCGACGTCGTTCGGCTCCCGCCCGAGCTTCTCGACGATCAACTCGTACTCGGAGTCGGTGAGGCCGAGCTCGCGGTATTTCGGTGTGTCGATCGTCATCCGCGGGGCGCCTTAGTCAACCCATGGTTCACAAAAGCGCCCCGACTCAGACGGTCGAAGACGCGCAGCCCGTCGGTGCTCCCGGTCAGCGGGTCGACCGCGTGCTCGGGGTGGGGCATCAGGCCCAGCACATTGCCGCGCTCGTTGGTGACGCCGGCGATGTCGCGGACCGAGCCGTTGGAGTTGTGGCCGTCGGCGTAGCGGTAGGCAACCTGGCCGTTCGCCTCCAGCCGGTCGAGCATCTCCTCCGGGGCGTAGTAGCGGCCTTCGCCGTGCTTGGCGGGAATCGAAAGCCGCTCGCCGCTGCCCTCTTCGATCAGCTCGACCTGGTGGCAGCGGAAGCGCAGCTCGACGTTGCGCAGCAGCGCCCCGGGCAGCAGCCCCGCCTCGCAGAGAACCTGGAAGCCGTTGCAGATCCCCAGCACCGGCATCCCGTCCGCGGCCGCTTCGGCGACCGCCTCCATCGCCGGGCTGAAGCGGGCGATCGCGCCGGCCCGCAGGTAGTCGCCGTAGGAGAAACCGCCGGGGACGACGACACCGTCGACGCCGTCGAGGTCGCGGCTCTCGTGCCAGATCAGCCGCGCCCCGTCGCCGTGCAACTGGCAGGCGTGTAGCGCATCTCGCTCGTCACAAGAACCAGGAAATTGGAGAACAGCCCAAATCATTGGACGGCATCTCCTCCGCTTCGCGTCCGGGGATGCCTTGCGTGGACGTGGCCCGCAACGTTCAAAGGGTCTGGATCTCGTAGTCCTCGATCAGGGGGTTGGCGAGGAGCTTCTCGCAGAGCTCGCCGAGCCGTTCCGGGTCCTCGGCCTCGAGCTCGACCATCCGCCCGACGTGGACGTGCTCGATTCCCTCGAAGCCGAGCGCCGGCAGCGCCCGCTCCACCGCCTTGCCCTGAGGGTCGAGGATTCCCTCCTTGGGGCGGATCAGGACCCGAGCCTTCAGAACGTCTCCCCGGTGATCCGCTCGTAGGCCTCGACGTATTTGGCCCGCGTCTGCTCGACCACGTCGGCCGGCAGCTCCGGCGCCGGCGGCTTTTTGTCCCAGCCGGTCTCCGAGGCCCAGTCGCGGACGAACTGCTTGTCGAAGGAGGGGGGCGTGGCGCCCGGCTGATAGCTGGCGGCGGGCCAGAAGCGCGAGGAGTCCGGGGTCAGGACCTCGTCGCCGAGGACGATCTCGGCGCCGGCGTGGCGGCCGAACTCGAACTTGGTGTCCGCGAGGATGATCCCGCGCTGGGCCGCATGTTGTGACCCGCGTTTGTAGACCTCGATCGAGATCCGCCGCAGCTCTTCCAGCAGCGCCCGGTCGCCGACGATCTCGGCGGCGCGGTCGAAGTCGACGTTCTCGTCGTGGTCGCCGATCTCGGCCTTGGTCGAGGGGGTGAAGATCGGCTCCGGCAGCTGGTCGGACTCGACCAGGCCGGAGGGCAGCTCGATCCCGCAGACCGCTCCCTCTTCCCTGTATTCCTTCCAGCCCGAGCCGGAGAGGTAGCCGCGGACCACGCACTCGACCGGATACATCTCCAGCTTTCGCACCCGCATCGCCCGTTCCGCGACCTCCCCGGGGACGTCCTCGGAGATGAAGTGGTTGGGGACGATGTCATCGGTCAGCCCGAACCAGAAGACCGACATCCGGTTCAGGACCCTGCCCTTGTCGGGGATCGGCGTCGGCATCACCACGTCGTAGGTGGAGATGCGGTCGGAGGCGACCATCAGCAGGTCTTCCTCCCACTCGTAGATCTCGCGGACCTTCCCCGAGGAGAGGAGGTTGAGGTCTGCGACGGTCGGCATCAGGACGATGCTATCCATCCTCTGCGATGCTTGGGTCGTGACGCTCCCGCCCGAACCGAGCAGTCCCCCGCTGGTGCAGATGCTGCGCTGGGCCTTCCGGCCGATCGCCTTCATGGAGGACTGCCGGCGCCGTTTCGGCGATTCCTTCAGCGTCCGCTTCCTCGGCTTCGAGCGGCCGATGGTCGTGATCTCCGACCCGGAGGCGATCAAGGCGCTCTACCGCGAGCGCGAGCACGGGCTGCCGCCGGGCCGCAATGCCATCCTCGAGCCGATCCTCGGCTCGAAATCGCTGCTGATCCAGCAGGGGCCCGAACACCTGAGCCGCCGCCGGCTGATGCTGCCGCCCTTCCACGGCGAGCGGATGCGCTCCTACGAGGAGACGATGAACGAGATCGTCGGCGCCGAGATCGACTCCTGGCCGCTGGGCGCCGAGTTCCCGATCCACGCGCGGATGCAGGCGGTGACCCTGGAGATCATCCTCCGCGTCGTCTTCGGCGTCTCCACCGGGCCGCGGCTGGACCGACTGCGCGAGATGCTCGCCACCGTCCTCACCGAAACCGCGACGCCCGGGCGCCAGGTGCTGGGGCTGGTGCTGCAGCGCTTCGGCATCGGCGGCGGCATGTTCGCCCGCTTCGAGGGGCAGCTGCGCGAAGTCGACGAGCTGCTGATGGCGGAGATCGCCGAGCACCGCGCCCGCCCTGACCTCGAGCAGCGCGAGGACATGCTCTCGATGCTGATGCAGGCCGAGTTCGAGGACGGGACGCGGATGGAGGACCGGGAGCTACGCGACCAGCTGATGACGCTGCTGCTGGCCGGCCACGAGACGACCGCGACGGCGCTGGCCTGGACCTTCGACCTGCTGCTGCGCCACCCGGCGGTACTGGGCCGGCTGCGCGAGAGCCTGCTTGCGGGCGAGGAGGACTACCTGCGGGCGACGATCTCCGAGTCACTGCGGCTGCGCCCGGTGATCCCGCTGGCGGGACGGCGGCTCGCCAAGGAGCTGGTCGCCGACGGTCTCACCCTTCCCGAGGGCACCGACGTCACCCCGGCGATCTGGCTCACCCACACCCGGCCCGACATCTATCCCGAACCGTTCGCGTTCAAGCCCGAGCGCTTCCTCGAGGAAGGGCCCGACACCTACGCCTGGATCCCCTTCGGCGGCGGCGTCCGCCGCTGCATCGGCGCCACCTTCGCCGAGTTCGAGATGCGGGTCGTCCTCCGCGAGGTCCTCACCCGCTGCGAGATCCGTAAGGCGAGCCCGCTCCCCGAGCGCACCGGGCGGCGCAACATCACCCTCTCGCCGAAGGACGGCACTCCGGTCGTCGTTACCTCACGCGAACCGGCCCGCGAACCGGTAGCGGTCTGACAACACATTTCGACAGTTTTTGTCTACACTCCTCCCATGGAGGCACTTCTGGAGAAGGAGGGGACCGTGGAGAGCTGGAACGACGAGCGGCTGGACGAACTGAGCCG
The DNA here is from genome assembly GCA_044867815.1 of Solirubrobacterales bacterium. GTDB lineage: Bacteria > Actinomycetota > Thermoleophilia > Solirubrobacterales > 70-9 > VAYN01. The sequence goes on along the minus strand of JBIOVP010000028.1, from coordinate 2,118 downwards.
ACGGATGGATACGGGGTTCGAACAGGCTGCGACCAAGACGGAAATGAACCAACACTTTGGGGAGGTGAATCGGCGATTCGATGAGATGAGCCAGCGATTCAATGACGAAGCTGCACGGTCTCAGCGATTCGAATCAAAAGTCGCCACCGAATTTCACAGGTTCACTGACCGCCTCGACAAACTGTTCTACATACAGCTGTTCTTCCTGGTCAGCCTTGCCGCAGCGCTGATCACCGACCAAGCCTAGGCAGCGCTCAGCCACCCGACTTGGCCGGCGAGTGCGGGTGCTCCTTCGCCCAGCGGGCGATCGCGCCGGAGCCGGAGATCACCTCGCCGTCGTCGAGGACGAGGATCGGCACCTCGTTGGTGCCGCTGAGCCGCTTGACCTCGGCCCGGTCCTCGTTGCGAGTGCCCCAGGTCAAAGGCATCCCGCGGTAGCCCTTCATCGTCTTGATCTCATACTCGTACCCGGCGTTGTCCAACGCCTTGCCGGCCTTGGCGCAGGGATGAGCAAAGCCCGGCCCCCGCTTCTTCTGCCCGCAGGTGTAGAGGATCACGGCGTCAGCCTATCGCCGAGGCTGGTGCTACATTCGTAGCATGCATGTAGAAGTTGCTTCCAGGGAGCTCCGAAACGACACCGCGGGTCTGCTAAGGCGGGTCGAAGCGGGGGAGAGGATCGTGATCACGCGCCGGGGAAAGCCGGTAGCGGACTTGGTTCCGCACCGGCCGGCGGAACCTCGATGGCTGGGACCCGACGAGGTCATGGAGATAGTCACCAGGTTCGCCGCCGATCCTGGCCTCAAAGCCGACCTCGAGCGGCTCGCGGGAGATACCACCGACGATCTTGGGCCGATCTCGTGAATGACCGACCCGCACGGGGCCTTCTCGATACCTCGGTCTTCATCGCTGCTGAGACCGGTCGGGCCCTGAGATCGGAGTCAATGCCGGTGGCGAGCGCGATCTCTAGCGTCACCAGGGCCGAGTTGCGCGTAGGGGTGTTCGCCGCAGAGACCATCGCCCTTCGTGACCGCCGTATTGCCACCCTTGAGGCGTCGGGACGCTTTCCGGTCATCCCCGTCGATGACGAAGTTGCCCGAGTATGGGCGCAGATGCGCGTCTATTTGGCTGCAGCCGAGCGCCGCGTCAATGTCAACGACATCTGGATCGCGGCGACCGCCGCGGCTTTCGAAATACCGGTGCTGACGCAGGACGATGACTTCGACGTGCTGAACGGCGTTGCCGGTCTCACGGTGATCCCGGTCTGATCAGGACCGCAGCGCTTCCAGTCGCTCGAAGATCTCGGGGACGTGGGTGAGGTAGGCGCTGAAGTCGAAGACCTTGTCGAGGTCGAGGTCGGGAGCCGCCTGGGCGAGCAGGTCGCGGAACTCGGTGCGGGTGTCCCAGGCGCGCTGGGCGTTCTCCTGGACGACGCGGTAGGCGTCGTCGCGGGTCATCCCGGACTCGACCAGGGCGGTGAGGGCGCGCTGGGAGAAGAGGGCGCCGTAGGTGAGGCCGAGGTTCTCGCGCATCCGCTCCTCGTTGACCTTCATCCCCGACGCGACCTCGGCCGCCAGGTCCTGCATGTAGTCGAGGGCGATCGTCGCGTCGGGCAGGATCACCCGCTCGGCGCCGGAGTGGGAGATGTCCCGCTCGTGCCAGAGAGCGACGTTCTCGATCCCGGCCTGCGAGTAGCCGCGGAGGACGCGGGCAAGCCCGGTGATCCGCTCGGTGCGGATCGGGTTGCGCTTGTGCGGCATCGCCGAGGAGCCCTTCTGGCCGGCGGCGAACGGCTCTTCGACCTCGCGCACCTCGGTTCTCTGCAGGTTCCGCACCTCGGTCGCGAAGCGCTCGAGGCCGGCGCCGGCGATCGCGATCGCGGTCAGCAGCTCGGCGTGGCGGTCCCGCGGGACCACCTGGGTGGCGACGTCCTCGCGGCCGAGCCCGAGCTTCTGCATCACCCGGGCCTCGACCGCGGGCGGCACCGAGGCGTAGGTGCCGACGGCGCCGGAGAGCTTGCCGACGGCGAGTTGCGCGAAGGCCTCCTCGAGCCGGTCGAGGTTGCGGTCGGCCTCGAAGGCGAAGCCGGCCAGCCGCAGGCCGAAAGTCGTCGGCTCGGCG
>JBIOVP010000027.1:0-8474 GCA_044867815.1 Solirubrobacterales bacterium | reverse complement strand
TGATCGGGCTCTTGCCGAGCTGGCGGGGCGGCAGTACGGGGTGGTCGCGCTTTGGCAGTTGGAGGAACTCGGGCTTCACGTCAAGGTGGTCGACAAGCGCGTAGCTGCCGAACGCCTACACCGGGTGCATCAGGGCGCTTATGTCGTCGGTCACCAATTGCTCGATCACCGAGGACGTCTGATGGCGGCGGTGCTCGCCTGCGGCCCAGGGACCGTCCTCTCCCACCGGTCAGCCGCATCTCTCCACGGGATCCTCGAAGACTCCCGAAACCGCGTGGACGTCATCGCGCCCAACCGGCGCGGACGTTCCCCAATTGGAATCGCGGCACATCGCGATGGGACGCTCACACCTGCCGATCAGGTGGTGATCGACGGAATCCCTTGTACGAGCCTCGCTCGTACGCTGCTGGACCTTGCTGCTACGCAGTCGTCGAGCACGCTGCGCTACGCCGTCACCCAAGCCGAAGTGGAGAAAGTCTTCGATCTCCCAGAAGTCGTTGAGTTGCTCAAGCGGAGCAAGGGTCGGCGTGGGGTCGCTCGGCTCCGCTCGGCGATCGAGCTTCACGATCCGCAGGAACAGGAGGCGAGGCTCGAGCTCGAGAAGAGGCTCCTGCGGTTGTTCAAGCGTTCGGCGCTACCGCGGTTCGAGGTCAATGGACACCTCGTGGTCAACGGCATTTCGATGATGCCGGACATTCTCTGGCGCGATGCCCGCCTGATCGTCGAAGCCGATAGCCGCCGCGTCCACGGCACCGCCACCGCCTTTGAGAAGGATCGCCTTCGCGACCAGCACCTGGCCATGGCCGGGTGGACCGTCATCCACGCAACCTGGCATCAGGTCACGAACGAACCAAAGCGTCTCCTCCAAACCCTCCGCACCCTCCTGTCCCGCCCCGCTCCTCGCTGACGGGACGAAAGTACCCATATATGGAGGGAAATCGTCCCGTCGGCGGACTTGATCGCCTGGGCGCTTCTATTTCTTGCGTGGCTTTGGCGGCAGCGGGGGGAAGAGGGAGGCGTTGTAGTCGGCGGTTTCGAGGAAGTTGGGGCGGCGGATCTTTTTGCGGAGGGTGTTGAGGGTGCGGGGGTAGAGGCCGAGGTCGTAGGGGTTGCCGGCGCCGAAGCCGACGTAGTAGACGAGCATCCGCACGCGGGGGTGGTGGACGGTCCAGGCGATCACCTGCTTGACCCAGCGGGGGTCGTCCTCGGCGGAGACGGCCCACTCGGTCATCGCCACCGGCATCCCCTTCCACTGCTTGCCGGCGTAGAAGCGGTTTAGGTCCTTCCAGACGGGATATTGCGAGTAGAAGTCGGTGCCGACCCAGTCGACCCATCGCCGCCCGGGCCAGTAGTTGCCGGGGAAGTTGCCTTTGACGCGGGGGGAGCCGCCGGGGAGGGGGCTCCAGACGATGCTGACCGGCGCCGCCGGCAGTTCGGTCGGCGGCGGGCCTTTGGTGCGGTTGAGCGGTGGCAGCCCGATCCCGGCCAGGGTCGCGTTGACGCCTTCCAGGCTCTGGCCGCCGCGGACGATCGCGGCGATGCGGCGGAAGGCCTGCTTGTACCAGCCGGTCGTGTGTTCGCCGCCCCGCTGCGCCCCGTCGCAGGTGACCGCCGACCAGGCGTTGAGGCAGCGGTTCGGCTCGCCAAGCGGCCGGATGTAGGCCGGCAGCCCCTTGCTGGCGAAGAAGTCGTTCAGCTGCAGCAGGTAGTCGTCGCCGGCGCCGAGGGCGATCTGCTGCGGGGTGATCAGCTCCGCCAGCGTCTGGTCGTCGGCCGTGGAGATGTGGAGGATCGGCCGCGTCGCCGTTTCCCGCCAGCGTTCGTAGGCCTCGTTGAGGCTGTTCCCCCAGGGGTGGAAGGTCTGCAGCAACGCCGGGTGCTTGCCGGTCAGTTCGACGAACTGGTTGAACTCGGTCGTCGTGCCGCGGTCGCTGACCCCGAGGAAGACGTTCGGCTTCGGCGGCACCAGGGAGACCGCCGTCGCCTGGGTCGGGACGAGGAGAAGGGCCAGCGCGGCGACGAGTGCCGCGAAGTGACCGGCCTGATGGATCCTCCTAAGCGCTCTCCAGTACATCGCTCATCCTTCGCGGTTCGACGCCAAGGGCCTGCGCGTCGGCCGGTCCCCGCTCGCTCACCATCGGGACCTCCATCAGCTCGGCCTCCTCCCAGGTTGCGAACACGGCCTCCCCGAAGAGGTTGCGCAGGGCGATCAGCCCCGCCCGCACGAACGGCAGCGGCAGGTGCACGAGCGGCCGCGGCCGCCCGGCGATGCGGCTGACCAGGTCGGACATCTGGTCATAGCTGAGGGTCTCGGGCCCGGCCAGCTCGTAGCGCCGGGTGCGCTCGCCGTCCTGGCGCTCGAGAGCCAGGGCGCCGACGACGCACCGCGCCACGTCCTGCGCCCAGATCGGCTGGAAGCGCGCCTGCCCCTCTCCGGAGACCGGCAGCACCGGCAGGAAGGAGAAGCGGCGCAGCAGCGTGATCCAGGGGTCGCTGTGGTCGTAGACGATCGAGGGGGCGAAGACGGTCGAGGGCAGCGGCGAGGAGAGGACCGCCTGCTCCGCCAGCCACTTGGCGCGGAAGAACCGCGTCCGCTGCGCCGCCTGTGCGTCCATCGCGCTGAAGAAATGGAAGCTCTCGACACTGCTGCGCTCGGCCGCCCGCAGCAGCCGCACCGTCGCCAGACCGTTCAGCTCCTCGATCCGCTTCGGCGGCTGGTCGCGGATCGAGGCCGCCAGGTGGATCACCCGGTCGACCCCGCGCAGCGCCTGCCGCACCAGGTAAGGGTCCGACATCTCGCCCAGATCGCCGAGCGCTATCTGCACGTCGACCCGCCGTGGCCCCAGCCGCCGCGGCTCCCGCACCAGGCAGCGCACCTCCTCGCCCTGCTCCAGCAGCAGCGGCAGCAGGCGCGACCCGATGCTTCCAGTGGCCCCCGTCAGCAGCAGCATGTCCGCATCATCCCTAAAATATGCGCTCGCGCTTGGCCGGGGCCCCCGGCAGGCACCGGAAAAACGAGCTAGGAGAACTTGCCCGAATGACCTACGTCATCGCCGAGCCGTGCATAGGCCAGAAGGACAACTCGTGCGTCGAGGTTTGTCCCGTCGACTGCATCCACCCGACGCCTGACGAGGCCGATTACGACAACGTCGAGCAGCTCTACATCGATCCCGACGAGTGCATCGACTGCGACGCCTGCGTCGAGGCCTGCCCGGTGGACGCCTGCTTCGCCGAGGATCAGCTTCCGGCTGAGTGGGCGAAGTACGCGGAGATCAACGCGAACTACTTCAAGAATCAGGCTGCTTAGGTGGTTGGGGAGGGGCGGTAACCCCTCCCCCAGAGACCGTCGCGCAGCTGGGGCGTAGTACTGGGCGCCCTTGTGGTCTCAGGAGCCTCTGTGGGAGGGGTTACCGCCCCTCTCAGTCATCGTTTGTTTTCGCCTGTAGCTGCTTAATACCCGGCGGGATGCCTTGCGGTGAAGGGCCCACTTGCTTGCGCTCTTAGTGATTTGTGCCATCTGGGGCCGGTGCCGTTGGTGGTGCCTGCCGTGTCCCAGCGGAGGCCGGCGATGATGGCGTAGGCGTGGCCACCGTTGGCATAGACGGTGATCCAGCGGCCTTTGCCGGCGCTGCCCCAGCCGGCGAGGGAGCCGGAGGGCATCGGAGTGTCGATCAGGCTGCCGCCGTGGAGGGCGAAGCTGACCGCGCCGGAGCAGTCGTAGCCGGCGTCCCACCAGCGGCCGTGGCCGCCGCCGTAGACGTAGGGCTTGGTGCGGATCTTGTTTGCCGCGGCGATCACCTTTTTCACCGCCGCCGGCGCGTCGGCTGGCGGGATCGCGCGGCCGCGGGCGAGGACCGCCTTGCCCGGCGGTGCCGTCGGGTTTTCGACCTCGGGCGTGGTCGAGGAGACCCCTCCCGGGGTTTCCGCCTGCGCCGGCGCGGACACGGCAAGTAATGCCGCCACCAGGGCCAGGACCGCTATGGAGATGCAAAGGGCGGGCGTTCTTCGTGCCGCCCCGGGGGCGTTCGTCATTCACTCCTCCTTCGTCGGCCGGCGGGGTTAGCTGACGGGCTGGCGCTGAAGGAGCCTGCGCCCCCACCCCGGTGGGTGGGTTAGCCCCGGACACTTGGGTCCCCCGCTCCCCGGCTTTTCTGAGCCGAGGATTAGGCGTTTGTGTGCAAACCTTAACCTAGGTTGCCGACAGAAGTTCCGCTTCTATGTGCTCTTGCTCACAGAGGAGCTACTGGACGACCGGCAGCGGGGTGCCGCTGACCGGCGGCGCTTCCGCGGCATTCGGCGTCGACTGCAGTACCGGCAGCTCCTGGGGCGTTGCCGCGACGATGCCCCGGGCCGCCTGGCGGATCGCCTGCGAGGCGGGGGCGTCGGGCTCGGCGATCGTCAGCGGCGAGCCCTTGTCGGCGTGCTCGCGCAGCGGCTCCGAGAGCGGCACCTTGCCGAGCAGCGGCACGTCGAGCTCATCGGAGAGCAGCTGGCCGCCGCCCTCGCCGAAGATCGTGAAGCGCTCACCGTCGGGAGTCGTGAAGCCGGACATGTTCTCGATCACGCCGAGGATCTCGAGGTCGAACTTCTTCGCCATCTCGGCGCCGCGGTGGGCGACCGACTGTGCCGCCGGCTGCGGCGTCGTGACGACGACGAACTTCGCCTGCGGCAGCAGCTGCGCCAGGGTCATCGAGACGTCCCCGGTCCCCGGCGGCAGGTCGAGCAACAGGTACTCGAGCTCGTCCCAGGCGACGTCCTCGAGGAACTGCTGGATCGCCTTGTGCAGCATCGGGCCGCGCCAGACGACGGCCGAGTTCTCCTCGACGAAGAAGCCGATCGACATGACTTTCACGCCGCTGCCCGACTCCAGCGGCAGGATTTTCCGCTCGGCGTTGACTTCCGGTTTGCGGTTGACCCCGAGCATCCGCGGGATCGAGTAACCGTAGACGTCGCAGTCGAGCGCCCCGGCCGGGTGGCCTTCGGCGGTCAGCGCCGCCGCCAGGTTGGCGGTCATCGTCGACTTGCCGACCCCGCCCTTGCCGGAGGAGACGCAGATCACATTCTTTACCTTTGCCAGCGCCCCCTGCGGCAGCTTGCCGCGGCCGAGCGTCTGTTGCAACCGGCCTTTCTCCTCGTCGGAGAGGACGTCGAAGCCGACCGCGACCTCGGTCACCCCTTCCAGTTGGGAGACCTGGGCGGCGACGGCCTGTTCGAAGTGGGAGCGGATCGGGCAGCCGGCGGTGGTCAGGGAGACGACGACCTCGACCCGGCCGGACTCCTTGACCTCGATCGAGCGGACCATGCCCAGCTCGACGATCGAGCGCCGCAGCTCGGGGTCGATGACGGCGCGCAGCTTCTCGGTTATCTGGTCTTCGGTGGGTAGTGGCATCGGTTCGATTCTCGCAAAGCCGTTGATTCGGGGCTGGAAGGGGGGAGAGTTTTCGCCGCCCGGCCCTTGGACCTCCATACGCAATTCGAGCGAAGGAGGACCGATGTCAGGGACGAGACTTGCCGTGGGAAGAAGCGTTGCGCTGGGGCTGCTGCTGGCCCTCAGCGTCCTGCTGCTGGCGGCGTCGAAGGCGGAGGCCGGCAAGTACGCGGTCGCCCAGTGCGGTTGGTACGCCGGCGCCGACGCGAGCTGGGCGGACACGACCGGCGGCGCCAAGTTCCGCCCCGACGCCTACTGCGTCCCATCCGGCGGCGATTCCTTCGCCGGCGTCCACGTCAAGAGCCTCACCCGCGACGGCCAGGGGACCGTTTCCGGCACCCGTTTCGCCCGCTGGCGTTGGACGGCGCCGATGGGCGCCGGCATCACCGCAATCCGCGGCACCTGGTGGCACGCCCTGCACGACGGGATCGAGCAGCGGCTCGGCATCGATGCCGGCGGCGGCTTCGAACCGTTCCTCGGCGCCGGGGCCACCGACACCGCCCTGCGCGAGTTCAGCAAGGGGTTCCCGACCCCGGTCGCCGCCTTTGAGGACCGGCTCCTCTGCGCCCGGGCCGAGAGCAGGTGGTGCTCGCTGGAGCAGGGATCGTGGTCGGCGCTGCGGGGCCTGACGATCACCGTCGAGGACGGCCACGCGCCCGACGTCGGCATCGGCGGCGACCTGCTCGCCGGCGGCTGGCGCCGCGGCAACCAGGACGTCGCGGTCTGGTCGGCCGACCTCGGCGGCGGCGTCCGCTTCGCCGAGAGCTTCCTCGACGGCACCCGTGTCGGCTCCACCGAGCACAGCTGCGCGAAGGCGCTGATCGGCGGCGAGTGGCGGGGGACGACGATGCGGCCCTGCCCCGGCGACGCCTGGGCGCACCAGGGCGTCAATACCGCCGTCTTCGGCGACGGCCCCCACCAGGCGCTCGCCTGCGCCACCGACTTCGCCGAAAACCGCCGCTGCACCTCCATCTACACCGTGCGGATCGACAACAACCCGCCGGTCCACCCGAAGGCTGTCTCCCTCACCGGGGGTGAGGCGTGGCGTCGCGTCAACGACTTCGACCTCGGCTGGGAGAACCCCGACCAGGGAGCGGCTAGCCCGATCGCGGGCGCCTCCTGGCGTCTGGTCGGCGAGGCGGGCTACGACAGCGGCGTCAGGTTCGCCGCCGGGCGCGACCGCCGCAGCCTCGCCAACCTCTCGGTTCCCGCCACTGGCAGTTACGCGCTGCAACTGTGGCTGCGCGACGAGGCCGGCAACGAGGCGCCGAGCTCAGCCGTGACGGTGCCGCTGCGCCTCGATGACGTCAGCCCCGAGCTGGCCTTCGCGACCGAGCAGCCAGAGGGGCAGGTGGTGGCGGACCTCGCCGACGCCCACTCCGGTCCGGCCACCGGCCAGATCCTCTACCGGCGGGTCGACCAGGAGCGCTGGATCGAGCTGCCGACGAAGCTCGTCCCGGACGACACCGCCGAGGCGGAACTCCTCGCGCCGATGCCGGAACTCGGCACCGGCACCTTCGTCTTCCGCGCCGACGCCGGCGACGCCGCCGGTAACGCCGCCTCGACCACGCTGCGCGCCGACGGCACCCAGATGGCGATTCGCCGGGTCCCGCCGCCGCGCCTCCCGCGGGCCAAGTCGCGGCTTTTCGCGGGGCTGCGCGGCGGCCACCGCCGCGGCGATTCGCTCACCGTCCCCTTCGGCGCGCCGGCGTTGATCAGTGGCCGCCTCACCCGCGCCATCGACGGCGCCGGTCTCGGCGATCGCGAGATCCGCGTCGTCTCCCGACCCTCGCGCGGCGCCCTGATTCCGATCGGGGCCGCGGCGGTCAGGACCGGCGAGCAGGGTGGCTTCGAGCTGCGCCTGCCGCCGGGGCCCTCGCGCCGCATCACCGTCAGCTTCGCCGGCGACGGCGGCCTCGAGCAGGCGCGCCGGCCGGGCCTGGAGCTGCGGGTGCGCAGCGGCGTCTCCCTCCACGCCGCTCCCGCGAGCCTGCGGACCGGCCAGGCGCTCCGCCTCGCCGGCAAGGTGATGACCTGGGGCGCGCCGATCCCGCGCCGCGGCAAGCTGGTCGCGATCCAGTATCTGGAGGGGGAGACCCACCGCTGGCGACCGGTGCTCGTCACCCGCACCGACCACCACGGCCGCTTCCGCACCCACTACCGCTTCCGCTACGTCAGCGGCCGGGCGGCGATCCGGCTTCGCGCCACCGCCCTGGCCGAGGAGCGCTGGCCGTACGCGCCGGGATCGTCCTCGCCGCTGACGGTTCGGGTGAAGGGAAGCTAGGGTTTCGGCCATGTCGCAAGCGACCCTTCACACCAGCGCCGGGGCGATCGTGCTCGAGCTTCACGACGAGGACGCGCCGAAAACCGTCGAGAACTTCCGCAAGCTTTCGGCCGACGGGTTCTATGACCAGCTCGTCTTCCACCGGGTGATCCCGGATTTCATGATCCAGGGCGGCTGCCCGGAAGGCACCGGCACGGGCGGACCTGGTTACACCTTCGAGGACGAGATCAACGATCACAAAGTCGTTCGCGGGGCGCTGGCGATGGCCAACGCGGGACCGAACACCAACGGCTCCCAGTTCTTCATCGTCACCACCGGCGCCGCGCCGTGGCTTGACGGTAAGCACACCGTCTTCGGCGAGGTGATCGACGGCATGGACGTGGTTGACGCGATCGAGTCGGTCCCGACCGACGCCGGCGACAAGCCACTCGAGCCGCAGGCGATCGAACGGGTCGAGCTGGACGAGAGCTAGAACCCGTCGCCCAACGCCGGTCAAGTCCTGCACGGTCCTCGCAGTCCAGGTGCACGGCGCCGAGATCACGACGGTCGAGGGCCTCGCGAAAGGCGGTCAGCTGCACCCGATCCAACAGGCCTTCCACGAGGAGCACGGCCTGCAGTGCGGCTTCTGCACGCCTGGGATGATGCTCACCTCGGTCGCCTTCCTGAAGGAGAACCCGAGCCCCACGGACGAGGAGATCCGCTGGGCGCTCTCCGGGCAGATCTGCCGGTGCACCGGCTACCAGAACATCGTCAACGCCGTTC
>JBIOVP010000026.1:0-3728 GCA_044867815.1 Solirubrobacterales bacterium | reverse complement strand
CCCCACGATCGGCTACCCGACCGAGGAGATGCCCCCGGGCGTCTTCCCCTTCGACCCCGAACACAGCGAGGAGGAGGTCGCCGCCAACCAGGTGAAGCTGTTGATGGCCGGGGTCGTCGGCGCGCCGAACGGCAAGACGCCGGAGTCCGATCCCGAGATCCAGCGCCTCTACTTCGAGATGGTCAGCCGCGTCGCCGACCCGGCCGCCGCCGACGGCTCCCCGTTCGTCCTGCAGTGGCGGTTCACCGACGCCGAACCGTGGCACCTGGTCCTCGACAACGGCTCGACCCGGGCCGAGGCGGGCGAAGCCCCCAATCCCAACGTCACGATCGAGACCAGCTGGCCCGACTGGATCGCCTCCGGCAAACCGGACGCCAACCAGCTGAAGATGATGCTGCAGCGCCGCATCCGCCCCCGTGGCAAGGTCCGCGACATCGCCCGCCTGCGCAAGGTCTTCAACGGCTAGGCCGAACTCATGTCGCGCAGGCGTGGGGCGCTCCTGGCCGGCGCCGCGGTAGTCGTCGCGCTCGCGGTGGGCGCAGCCGCCGCCTGGCATTTCTCATCCGCGGTGCTGGTTCCCGACTACTCGCCGTGGCCGGCGGAGACCGAGGTAGAGGGGCTGTCGAAGCACCGGATCGTGCTCGAGAGCACCGAGGAGAGTCGGCGCCCGGGCGTCTACGGGCTCGAGTGGCCGGGCGGGCGGGCGGTCGTCGGACCGATCGTCGCCGAAGGAGACAGCGTGGTGGCGCGGCGGCTACGGGAGGTCGACGGATACCTGGCGCCGGAAATGGAGGTCGCGTTCAACCCCAACGTCTGGGCGGGCGACCCCTCGGCGGCACTGGGCCTTCCATCCACCACCGTGCCGATCCGCGGCGAGCTCGGGACGATGCCGGCCTGGCTCGTCCCCGGCCACGAGCGCACCTGGGCGATCGTCGTTCACGGCATCAACGGCACCCCGCAGACCGGACTGCGGGTGGTGCCGGCCCTCCACCGCGCCGGCCTCCCGACCCTCCTGATCACCTACCGCGAGGACCTCGGGGCCCCGCCCAGCCCCGACGGCTTTCATCACATGGGGCTGACCGAGCGGCGGGACCTCGGTGCCGCCGCCCGCTTCGCGGTCGCGCACGGCGCCCGGCGCCTCGTCCTCGTCGGCTACTCGATGGGCGGCGCGATCGTCGCCCAGTTCATGCAGCGATCGCCGCTGGCGGCGCGGGTAGCCGGCCTCGTCCTCGACGCCCCGGTCCTCGACTGGCAGGCGGTCCTCTCCTTCAACGCCACCGAGATGGGCTATCCCTCGTTCCTCGCACGGCCGGTCGAGTGGGCGATCGGCGCCCGCATCGACGTCGACTGGGAGAGCCTCGACGCAAGTCGCCACAGTCAGGACCTCCAGCTGCCGATCCTGCTCTTCCACGGAACCGAGGATGACATCGTTCCGATCTCGACCAGCGACGAGCTCGCCGCGGAGCTGCCGGAGCGGGTCACCTACTTCCGGGTTCCCGAGGCAGGCCACACCGAGGGGTGGAACGTCGATCCCCGCGTCTATGAACGGCGGTTGGAGGCCTTCCTCCGGCGGGTGGTGGGCTAGGAGATCGGCGGGCGCTTGTCGGCCCAGGGCCGCGCGGCCTCGAGCTGGGCGGCGAGCGAGAGCAGCGTCGCCTCCTCGCCGGGGCGGCCGATCACCTGGAATGAAAGCGGCATGCCCTCGGCCGAGAGCCCGGCGGGTACAGCCATCGCCGGGTTGCCGAGGTGGTTCCAGGGGACGCAGTAGGGATAGAAGCGGCTCATCCCCAGCACGGTCTGCAGGGCGCCCTTGCCCTCCCAGCGGCGGACCGGCAGCGCGGTGCCGCCCATCACCGGCGTCACCAGCACGTCGTGGTCGTCGAAGATCGCGTTGACGCGCGCGGCGTCGGCGGCGCGGCCCTCGTTGCGGGCGCGCTCGTAGAGGCCGCGGGGAAGGATCGAGCCGAGTCGGCCGAAGCCGCGGGTGCGGCTTTCCAGACGCTCGGGGTGGGGCACTTCCCTGACGGTGTCGGCGACGCCGCCGAGGAAGCGGGCGGTGATGTTGTTGCCGATGTTGCCCCAGTCGGGGTCGCCCCGGGAGACGTCGTGCCCGAGCCCGCTCAGCAGCTCGACCGCGTTGGCGACCGCGCCCTTGGCGTTGTCGTCGACGGTTGGCGGCGCCGCCGCGCGAGGGGGCAGCGTTGACCAGGCGATCTTCAGCCTGCCCGGCGGGGTCTTGGCGGCATCGACGAACGACCGCTCGGGAGGCGCGGGCGCCTCGGGCTCACGGGAGCCGCCGGAGACGACGTCGAGCCAGAGCGCGGTGTCGTGGACCGAGCGGCTGACGCAGCCTTCGACCGCCAGGCCACCCCAGCCTTCGAGGTTTGGGTCGAGCGGGACACGGCCGCGGCTCGGCTTGAGGCCGAAGAGGCCGCAGGAGGCGGAGGGGATCCGGATCGAGCCGGCGCCGTCGCCGGCCGAGGCGATCGGTACCAGGCCGGCCGCCACCGCGGAGGCCGAGCCGCCGCTGGAACCACCCGGGGTGCGCTGCGGGTTCCAGGGATTGCGGGTGACGCCGTAGGTCGCCGACTCGGAAAAGCCGCAGATCGCCAGCTCCGGCAGCAGGGTCAGGCCGACGATGATCGCGCCTGCCTCGCGCAGCCGTCGCACCATCTCGCAGTCCGCCTTCGCCGGCTCGCTGAAGCCGTCGGTGCCGTGGGTGTTGATCTCGCCGGCGACGTCGACTTCATCCTTGATCGCCACCGGCACCCCCAGCAGCGGCCGCTCCTCGCCGGCCTGCACCCGCGCCTCGGCCTGCTCGGCTTCCAACAGCGCCTTCTCGGCGAAGACCCTGCGGAACGAGTTCAGCTCAGGGTCGAGCCGCCCGATCCGGTCAAGCGAAAGCTGCACCAACTCCTTGGGAGAAACCTCCCCCGCCCGAACCATCTCAGCTTGTTTGGCAGCTCCCGCAAAAGCCAGCTCATCCCTATCCATGGACCTCATCCTATTGGCCAACCAGCCAGGAGCATCGGAGGGAGCCGGGTGGGGGTGACTGGGTACTCAGCATGGAGCCGCGCCACCAGGATCGGGGCGGAGCCCCAACCCCGATCCTCGCGGCGGAGGTGCTCCCAGGCACCCCCACCCGGCTCCCTCTCCAACGTCTACGCTTTCGCCGGCTCGGGCTCCGACTCGCCGCCGCCCTCGAAGCTGAAGTCCGGAACCAGGTTGTCGAGCCAACTCGGGAACCACCAGTTCCAGGCGCCCATCAGCTTCATCGCCGCCGGGACGAGGATCAGGCGGACCAGGGTCGCGTCGAGGGCGATCGCCACCGCCGAGCCGAGGCCCAGCTCCTTGATCGAGGGGACGCCGGTGAGGACGAAGACGGCGAAGACCGAGGACATGATCAGCGCCGCCGAGGAGATCGTGCGGGCGCTGGAAGAAAGGCCCTCGGCGACGGCGCGCTCGTTGTCGCCGTGAACCATGTAGCGCTCGCGGATCCGCGACATCAGGAACACCTCGTAGTCCATCGAGAGGCCGAAGACGATCGCGAAGATCAGCGGGATGTTGATCGTGTCCAGCGCCCCCTGGCTTTCGAAGCCGAGGAAGCCGTCGAACCAACCCCACTGGAAGATCGCGACGAGAACGCCGAAGGCCGCCCCGATCGAGAGCAGGTTCATCAGCACCGCCTTCAGCGGCAGCAGCAGCGAGCGCAGCATCACCATCAGGAC
>JBIOVP010000025.1:0-2221 GCA_044867815.1 Solirubrobacterales bacterium | reverse complement strand
CCCTCTTCATCGTCACCCGACACAAACTGCAGCTGGCCGACGGGATGGAGCTGCGCGAGTCGATCGCGCGGGCGACCGCGACCGCCGGCGGCGCCGTCGTCTTCGCCGGCTTCACGGTCGTGATCGCGCTCTGCTCTCTCGCCTTTGCCGGCATTCCGCTCGTCTCCACCCTCGGCTTCACGGCGGCGGTGGCGGTCGTGGTCGCGGTAAGCGCCGCGACGACGCTGCTGCCGGCGATGCTCGGCGCCCTCGGCCCCCACATCAATTCGCTGCGGGTCAAGCTCGGAAAAACTCACCCCGATGACCAGGCGCCGCACGGCTGGCGCCGCTGGGCCGAGTGGGTCAGCCTGCGGCCCTGGAGCGCGACGGTGGTGGCGCTGCTGATCCTGATCGTCCTGGCGCTGCCGATCTTCCAGCTCGAGCTGGGCCAGAACGACATCAGCGCCCTGCCGAAGGAAACGACCTCGCGCCAGGCCTACGACTCGCTCAACAAGGGCTTCGGGCCCGGCGTCAACGGACCGCTGCTGATCGCCTCCGAATTCTCCTCGCCGGCGGAAGCGAAGCAGGTGCTGCCGAAGCTGGAGAAGGCGGTTGAGGGCGCCCCCGACGTCGCCGCCGTCAGCGAACCGACCCTCGACAAGGCGGGGACGGCGGCCGTCTTCACGGTGATCTCGAAATCGGAGCCGTGGGCGGACGAGACCGTCGACCTGGTCGAAGACCTGCGGGAAACGCAGATCCCAGGGGCGCTTCAGGGGACGAAGGCAAGCTCCTACGTCGGCGGCCAGACCGCCGGCTACATCGACCTCGCGAGCCAGATCAGCGAGAAGCTGCCGCTGATGATCGCGATCGTCGTCGCCCTCAGCTTCGTCGTCCTCCTCGTCGCCTTCCGCTCGCTGCTGGTCCCGGTCAAGGCGGCGGCGATGAACCTGCTCTCGGTCGCGGCCGCCTACGGCGTCGTCACCGCCGTCTTCCAGCTCGGCTGGGGCTCCTCGCTGATCGGGCTCGACCACGCGATCCCGATCGTCAGCTTCGTGCCGCTGCTGATGTTCGCGATCCTCTTCGGCCTCTCGATGGACTACGAGGTCTTCCTGCTGACGCAGATGCGCGAGCACTACGAGGAGTTCGGCGACGAGCGGCGTGCCGTGGTCGAAGGGCTGGCGAACACGGGCCGGGTGATCACCTCGGCGGCCGCGATCATGGTCTGCGTGTTCACCAGCTTCGTCCTCAGCGGCAACCCGGTGGTGAAGGAGTTCGGCGTCGGCCTCGCGGTGGCGATCGCGATCGACTCGACCCTGGTGCGGTGCCTGCTGGTGCCGGCGGTGATGGTCCTGCTCGGCAAGCGCGCCTGGTGGCTGCCGGGCTGGATGGACCGCCTGCTGCCGAGGGTCAGCATCGAGGGCGAGGAGTACTTCGCGAAGAAGGACGCCGCGGGTGTTCCCGCTCAATCTGCCTAACGCGCTAACCCTCCTTCGCATCCTCGCCGTGCCGGTGGTGGTCGTCGCCCTCCTGGGCGAGACCTCCAACGGCGACACCCTCGCCGCCGCCGTCTTCGCCCTGGCGGCGGCGACCGACGGCCTCGACGGCTACTTCGCCCGCTCCCGCGGCTCGGTCACCACCTTCGGCAAGCTGATGGATCCGCTCGCCGACAAGCTGCTGGTCACCGGCGCCCTGCTCTCCCTCGTCTCGCTCGGCCGGCTCGAGGCCTGGGTGGCGATGGTGATCATCGCCCGCGAGGTCGCTGTCACGATCCTCCGCACGATCGCCGCCGAGCGCGGCATCGTCATCGCCGCCAGCTGGCTCGGCAAGCTGAAGACCGTCCTCCAGATCGCCGCCATCATCGCCCTCATCGCCACCAACCCGGCCCCGCTCTGGGTCGACATCCTCGTCTACATCGCCCTCGCCGTCACCGTCGTCAGCGGCTTCGACTACTTCTTCGGCCTGCGCCGCCGAATTGAGGCCATGGAGCGCGAACGGGCCGCGCGGAAAGCGAACTCGGCGGCTTAGCTGGCTGGGGAGGGTGCCGGTGGGGGTCGCTGGGAGCACCTCCGCGGCGTGAATCGGAATAGGGCTGACGCCTCCAGCGTTGGCGGCGCCGCTCCATGCTGAGTACCGCGAGGGGGTGCCCTTGCCCCCTCCCCCACACGTCCCTCGGGACGGTCGAGGTCACCCAGCTTTTTTAAAAGAGGGGCCAACCCTGAGAGGCCTTGCAGAGCTCGATCGT
>JBIOVP010000024.1:0-2634 GCA_044867815.1 Solirubrobacterales bacterium | reverse complement strand
CGCCCGCCCTCGGCCCCGTCGCCGCCCTCGTCCGTTCGACCCACGAGCGCTGGGACGGCTCCGGCTACCCCGACGGCCTCTCCGGCCGCGACATCCCCCAGGGCTCCCGCGTCATCCTCATCTGCGATGCCTACAACGCGATGATCGAAGGCCGCCCCTACCGCTCCTCGATGAGCAGCGATCAGGCCCTGGAGGAGCTCCGCGGGGGCGCCGGCACTCAGTTCGACCCCGACCTCGTCAAGAGCTTCGCCGAGAAGGTCGTGCCGGCGCTGGAGGTTTCCGAAGTTAGGGTTTAGCTGTGGCGGTAACGCTGGACGAGCTGCGCGTGGTGGATTCCCCTGAGGCATGGGGGGCGTGCGGGTTCGCCGTGGAGGGCGACGTCTGCGTCGTCGGCGAGGTTCGGATTCGACTTGCTCCCAGTGACGAGGGGCGAGGGCTCGTGGGTTGGGGACTGCGCGGTGTCGAGTCGCTCGACCTCGACGGTTTGGCGACGAACCGAAGTGATGCCGACGCCCCCGCCGAGGCGCCAGCGCATCCCAACGGCGTCACCGCCCTCGACCACGTCGTCGTGATCAGCTCCGATCTCGACCGCACCGTTGCCGCCCTCGTCAACGCCGGCCTCGACCTGCGACGGATCCGCGAGGAGCCGACGCCGGCCGGGGCGCCGCGCCAGGCCTTCTTCCGCCTCGGCCCGGTGATCCTCGAGGTCGTCCAGGAGCCGCCCGAGGCGACCGAGCGCTCCGGTGGCGACCGTCCCGCCTTCTTCTGGGGCCTCGCCTTCGTGTCTCCCGACCTGGAGAAGACCGTGGCCTTCCTCGGTGATCGCGTCGGCGATGTCCGCGACGCCGTTCAATCAGGTCGCCGCATAGCCACCCTCCGCAGAAGTGCCGGACTTTCCGTGCCGATTGCGCTGATGACGCCGCCGTAGGGGGAGAGATCTCGACCTCTTCGCCTCCGCGTTCGTAGTTCTGTCGGTGGTGGCTGTTGATCTCCCGCCGCCAGTGGCTGACCCGGGTGGGGCCGGTGAAGTGGGGCGGAACGATGACCGAGATCGCAGCTTCTAAAGAGGAAATCGAGAAGCTCCTACGGAACAACCGGCGCATGATCGGGCGTGCGGACAAAGTCTGCGAAGACATCGATTGGGTCCTCCGCGACTCTGAGCGGCGGACGGAGCGAATTTTGGCCGATCTTCGCCGTGCTGGAGTCCTGCGCGACTAGCATTCACTCCATGGGAGAGTTTCGTTACGAGGGGCACCGGATCTCGTATGACGAGTACGGGTCGGGGAAGCGGCTGATCGTCCTCGTCCACGGGCTGCTGATGAACCGGCACATGTTCGACCGGTTGGGGCCGGAGCTGGCGGAGCGGGGGAACCGGGTGGTGACGGTCGACATGCTCGGGCACGGGCGCTCGGACCGGCCGGAGGATCTACGGCTCTACTCGATGCCGCTGTTCGCGCGGCAGGTGGTGGCGCTGCTCGACCACCTCGACGAGGAGAGTGCCGTCATCGGGGGTACCTCGCTCGGGGCCAACATCGCGCTGGAGCTGGCGGTCCACAACCCGGACCGGGCGCGGGCGCTGTTCATCGAGATGCCGGTCCTCGACAACGCGCTTTCGGCCGTGGCGGGCCTCTTCGCTCCGCTGCTGCTCGGCCTCAAGTTCGGCCGGCCGCTGTTCGAGGGCGTCTCGCTGTTCACGCGGGCGATCCCGCGGACCAACTACCTCGCCGACATGGGCCTCGACTGGATCCGGCAGCGCCCCCGTCCCTCGCAGGCGGTGCTGGAGGGACTACTGCTGGGGGAGACCGCTCCGCATCGCGAGGACCGGGTGAAGATCGAGCACCAGACGCTGGTCGTCGGCCACCCGCGCGACCCGCTGCACCCCTTCAGCGACTCCGGGATGCTGCTCGAAGAGCTGCCGAACGCGCGCCTGGTCGAAGCGAATTCGATCTTCGAGTGGCGGCTCGACCCGAAACGGCTGAACGACGAGCTGAGCGACTTCCTCGAAGAAGTCTGGGCGCCGCAGCTGCGCGCCGTCGCCGCCGGCTGATCCCGCCGACGGGACGATTTCCCTCCATATAGGGGTACTTTCGTCCCGTCGGCGTGGCCCCTGTCAGAATCCTGGCCAGTGAGCCAGGTCTCCGGCGACAAGCGGTTGGAACGGGACGCCGAGTTCTCGACGATCTCCGGCCAGGAGATCGAGCCGCTCTACACCGAGGCCGACGCCGCGCCCGACGCGGAGGAGCGGATCGGGCGGCCCGGCTCCTACCCCTTCACCCGCGGCCCGTACGAGTCGATGTACCGGGGGCGGCTCTGGACGATGCGCCAGTTCGCCGGCTTCGGCACCGTCGAGGAGACCAACGAGCGCTTCCACTACCTGCTCGATCACGGCCAGACCGGGCTCTCGACCGCCTTCGACATGCCGACCCTGATGGGCTACGACTCCGATCACGCCCGCAGCCTCGGCGAGGTCGGCCGCGAGGGCGTCGCCGTCGACACCCTCGCCGACATGGAGCGCCTCTTCGAGGGCATCCCGCTCGGCGGCGTCACCACCTCGATGACGATCAACGCGCCCGCCGCGATCCTGCTCGCCTTCTACGTCCTCGTCGGCGAGAAGCAGGGCGTCCCGGCCGAGAA
>JBIOVP010000023.1:0-5827 GCA_044867815.1 Solirubrobacterales bacterium | reverse complement strand
TGGTGGAGAGGCGGTGGGCGATGACGATGGCGGTGCGGCCGTGGAGGAGGCGCTCGAGGCCGCGCTCGATCGTTTTCTCGGTGCGGACGTCGACGTTGGAGGTGGCCTCGTCGAGGATGAGGATGCGGGGTTCGGCGAGGAGGGCGCGAGCGAAGGCGATGAGCTGGCGCTGGCCGGCGGAGAGCTGGATGCCGCGCTCGCCGACCTGGGTTTCGAGGCCATCGGACAGGGCGGCGACGAACTCGGTGGCGCCGACGGCGGCGATCGCCGCCTCGATCTCCTCGTCGCCCGCCTCGGGCCGGCCGAAGGCGACGTTCTCGCGGACGCTGCCGGAGAAGAGGAAGCCCTCCTGCGGAACGATTCCCAGCTGCCGCCGCAGCGCCTGCTGCTGGACCCCGCGGAGGTCGTGCCCGTCCACTCGGACCATCCCCTTCTGCGGGTCGTAGAAGCGGGCGACGAGCTTGGCGAAGGTCGACTTGCCGGCCCCCGTCGCCCCGACCAGGGCCAGCGTCTGCCCCGGCGGCACGCGGAGGTCGACGTCGCGCAGCGCCCAGGTGTCCTCGCCCGACTCCCCCTCCTCGGCGTAGGAGAACCAGACGCCGTCGAGCTCGATCTCGCCGCGCAGCGTCCCGGGGTCGATCGCGTCCGGGGCGTCGACCATCTCCGGCTTCGTGTCGAGCAGGTCGAAGATCTTGTCCAGCGCCGCCATCCCCTGCTGGTAGGTGGTGTAGAGCTGGGAGAGCTGCTGGATCGGTTCGAAGAAGGTGTTGAGGTAGCCGACGAAGGCGACGATGACGCCGATCTGGATCGCCCCGTCGATCGCCTGGCCGCCGCCGTAGAGGAGGATCACCGCGGTGCCGATGGCGGAGAGCATTTCCACCGCCGGGAAGTAGGAGGCGTTGAGGTAGACGGTTTTCATGTTGACCGCGCGGTTGGCCTCGTTTAGCGCGGTCATCTCGTCGACGTGGCGCGGCTCCTGGCCGAAGCTGCGGACCACGCGGACGCCGCTGAGGGACTCCTGCAGGTAGGCGGTGATCGCAGCGATCCGCTCCCGCGTCGCCTTGTAAGCGCCGGCGGAAACGATCCGGAAGACGAGGCTCGCGACCATCAGCAGCGGGAAGGTGAGGAAGGTGACCAGCGCCAGCTTGACGTCGAGCAGGAGCAGGATGACGACGACGCCGAGCAGGGTCAGGGTGCTGGAGAACATCGTCACCACGCCGGTGGTGACGAGCTGGTTCAGGGCCTCGACGTCGTTGGTCATCCGCGAGATCAGCACGCCGGGGCTGCGGCGGGTGAAGAACCCGATCGGCATCGACTGGATGTGGACGAAGATGCGCTCGCGCAGGTCCTGCAGCACCCGCGTCCCGACCCAGCCGACCATGTAGGTCTGAAGGTAGGAGGCCGCCGCGTAGACGACAGAGACGCCGAGGAAGGCGAGGACGATCAGCTCGAGCGCGCTGACGTCGTCGGCGAGGATGCCGGAGTCGATCGCCTTGCCGGCGAGGTAGGGGGGAGCGAGGCCGGCCGCGGTCGCCAGCAGCAGGCCGAGGAACATCAGGGCGACGCGGCCGCGGTAGGGCCGCAGCTGGGCGATCAGCCAGCGGACCTTGCGCCCGCGCTTGTCCTCGCCGCGGATCAGCTGCCAGAGCGCTGCGAAGAGGCGGCCGATGTTGCCGATGTTCGGGCTCCCGTTCACAGCTTTGCCATCTCCTCCCGCTCCTCGAGGTCGCGCTGGAGGAAGACCGAGTCGGCGAGGCCGTGCTCGGCGATCTCGCGGTAGAAGCCGCAGCCCGCCAGCAGCTCCTCGTGCGTCCCGCGGTCGACGACGCGGCCGCCGTCGAGGACGACGATCTCGTCGGCCAGCGAGACGGTGGAGAGGCGGTGGGCGATGATGAAGGTCGTCCGCCCGGCCATCGCCTCGCGCAGGCCGGCTTTGATCGCCGCCTCGGTGGTCGCGTCGACCGAGGAGGTGGCGTCGTCGAGGATGAGGATGCGCGGGTCGGCGAGCAGGGCGCGGGCGATCGCGACCCGCTGGCGCTGGCCGCCGGAGAGGGTGAGGCCGCGCTCCCCGACCCGGGTCTCGTAGCCGTCCGGCAGGGCGCGGATGAAGCCGTCGGCCTGCGCCCGCCGCGCCGCCGCTTCGATCTCCTCCATCGTCGCCTCCGGCTGCGCGTAGGCGATGTTCTCGGCGACGGTGGCGGTGAAGAGGAAGCTGTCGTCGGCGACAAAGGCGATCTCCGAGCGCAGCGAGGCGACGTCGACCTCGCGCACGTCGGCGCCGTCGACCAGGACCGATCCCACGCTCGGGTCGTAGAGCCGCGCGATCAGCGCCACCAGGCTCGTCTTCCCGGAGCCGGAAGGCCCGACCAGCGCGACCGTCTTCCCGCCCTCGACCGAGAGATCAACCCCCTCCAGCGCCGGAACGACCTCCCCCTCCGCCGACGGGACGATTTCCCTCCCTATAGGGGTATTTTCGTCCCGTCGGCCGCTGTTGTAGTGGAGGGTGACGTCGCGCAGCTCGACGCGGCCGCCGCCTGGCGGCAGCGCCGGCGCCTCGGGCGGGCTCTGGATCTGGGGTTCGCGGTCGAGGATCTCGAAGAGGCGGTTGCCGGAGGCGATCGCGCGCTGGGCCATGCCCATCGTCATCCCCAGCGAGCGCATCGGTCCCGCCAGCATCGCCAGATAGGTGTAGAAGGCGGTGAAGTCGCCGAGGCTGAGGTTGCCGGCGATCACCTCGCGGCCGCCGATCAGCAGCACCAGCGCGATCCCCAGTTGCGGCAGGAAACCGATCAGGGGCGAGAAGAAAGCCTGTAACCGGGTCGAGTAGATGCTCTGGTCGAAGACCCGCGCGACCGCGCGGGAAAAACGCCGCAGCTGGTGCTCCTCGCGAGCGAAGGCCTTGACGATGCGGATCCCGGAGACGTTCTCCTCCGCCTCGGCGGTCAGCTCGGCGATCCGCTGCTGGACCTCCTGCTGGGCGGGGCGGGAGACGCGGTTGTAGCGGGAGGCGACGTAGACGACCAGCGGCGCCGGCGCCAGCGCGATCAGCGCCAGCCAAGGGTTGATCGCGAACATCACCGCGCTCGCCAGCGTGATCGTCAGCAGGTTCTGGGTGATGAAGATGAGCCCGTAGCCGAGGAAGAAGCGGATCGACTGCAGGTCGACCGTCGCCCGCGACATCAGCTGGCCGGTCTGCTGGCCGTCGAAGAAGCCGAGCTCGAGCCGCTGCAGGTGGGCGTAGAAGGTCTGCCGCAGGTCGAACTCGACCCCGAGCGAGACCTTGCCGGCGACCACGCGCCGGACCACGATCAGCCCCAGCCGCAGCACTGCCGCCCCGAGGATCGCCAGCGCCAGCGGCAGCAGGTCCGGCTTGTTCCCTTCCTCGATCGCGTTGACCGCGCGCCCGATCAGCCATGGGATCAGCACCGTCATCCCCATCGCCGCCCAGGCGAAGACCAGCGAACCCCACAGTTGCGCCCGATACGGACGCAGGAATCCCATCAAGCGGCGATAGGTGCGCACCCAGCCACTATACAAAGTGAAGTATTAGCTACTGAGGCGTGCCGCAGCCTTGGCGCTGGGGACTTTGCCCGCCGAGCACGGTTTCGGGCCGTGGCCGGGGCGGGGGAGGATCTGGAAGTTGGTGACGTCGTGGAACTGCGTCGTCATGCCGCTGTTCTGGGCGAGGTTGACGATCAGGCGGTAGAAACCGGGCTGGAGGGCGTGGTAGAAGATCTCCGGCCGGGTGGCGGGGGAGTAGCTGCCGGCGGAGCCGATCCGCTCGGCGAGGACGCCGTTGGGGCCGGCGTACCTGGCGTAGTCGAAGGATTTGCCGACCAGGCGGCCCTTGCCGACGGGGCTGTTGATCGCGTCTTCGAGTTTCTTCGGGTCGACGCAGTCGGGGACGCGCTTGAGGCTGATGCGCAGGTGCCCCTCGCCGAGCTGCGGTTCGCCGCCGAAGTGGCGCGGGGCCAGCTGGAAGTTTTCGACGGTGACCTTGACGACGACGGCGCGGTTGCGCTGGCGGGCGCCGTTGCGGGGGGAGACGATTTCCACCGTGGGAGCGCCGGGGACGGCGGAACTTTCGGCTTTGGCGGTGTTCGAGCTCCCGGAGCCGCCGAAGACGAGGGCGAGCGCCACGCCGACGGCGGCCAGCGCCACCGCGGCCAGGGTTGCGGTCCTCGTTCGCACGGCGGAGAAGACTACGCAGATTCTCTGTTGACGCCTGCTCTTGTCGTTAATCTGACCCGTTCTCGATGTCGCCCACCAGCGAACTCGCCATCCGCATCCGTGCCGCGTCCCGCCGTCCGGCGAGCTGGTGGCAGCTGGCCAAATTCGGCATCGTCGGCGGCTCCGGGTACCTGATCAACCTCGCCGTCTTCGCCCTCCTGGCGGGCGCTCTCGACGTTCACCACCTGGTCGCCGCCGTCGGCGCCTTTCTGGTCGCGGTCAGCAACAACTTCTTCTGGAACCGCCACTGGACCTTCGGCCCCGGCGAGAACCCCGCCCACTTCCAGGCGGCCCGTTTCTTCGTCGTCAGCGTCGCCTCGCTCGGCGTCAATCTGGTCGCCCTCGAACTGCTCCTCGCGGGGGGCATGGGCGAGCTTCCCGCCCAGGCAATCGCCGTCGCGGTGGCGATGCCCTTCAACTTTCTAGGCAACAAGCTCTGGGCCTTCGACTGAGGCGTCTGCAAAGCGGCGCATCTCGGCGTCCTCGGTCGCTCGCGTGCACAGCACGCCACGCTCCCTGCGTCCTTGATCTGCTTGCTTTTCGACGCCTCAGGCATCATGGAGGGAGATGAGCGAGAAACGCAATTACGACCCGCAGGCGATCGAGGCGTCGCGGCAGCAGGTCTGGGAGCAGCGGGGGGACTTCGCGGCGCCTCAGCCCGGCGAGGGTCAGGAGCGGGTCTACATCAAGCCTTCGAGCCCGTTCACCTCGGGCAACCTGCACATGGGCCACGTCCGCGACTACGCGATCGGCGACGCCTACGCCCGCTTCCGCCGCGCCCGCGGCGACGCCGTCCTCTTCGGCTTCGGCTTCGACGCCTTCGGGCTGCCGGCCGAGCTGGCGGCGATCGAGCGCCAGGTGCCGCCCGCCGAGTGGGTGGCGGAGTGCGGCGAGCGGATGCTCGGCCAGATGAAGCGGCTCGGCTTCTCCTTCGACTACGACCGCGTCTTCTACAGCTCCGACGAGGGCCAGTACCGCTGGTCGCAGTGGCTCTTCCTCACCCTGCTCGAGCGCGACCTGATCTACCGCGCCGACACCACCGTCGACTGGTGCGACACCTGCCAGACCACCCTCGCCTCGATCCAGGTCGAGGACGGGCGCTGCTGGCGCTGCCACAACGAGGTGCGGCTGATCCGGCGCCCGACCTGGTTTCTGCGGATCACGCCCTACCTGGAGGAGAACGACCGCAACACCGCCCAACTTGCCGAGAGCGGTAGGTGGGACGACCTCTCGCTGGCCACCCAGCGCTACATCCTCGGCCGCGCCGACGGCGTCGAGCTCGACCTCGAGGGCGATGAGCGGGCGCTCACCGTCTTCACCCCACACCGGCGGGCGGCTTCGCTGGCGAGCTTCGTCCTGCTCTCGCCGCGCCACCCCGAGGTCGACGCCTGGGTCACCGACCCGCCGGCTCGGGAGCAGCTCGAGCAGATGCGCTCGGGCGGCTGGGAGCGCAGCGCCCGCGACGCCCGCTCGGTCCCGCTGGTCGACTCTGGCGCCTCGATCACCGGGCCCGATGGCGAGGATCTGCCGGTCGTCGTCTCGCCGATCGTCGACGCCCGCTACGGGCCGACCGCCGCGCTCGGCATCCCCGCCGTCG
>JBIOVP010000022.1:0-39839 GCA_044867815.1 Solirubrobacterales bacterium | reverse complement strand
CGGCAAGGGCCGCGTCTTCGAGACCAGCTACGCCTCCGAGCGCGAGTTGATCGCCTGGGTCCTGCGCTGGCGTCAGAACGCCCAGGTGCTCGCCCCCGACGACCTCCGCGAGGAGGCCGAGAAGCGGTGCGACCTGCTGCTCGAACGCCACGTCAACGGCTTCCGCCCCGCCAAGGTCGTCGACCGCCCGCTCGAGGAGCAGCCGAAACGCAGCCGCTCCAACGGCCGCGGCGAGGCGGCGATCCGGCCCGAGCGCTTCGCCCGTCTCGTCACCCTCGCCGGCCTGCTGATCGAAGCGGCGAAAAAGGGCGAGCTGCTTGAGGTCACCGACCTCTGCGAGCGGCTGGAGCTGACCCGCGAGGAGCTGCAGGAGGACGTCGACCTGCTCAACGTCGTCAACTTCGGTGGCGGCACCTACGTCCTCTACGCCGAAATCCTCGGCGACGAGATCGAGGTCGACTCGCAGCCCTACGGCGACAACTTCGCCCGCCCCGCCCGCCTGCTGCCGCTGGAGGCGAAGGCGCTGGTGGCGGCGATCGACCTCTTCGGCGACCACCTGCCGCAGTCGAACCTGCAGACCGCCCGCGACAAAATCGTCAAGGCGCTCGGCCACGACCCCTCCGAGGAGGGGCTGGAGATCGCCTCGGCCGGCGGCGGTGACGCCGAGGTGGCGCGGATCGTCAACGAGGCGATCGCCGAGAGCCGGGTGCTCGAGCTCAGCTACTACAAGGAGAACGAGGACCAGTTCACCGAGCGCCGGGTCGAGCCCTACCGGCTCGAGAACGGTAAAGAGGGCTGGTACGTCGAGTGCTACGACCTGACCAAGGAAGGGGTCCGCCACTTCAAGCTCGACCGGGTAAAGGAGGCGCGCCTCTCCGAGGAGAAGTTCGAGCCGCGGCCCGAAGTCGAGGAGTTCGCCGGGGTCGAGGGCTGGATGACCCACGGCGAGGTGCCGACCGCCGAGGTGGCGCGGGTCTGGGTCTCGCCCGAGCGGGCGCGCTGGTTGCGCGAGGAGCGGACCGTGGTCGAGGAGCTGGCCGACGGCGCCGTCGTCGTCGAGCTGCCCTACGCCGGCAAGCCCTGGCTGGTGCGGGAGATCCTCCGCGGTGCCGGCGACCTGGTCGTGCTCGAGCCAACGGACGCGCGCGAGACGATCGCCCGCGAAGTCGAGGCCGCCAAGAACTGACGCTTGGTGAATCTTCCACCGCCGAGGGTGGAAAATTCACCACTCGCCCATGGTTGAGGCACCCGGTCACCCCGAGGTCCTGAAGATCGTCGCCCCCAACCCGGGGCCGATGACCCTGGAAGGGACCAACACCTACCTCTTCGGCGGCGACCCCTGCGTGGTGATCGATCCGGGGAGCGACGACCCGGGGCACCTGGAGGCGATCCGGGCCGCGGCGGGGGAGCGCGGCAGCATCGGCCTCATCCTCCTCACCCACTCCCACGGCGACCACACCGCGGGCGCCGACCAGCTCGAGGCCGAGGTGGTGCTGCCCTCCGGCGGCGAGGAGCACCTCGGTCTGCGTGCGCTCGCCACCCCCGGCCACGCCGAGGACCACGTCTGCTTCCTGACCGAAACCGGCGTCTGCTTCAG
Source organism: Solirubrobacterales bacterium (assembly GCA_044867815.1). Taxonomy (GTDB): domain Bacteria; phylum Actinomycetota; class Thermoleophilia; order Solirubrobacterales; family 70-9; genus VAYN01. The sequence continues at coordinate 38,242 of JBIOVP010000022.1, read as the reverse complement.
CGGCGACCTCGTCCTCGGCCTCGGCTCGACGATCGTCCCGCCCGGCGGCAACTCGCTCGCCGCCTTCATGGACTCGCTCGCCCTCCTGCAGGCGGAGCAGATCGAGCTGATCGCGCCCGGCCACGGCCCCTGGGTCACCGACCCCGACGCCAAGCTCGCCGAGTACGTCGAGCACCGCCTGATGCGCGAGCGCCGCCTCCTCGCCGCCCTCGAGCAGGGAGAGCGCTCCCGCGCCAACCTCCTCGCCGCGGTCTGGGACGACATTCCAATCGAGCTGCTGCCGATGGCGGCGATGGCGATGGAGTCCCACCTCGAAAAGCTCGAGGGGGAGGGACGCCTGCCGGGGGATCTGGAGGCTTGAGCGACAAACTGGCTGAGTAGCCAGTACCCTGAGCGAATGAAACGGGCGGCGCGGGCAGGCGTTCTTGCTGGGGCGGTGGGAACCGGCCTCTTCGTTTCCGCCGCCGCTCTCCTCTGGCACCGCTTGGCGCGGCGGCCGCTGCCCAGGGTCAAGGGGACGATCGAGGTCCCGGAGCTGCGCGGAACGGTGTGGGTCCGGCGCGACCGCTGGGGCGTCCCGCACGTCGAGGCGAGCGAGCGCGAGGACCTCTTCTTCGCCCAGGGCTACTGCCACGGTCAGGACCGGCTCTGGCAGATGGACTTCTACCGTCGCGTCGTCCAGGGCCGGGTCAGCGAGATGGCCGGCGAGGAGGGCCTGGCGGTCGACCGACTGATACGGACGCTGGGGATCTACCGGACGGCCGAACGCGAGGTGGCGGAGATGGACCCGCAGCTGCGCGCCCGGCTCGAGCGCTTCTGCGCCGGGGTCAACGCCGCCGCCCGCGACGCCCGCGCCCTGCCCTTCGAGATGCAGGTCCTCCGTCTCGATTTCGCCCCCTGGCAGCCGGTCGACATCCTCAGCCTCGGCAAGCTGCTCGCCTTCGGGCTCTCGACCAACTGGGAGCGGGAGTTGCTGCGCGCCGACCTCGTCCGCGAGCTGGGGCCGGAGCTGGCGGCCCGCCTCGACCCGGTCTACCCGGCCGACAACCCCGTCGTCGACCAGCTGCCGTTCAGCGGCGAAGGGATGCCGCTGGTCGAGCAGATCGACGCCGTGCGGCGCTCGCTCGGGCTCGCCGCCGAGGCCTCGGGCTCGAACAACTGGGCCGTCTCCGGCGAGCGCTCGGCGACCGGGACGCCGCTGATCGCCGGCGACCCGCACCTCTCGCCGAGCATGCCGGGCATCTGGTATGAGGTCAGCCTCCGCCACGGCGAGCGTTTCGTCCGCGGCGCCTCGCTGCCGGGGATGCCGGGCGTCTACATGGGTCAGAACAACGACGTCTGCTGGACCATCACCAACGTCATGGCCGACGTCCAGGACCTCTTCGTCGAGCGGATCGAGGGCGATGAGTACCTGTTCGAAGACGAGTGGCGGCCGCTTGAGTCCAGGCGCGAGGAGATCGTCGTCAAGGGGCGCTCCGAGCCGGTCGCGATCGAGGTCCGCTCGACCCACCACGGCCCGATCGTCAACGAGGCGCTCGGCGCCGACGAAGGCGAGCCGCTGGCGCTGGCCTGGCAGACCCTCTCCGAATCGACCGCCTTCGAAGCCGCCTTCGAGCTGCTCGAGATCGGCTCCGGCCCGGAGCTGGTCGCAAAGCTCGAGGGCCACACCTCGCCCGCCTCGAACATGGTCTGGGCCGATCGGCACGGCTCGATCGGGTACAAGCTGATCGGCCGCCTGCCGGTCCGGGGCGGCGGCTGCCCCGACCTGCCGAAGCCGGGCTGGAGCGGCGAGTTCGAGTGGGAGGGGACCGTTCCCTACGAGGAGCTGCCGGAGGTGACCGACCCCGAGAGCGGCTTCGTGATCACCGCCAACAACCGGATCGTCGGCGACGACTACCCGCACCACATCACCAGCGACTGGCTCGACGGCTTTCGCGCCAGGCGGATCGAGGAAATGCTGGAGCAGACCGAGAAGCACGACCTCGAGAGCTTCGAGGCGATCCAGAACGACAACTTCTCGATCCCCGGTCTGGAGGCGGCGGCGCGCCTCGCCCGGTTGCACCCGCCCGGCCAGCGCGAGCGCAGCGCAATCGAGCGGCTGCGCGGCTGGGACGGCTGCCTCGGCCCCGACTCGATCGCCGGCACGATCTACCAGGCCTTCCTGCTGCGGCTGGCGCGCGAAGTCGCCCGCTGCGCGATCGGCGACCGCGACCTCTGCGAGCGCTGGCTCGACCGCGCCGACAACGGCTTCCTCCCGCACGTGACCTCGCCCTGGCGCTGGCACTCGCACCTGATGACGCTGTGGGAGGAAGGCGACGAGGAGCTGATCGGCCGCTCCTGGGACGGGCTCGCGCTGGAGGCCCTGGCCGGGGCCCTCGACGACCTCGGCGACCGCTTCGGCCCCGACCCGGAGGGCTGGCGGTGGGGCCACGTCCACGAGCTCAAGTTCCCGCACCCGCTCGGCGACGCCAACCCCCTCTTCGACCGCCTGCTCAACCGCCGCCTCCGGGCCGGCGGCGCCCAGGAGACCGTGAGCCAGATCGCCTACGACCCCAACGACCCCTACAACGCCGTCTGGGCGCCGAGCTGGCGCATGATCGCCGACCCGGCCGACCCCGACCGCTCCCGTTGGCAGGCCTTCACCGGCCAATCCGGCCACCCCGCCAGCCCCCATTACGACGACCTCCAGGTCGATTGGCTGGAGGGGCGAACGCAGCCGATGTGCGGCGAGGGACCGTGGTCGGAGCTGGAGTTGACGCCCGCGATATGAGTCGGTGTTGCACAGTGCTACACTGAGGTAGTGCCGACCAAACGACCTCGATACATGATCACGGAGACCGAGCCCGTGAAAACGGTGCTGGACGAACTACGTGACCTCCAGGGGGGAGAGAAGATCGAGTTCCCCGACTTAGTCATACGTGGCGCCAAAGACAAGATCCGAGAGCTGAGGACCGAGAGTGAGTCGCTACGCGAGGCCCGCGAGGAGATCGCGGACTGGGTCCTCAACGGCGGCGGGCCCGCGGTTGACGTTGTGGCCGCCGACGAGGTCAAGCACCTCGGTCTCGTTGCGAACTACGACGAGTAGCTTGCTCCTCCTCGACAACTCCGCGTGGTCTCGACTGCTTAGCGGCGCGGTTCCAGCGGAGCGCCGGGAGGCCGTCGCGCGATGGATCGAGGAGCAGCGACTTGCCGTCTGTCTCCCATTCCTACTCGAGGCCGGTTACTCCGCTCGGTCAGGTTCAGACCATCGGAAGCTGCTGCACCGACTCGAGCAGCTACCGCGGCTTCCCGTAGACGACGCGGTCGAACGAGTTGCCCTGGATGCTCAGTACGAACTCGCCGCGGTCGGCCATCACCGCCTCGCGCCGACCGATCTGATGGTCGCTGCCTGCGCCCATCTCGCTGCCGGCGGCGTTCTTCACTACGACCGCGACTACGACCTGATCCTCGAGCACACCCGCCTCAACTTCGAGAGCGTCTGGCTGGCGGATGCCGGAACCTTGTGAGCCCACCAGAACTCAGGCGACCCGGCGGTGTTTTCCCAGGAATGCGACGAGCTCAAATCACCGCCACCCTGCTTCTGGCCATCGCTCTCCTGCTCCTGCCGGCGAGCGCGCAGGCGCTGCCGCGGGGGTTCTTCGGGATCGCGCCGCAGACCGGGCTGGGGCCGAGGGATACGGCGCGGATGCGGGCCGGGGGGCTGGAAACGATCCGGGCACCGTTGTTCTGGGGCGGGGTGCAGCCGACCAGGAGGGGCGGCTTTGACTGGAGCTACTTCGACGAGACCGTGGAAACGGCCGCAGAGGGCCAGCTGGAAGTGCTGCCGTTCCTCTGCGCGCCGCCGAACTGGGCCAGCCCCCGGGACACGCGATTGCCGGTTGACAACGCCCGGCAGCGACAGGGGTGGGAAGAATTCGTCCGCGCCGCGGTCGAACGCTACGGGCCGCGGGGCAGCTTCTGGGAAGAGCACGCTCCGGGGACGAAGAAGCCGCTGCCGCGGCTGCCGATCCACGCCTGGCAGATCTGGAACGAGGAGAACTTCTTCTACTTCACCCGGCCCGCCTCGCCGACCCGCTACGCGAAGCTGCTGCGGATCTCCCACCGGGCGATCCACCAGGTCGACCCGCGGGCGACGGTGGTGACGGGCGGCCTCTTCGGCAACCCCAGGCAGAGCCCGCCGGCGGCGATGGACGCGGCCGACTTCCTCGACCGTCTCTACAAGGTGCGCGGGGCGAAGGCGGACTTCGACGCGGTCGCGCTCCACCCCTACGCGCGCGACGCGGCCGAGCTGCAGGTGCTGGTCGAGGGGGTGCGGCGGGTGATGCTGCGCCACGGCGACCGGCGCGGCGGCCTCTACCTGACCGAGATGGGTTGGGGCTCGCAGGCGCGCAGCCCGGTCTCCTTCGAGGTCGGGCTGCGCGGCCAGGCCCAGCAGCTTCGCGCCGCCTACGGCTACCTGCTCGGCAACCGCCACCGGCTCCACCTCCAGCAGGTCGACTGGTTCAGCTGGAAGGACGCACCGCTGCTCTGCAGCTTCTGCGACTCGGTCGGCCTCTTCCGCCAGGGCGCCCGGTTCAAGCCGAAGCCGGCCTGGCACGCCTTCGTTCAGATCACTCGGCGCGCGAGATCCCGCTGACCATCTCGACGATCTGCGCCGGCGCCTTCTGCGGCGAGCCGGCGTCGAAGGGCGGATCCGGGTCGTACTCGATCCCGAGCTGGATCGCCTGCGCCACCTCGGGGCCGGCCTCGCGCCCGACCAGGTAGAGCGCCATGTCGATCCCGGCGGATACACCCGCGGCGGTGATCACCCTGCCGTCCTCGACGTAGCGGCCGCCGACCGGCTCGGCCCCGTGCTCGCGCAGCGGCTCCAGCCAGGCCCAGTGCCCGGTCGCCCGCCTGCCGTCGAGCAGCCCGGCGGCCGCCAGCAGCAGCGAGCCGGTGCAGACCGAGGTCGTCCACTTCGACGTCTCGTCGATGCGCCGCAGCCAGCTCAGGAGCCTCTCGTCCTTCATCACCCGCCGGGTACCCATCCCACCGGGGACGAGGAGGATCTCGGGCTCGTCGACCTCAGCGAACGATCGGTCGGCGCTGAGGCCGACGGCGCCGCTGTCGGTGCGGACCTCGCCACGCGCCTGGGCGACGAATTCGACCTCCCAGCCCGGCACCGAGCGCAGCACCTCGTAGGGCCCGATCGCGTCGAGCGCGGTGAACCCCTCGTAAAGCGGAATCGTGACCTTCATCCTCAAACCGTCTCACGCGGGGCGTGTCTGAGCAAACGGGCCTATATGACCCCTTCAGCTCAGACACCCCTAGAGTCTGCGGCGATGAGCCGGCGCGACCAGATCAAGCTCAGCGAGGCGGAGATGCTGGACCTGCTGGAGGGGGAGCGGATCGCAGTCGTCTCCAGCCTCGGCCCGCGCGGCTGGCCGCACTCGATGCCGCTCTGGTTCGTCCCGCGCCGGGGCGAGGTCTGGATCTGGACCTACGCGAAATCGCAGAAGGTCCGCAACCTCGAACGCGACCCGCGGGCGACGGTCCTGGTCGAGACCGGCCACGAGTACGGCGAGCTGCGGGGGGCGATGATCGAGGCCGAGGCGGAGCTCCACCGCGACTTCGAGACCGTGATCGGCTTCGCCGAGGAGCTGACCCTGCGCTACGCCGAGGGGATCTCCTCGGTCGAGGGCGACGCCAGGGCGGCGCTGGAAGCGCAGGCGCCGAAGCGGGTGGCGATCCGCTTCCGGCCGCTGCGGACCGCGACCTGGGACCACCGCAAGCTCGGCGGGACCTACTGAGCGTTCAGCAGCTCAGGCGAGCAGATCGCCGGCGTCGATCTCGCGCAGGCGGTCGCGGTACCGCTGCCACCAGGCGTGCAGCAGACCGATGCCCTCCATCCCCAGGCGCAGGTCGCCGTCCAGTTCTCCGCCGGGCCTCTCCAGCCAGTCCAGCAGCCGCGGCGAGATGTGCGAGGCGAGCGGGCCGTCTTCGAGCCGGGTGCGGTGGGCGGCGAGAGCCGGGGCGGAACGCCACCGGCGCGGCAGGTGCGGCTGCTGGCGCGGCACCTCTGCGGTGGAGGGAAGCTCAGCCGTGCCTGGAGCGAGACGCTCGAACACGTTGCGGTAGAGGAGACCCTCGCCTTTCGTCTCGGGGCTGACCGCCAGGGCCACGCTGACGAAGGGCTCGCTTGCCCCCGGCATCACGGTCTGAGCGCCGCTGCCGATCAGCTTCGTCGAATAGGTGGAGACGCCGCGTCGCGAGCGGGTCGCGTAGAGCGAGAGCATCGGCTGGGAGGGGTGCCCGTGAAGGTCCTTGGTCGCGATCAGGAACTGGTCCCTCGCCCGCGCCTCTACCGACGCTTGGAAACGCTCGACCAGGCCCATCTCCCCCTTGCCGTATCGGCGCATCGTCCCGAACAGGGTCCGCGCGGCGGCGGCCCCGTCGGGGTTGAACGTCTCCGGGGTGTAGAAGTGGTGTCCCACCGGCAGGAAGACGTCGAGTGCGAACCCGTCGGGGACGGGGGTGGGGGAACGTTCCATCCGCCGCGCGACCGGCATCAGCCAGGCGTGGTCGACGAACTCGTACTCGACCCGCCTCGCCCGCTCCTCCCATTCGGCCGGATAGTCCTCGGGGGTTCCCAGCATGCGCTCGTGCTCGATCCCAAAGTGAGCTGCTACCGGCGCCGCCAGGTCCTCCTCGTGGGTGTCGCCCTCGTCGTCGTTTACCGTGACCGCGGAGGAAGCGCGGCCGTCGCGGGCGAGGGCGAGGAAGAGCATGCGCGAGTCGCGGCCGCCGCTGAGCGGGCAGGCGACATCGCCCGGAAACGGCGCCAGCACCTCCTCCAGCGCCGCGGCGAGCTGCTCGCCGGCGCTCTCGAGGTCGAGCCCCGGCTCGATCTCGGCCCAGGGCCAGCGGTGATGCTCGACCCGCGCCCGACCGAAGCGCCGCCGCAGGGTGGCGGAGTGCGGCAGCCGCCGGATCTCGGCGAACGGCGTGCGTTCGCCCACCGCGTGGCGCATGGCGATGATCGAAGCCCAGGCGTCCCAGTCGAGCGAGAACTGCCGCGAGGTGCTGCGGACGAGTGGGTCGATCCGAGAGGCAAAGTAGGTCGCGCCGTTCTCCTCGGTCCAATAGATCGGTGCCAGGCCGTTCGCGGCGGAGTGGAGGAACCGCTTGCGGCCGGCGAGGCCGAGCCCGCAGAGGCCTGCCTTGGCCGCGCCTTCCCGGTCGTGGATACCCGGTCCGAGCTGCCGCAGATCCCCTTCCAGCCAACCGAGACCGCGTTCGGAGCCCGCGCCCCAGCTCAGGGGCTCGCGGTCCAACAGCAGGATCGAGCTGTCGTCCTCATGGACCGGCTGCGATGCGTCGTCGAGCAGGGCGGCGATCCGGTCGACGCGTCCGCGGTCATACGGGCCGAGGGCGCCGCAGGCGAGCGGCGCTCGAAGGGGCGGGGGCACGGCGGAGAAGCTACTAACGCCTGCGCTTGTGGCGCAGGATGCGGATATTCAGCGGTCGCGAGATCGCTTCGGCGTAGACCCCGTCGGACAGGACCTTCGCCCGGAAGCGCACGCGGTACTTGACCCGCGGCCTGAACCGCACCGTGCAGACGCGGTCGAGCCGGCGGGTGCCGATCTTGCGCCGGCCCTGCCAGAGGCTGACCGGCTGCCCGCGGCGGCCGCTGCAGGGGGAGACGAAGGCGGTGATGAAGGCACGCCGGTTGCGCTTCACCTTGCTCCGCAGGGCGCGGACCCCGACGAAGGACGGTTTCAGGGCGGCCGGCTGCGAGCCCGGCTGGGTCGGGCAATCGGCGGCGCTGGGGCCGACGATCCGGTAGACGGGGCCGCTGCCGGAGACGGCGTACAGCCGCCCGCAGGAGTCCTGTCCGAAGGAGTAGAGGTTGTCGACGTGGACGCCCTCGTAGCGGTCGGTTCCGAACGGGTCCGATGGGAGGAAGGAGCGGACGTCGCCGACGCACTGGTCGCCGTAGAGGTAACGCCCGGCGGCATCGCCGAGGCTCGGGTCGCGGGCGAGGTAGCCGCCGATGATCGCGGCGCAGCCCGGTTCGGGGTTCGGGTAGTCGAAGACGGGGTCGACGAAGCTTGCTGCGCCGGCGCAGCCAGGCTCGGGCGGAACCGTTTCGACCAGGAAGCCCTCGCGGCAGTTCCAGCCGTAGTTGGCGCCGCCTCCGAGGCCGGGCGCGGCCGCGAAGTCGACCTCCTCCCGTTTGGCCTGGCCGACGTCGCCGATCCAGACGTTGCCGCTCTGGCGGTCGAAGGAGAAGCGGTAGGGGTTGCGCAACCCCAGGCTCCAGATCTCCGGCTTGGCACCCGGCGTGGCGGCGAACGGGTTTCCGGCCGGGATCCCGTAGGGCTGCAGGCCTTCCGGATCCGCATCGATGCGGAGGATCTTGCCGAGCAGGCTTTCGAGGTTCTGGGCGTTGCCCGCGGGGTCGCCTGCGCCGCCGCCGTCGCCGGTGGAGACGAAGAGGTCGCCTTCGGGGCCGAACTGGAGCTGGCCGCCGTAGTGGGTTCCTTCCGGGTGGGGAATCGTCAGCAGGTTCCGGGGGACGGAGGTCAGGGCATTGCCCCCGATCGCCCGCATTTCGGCGACGTGGATCTCGCCGGGTTCTTCTTTGCCGCTGTAGAGGGCGAAGAAGCGTTCGCTGGTCGCGAAGTCTGGGGAGAGGGCGATCGACTGCAGCCCGCGCTCGCTGCCGCAGCAGTCGATCAAGGGGCTGATATTGGCGAAGAGGGTCGCGGCGCCGTTCTCGAGCAGCTGCACCTTCCCTTCGCGCTCGACCACGAAGAGGCGATCCGGGTCGCTGGGGTCGGAGGTGACGTACATCGGTTCCTGGAAGCCGGAGCCGACTTCCTGCAGCGACAAGGCCTGCGCGCTCGCGCACCAGACTCCCGAGAGGAGCATCACGACGATCCCGATCTTTCCCGCTGCCCTGATCAAGGTGCTCAAGGTAGCTAACCCCCTACCCGGCAAATGGTCGCGCTTGGTCAAACGTCCAGCAGCGGATCGGGACCGGTTCGCCGCTCACCGCCACCGCGGCCGCGAAGCCGGGGTCGATTGGCAGCGGCTGGACGGCGACTCGGGGGGATGACTGTTTTGGCCGGTTTGCGAGGCCGACGCCGAGGCACTTGAGCCGCGCCTCGTGCCGGGTCCAGAGCTCGTAGAAGAGGCGCGCCCGCTCCGGTTCGGCCGCCTCGCGCACCGCTGCCGCGGCCTCCGGCGCCAGCGTCCGCTCGGCCAGGGCGACGAGGTCGCGCTCCGGCTTCATCCGCTCGACGTCGACCCCGACCTCGCGGTCGCGGGCTACCGCGACCAGCGCCAGGTCGCCGGAGTGGCTGAGATTGAAGGCGAGGGAGGGGGGCTCGGCGGCGAGCCGCGGCTTGCCGTGCTCGCCCTGGGTGAGATCAATCTCCTCCGCGCTCTCGTCGAGGTAGAGGGCCAGCACCTGGCGCAGCGGGAGGTCGGCGGGAACCGTCCCGAGGACGGTGCGCCAGACGTGCACTTCGCCGCTCCGCAGGTCCGGGTTGTCGGGGGCCGCCGCGAACTCCAAGTGGGCCGATCCTAGGTGATAGCTTCGCCAGCCTTGACCCGGCTGCTGATCACCGGCGGCGCCGGCTTCGTCGGCTCCAACCTCGCGGTCTCCCTCGCCACCCGCCACCCGGACTGGGAGGTGATCGCGCTCGACAACCTGTATCGCAAGGGGTCGGAGCTGAACCTGCCGCGGCTGCAGGAGGCGGGAGTCGAGTTCGTCCGCGGCGACGTCCGCGAGCCCGCCGACCTGGCGGCGCTGCCGCCGCTGACGGCGCTGGTCGAGTGTTCGGCCGAGCCCTCGGTGATGAGCGGCGTCAGCGGCGACACCTCCTACCTCCTCCACACCAACCTCACCGGCGCCTACAACTGCCTCGAGCTGGCCCGCCGCGACGGCGCCTTCTTCCTCTTCCTCTCGACCAGCCGCGTCTACCCGGTGGCGCCCCAGGTCGAGTTGAACCTGGAGGAGGGAAAGACCCGCTTCGAGATCGCCGCCGAGCAGGAGGTCCCCGGCGTCTCCCCGGCCGGGATCTCCGAGGATTTCCCGCTCGAGGGCGCCCGCACCCTCTACGGGACGACCAAGCTCGCCGCCGAGCTGCTGATCGAGGAGTACCGGGCGGCCTTCGGCGTCCCCGCGGTCGTCGACCGCTGCGGGGTGATCGCCGGCCCCTGGCAGATGGGCAAGGTCGACCAGGGGGTCTTCACCCACTGGATGCTCGCCCACCACTTCCGCAACCCGCTCGGCTACATCGGGTTCGGGGGACATGGCAAGCAGGTGCGGGACCTTCTCCACGTCGAGGACCTGGTCGACCTGGTCGAGCGGCAGCTGATGAACGGCGCGGACTGGGACGGTCGCGTCGTCAACGTCGGCGGCGGCCGCGGGTGCAGCCTCTCGCTGCTGGAGACGACGGAGGTCTGCCGGCGCCTGACCGGCAACGAAGTGCCGATTGCAGCGGTGCCGGAGACCCGTTCCGGGGACGTGCCCGTGTACCTTTCCGATTGCGCGAGGCTCTTCGGCCTCGACGCATGGCGACCCCGACGCAGCGCCGAGCAGGTGCTGGCGGACATCCACCAGTGGATTGCCGCCGACGAGGCGCGGATCGCCGACGCCCTCCAAATTCAACCCCAGTGAAGGAAAGGGAATAAACGCGTATGCCGGTGGCGATCATCACGGGTGCAGGAGGCCTGATCGGGTCTGAGGCCGTCGAGCACTTCGTCCGCGAGGGCTTCGACGTGGTCGGGATCGAGAACGACATGCGGGCCCGCTTCTTCGGCCCAGAGTCCTCGACCTCGCACGTCACCCAGCGCCTGATCGAGGCCTATCCCACCGAGTTCCGCTGGGAGAACGCCGACATCCGCGACGCCGACGCCGTCGAGCGGATCTTCCGCGAGGCCGGCCAGATCGAGCTGGTCGTCCACACCGCCGCCCAGCCCTCGCACGACTGGGCCGCGAGCGAGCCCCAGACCGACTTCGGCGTCAACGCCAACGGCACCCTCAACCTCCTCGAGGCGGCGCGCGCCCACTGCCCCGACGCCCCCTTCGTCCACTGCTCGACCAACAAGGTCTACGGCGACACCCCAAACAGGTTGCCGCTGGGGAGCCTGGAGAAGCGGCTGGAGCTGCCCGAGGACCACACCTACTTCAAGGGCATCGACACGAGCATGTCGATCGACTCCTCGACCCACTCGCTGTTCGGGGTCTCGAAGGCCGCCGCCGACCTGCTGGTGCAGGAGTACGGCCGCTACTTCGAGATGCCCACCGTGGCCTTCCGCGGCGGCTGCCTGACCGGTCCCCAGCACGCCGGCGCCAAGCTGCACGGCTTCCTCGCCTACCTGATGAAGTGCGTCGTCACCGGTACGCCCTACACGGTCTTCGGCTACGAAGGCAGACAGGTTCGCGACAACATCCACAGCGCCGACCTGATCGCCGCCTTCGACGCCTTCCGCAGGGCGCCGCGCCGGGCCGCCGTCTACAACATCGGCGGCGGCCGCTTCTCCAACTGCTCGATGCTGGAGGCGATCGACGTCTGCGAGCGGATCGCCGGCCGCCAGCTGCAGTGGGAGATGGGCGAGGAGCCGCGGATCGGCGACCACCGCTGGTGGATCTCCGACCTGGCTCCCTTCCAGGCCGACTATCCCGAGTGGAAGTTGCGTTACGGGATCGAGGAGATCCTCCAGGAGATGTACGAGCAGAACCTCGATCGCTGGGTGGTCAACGCGTGAAGGTTCGCTTCCTCGCCGCCGGCGCCCTGGCGGTCATCCTCGCCCTCGCCCTCTTCACCGGCGGCGGCAGTGCCAAACCGACGCCGCGGCTGCCGCGCGGCTTCTTCGGCGTCGCCCCGCAGACGGTCCTCACCGACGAAGACGTGCGCTACATGCGCGCCGGCGGGATCGAAGCGATGCGGATGCCGATCGCCTGGTCGGCGGTGCAGCCGACCCGCAACGGCGGCTACGACTGGTCCTCGATCGACCCCACGGTCGAAGTCGCCGCCCGCGGCGGGCTCGAAATTCTCCCCTTCCTCGCCGGCACCCCGCCCTGGCTCGGCAAGCTGACGAAGCTGCCGGTCCACAACGCCCGCCAGCGCGCCGCCTGGACCGCCTTCGTCAAGGCGGCGGTCGAGCGCTACGGCCCCGGCGGCCAGTTCTGGCGCGAACACCGGACCGAAGGCATCAACTACGAACCGGCGATCACGGCGCCGAAGCCGATGCGGACCTGGCAGATCTGGAACGAGGCCAACTTCTTCTACTTCGCCTTCCCGGTCTCGGTCAACGACTACGCGAAGCTGCTGACGATCAGCCAGCGGGCGATCAAGTCGGTGCAGCCCGGCGCCAGGATCCTCCTCAGCGGCCTCTTCGCGCGGCCGAACGCGCGCGGCAGGAGAGGGATGCCGGCGACCACCTTCCTCGAACAGCTCTACCGCAGGCCCGGGATCAAGAGCAGGTTCGACGCCGTCGCCCTCCACCCCTACGCGATCGACAGCAGCGAACTCGAAGAAATGGTCGAGGAATTCCGTGAAGTCAGCAAGGAGAATCGGGACCGCCCCGGCCTCTACGTGACCGAGATGGGGTGGGGCTCGGAGGACAATTTCGAGCACGACGCCTTCGAGCAGGGGGTCCGCGGCCAGGTCCGCCAGCTCAAGAACTCCTACGGCTACCTGATCGCCAACCAGCGGCGGCTGAACCTGAAGCAGGTTGTCTGGTTCTCCTGGAAGGACACGGAGATGCTCTGCGACTTCTGCGACTCGGTCGGCCTCTTCCGCCAGGGTCCGCGCTTCAAGCCGAAGCCCTCCTGGCACGCGTTCGTGAAGATCACCGGCGGGCGGGCCCGGCCCTAGCGCCGTGACCGCCGCCGCCCCGCAGGGCCCGCCCTGGCTCGTCCTGCCGACCTACGAAGAGGCCGAGAACCTCGAGCCCTTCGTCGCAGCCGTCCTTCCCAAGCTCCCCGCCGAGGCGAGGATCCTGATCGTCGACGACAACTCCCCCGACGGCACCGGCAAGATCGCCAAGCGCCTGGAGGAAGAGGAGGAGCGGGTGCGCTTCCTCCACCGCGAGCACAAGGAAGGCCTTGGCCCCGCCTACATCGCCGGCTTCCGCCGGGCTCTGGCCGAGGGCGCCGGGCTGGTGCTGGAGATGGACGCCGACTTCTCCCACGATCCCGCCTACCTGCCGCGCCTGCTGGAGGCGGCGAAGCGGGCCGACCTGGTGATCGGCTCCCGCTACGTCGAGGGCGGCGGCGTCCGCAACTGGGGACCGCTGCGGCGGGTGATCAGCCGTGGCGGCAGCGCCTATGCCCGCTTCATCCTCGGGGTCGAGGTCAAGGACCTCACGGGCGGCTTCAAGTGCTTCCGTCGCGAGGTGCTGGAAACGATCGACCTCGATGCCGTCGACGCCCGCGGCTACGCCTTCCAGATCGAGATGACCTACCGCGCTCTGGAGGCCGGCTTCGAGGTCGCCGAGGTGCCGATCGTCTTCCGCGACCGCGAGGTCGGCAAATCGAAGATGGACAGCTCGATCGTCCGCGAGGCGATGTGGCGGGTGCCGCGGATGCGGTTCAACGGCGACCGGCGTGAGAAGTAGCGGCCCACGGCGTGCGCGAGCTGCTGCACAGGCCGGCCGCCGTGCCGCCGTGCCGGCGCTCCTGCTCCTGGCGATGGCCGCATCCGCTGCTTGGACGCTCCACGTCGGTCGCGACCTCGCCCTCAACGGCGACGAAGTCTTCTACTTCGCCCACTTCGTGATCCGCGACGGCGTCGTCGCGCCCCTGCACGGGCTCGAATACTTCTTCGCTCCCCACAACGGCCATCTCGTCCTCGGTGGGCGGCTCGCCTTCGAGACCCTGTTCCGGATGGCGGGGACCGACTACCTCGTCTTCCGCATCGCCGAGCTCGCCGGGATCCTCGCCTCCGTCGGCGTCTTCTTCGTCCTCGCGCGGCGCCGGACCGATCCGCTGATCGCGCTTGCGTTCAGCGTCTCGCTGCTCTTCCTCGGCTACGCCAACGAGACCTTTCTCTGGGGCTTCAACCTGCACACGGTCTACTCGCTCGGCTTCGGCCTCGGCGCCCTGCTGGCGCTGGAGCGGGAAGACCGGGCCGGCGACGTGGCTGCCTGCCTGCTGCTCGCCCTCTCGGTCATCACGCTCGAGGTTGGCCTCGCCTTCGCGGTGGGTGCTGCCGTCTCGGTCCTCCTGCGCGAGGATCGGGCTCGCCGACTCTGGATCTTCCTCGTGCCCGTCGCTCTATACGCGATCTGGTGGCTGTGGGCGCGGAAGTTCGGGCAGTCGGAGACCGAGCTGTCCAACGTCCATCTGATTCCGAAGGCGATCCTTGAAGGAGCGGCGGCGGTAGCCGGCTCGGTGACCGGCCTCAACCCGACCGGCAGCGGCACGCCGGCCGGGCAGACGACGGTGACGATGGCAGGTGTGATCCTGGCGGCGCTCGCAGCCGTGGGGCTGGGGCTGCGGATCCGCGTCGGCGGGGTGCCGCCGACTCTCTGGGTCTCGCTGGCGGTCCTCCTCGCCTACTGGGTCCAGATCGCGATGGGGGGCCGCGAGGCCGACTCCGCGCGCTACATCTTCGTCGCCGCGACGATGGCGCTACTGGTTGCCGCCGACGCTTTGCGGGGCCGGCGCCTACCGGCGCCGGCGATTGCCGCTGTCTTCCTCGTCGTCGCTTTGGCGCTGCCGGGAAACCTGGCGAAGCTCGAAGACGGCCGGGCGATGATGCTGCCGGAAGCCGGCACCAACCGGGCCGAGTACGCGATGCTCGACCTGGCCCGCGAGCGCGTCTCGCCGGACCTCGTCGCCGCCAACGATCCGCGGGTGCAGGAAGCGGGCGGAGGGGTCTTCGTGCCGATGCCCGCCGGCGACTACTTCGAGGGCGAGGAACGCTTCGGCCCACTCGGCTTCTCACTCCAGCGCCTGCGCGGCGAGAACCTTCGCGTCCGCAGCGTCGCTGACGCCACGCTTGTGGCTGCCCTCGAGCTCGAAGCGCAGCCGGCCCCTGCCCCTGCCGACCCCGCCTCCTGCCCGAGCGTCACCGACGCCACCGCGAAGGACGCCGCCTATTTCAACCTGTTGCCGGGAGGAGCCCTGTTCGGCTCCCGTTCGGGACCTGTGGAAGTCGCCGCCAGCCGCTTCACCCGCGGCGAATTACGTGTACCCCTCGCTGAGCTCCCAGCCGGCGGCTGGGCCGAACTGCGGATCCCTCCCGACTCAGCCCCGGACCCCTGGCTGGCCGTCGTCAACGCCCCCGTATACATCTGCCCGCTGTCCTGAGACTTCTACCGGGAGGGGTCGGGTACCAGGTCGATCCCCAGCTTCCCGGCTGCGGAGAGCATGTCGGCGTCAAAGGTTGCCAAAGCGGCTTCGTTGTTTTGTGCCGTCAGCAGCACGCAGCAGTCCGGCATCCTCAAGCCCACATCGGCACGCATCTCAGCCAGCCGCCCCTGGGCACCCGATCCCATCGGGAGCTCTTGAACGTCGAGTCCCACGAGAACCGCTTCCACCTCCTCGAGGTGCCCCAACCGAGCTGGAGTGACGAGCGCCTCGGCGAGAGTGATGGAATTTGCCCCCCACGGCTCAGCGCTGATCCCTTCCAACAAACTTCGGGCTCCCGTGTGGTGCTGATCGGAGCTGTTCAAATGGGCGATCAACACGCTCGCATCGAGAACGATCACTCGGGCCAGTCTTCACGCAGCCGCTTCAACTCATCCGGGCGGTAGATCCCGGTAAACGCCCCAGCCGTTTCCGCAATTGCCCTCTTGCGCTCCTCTGCTTCGCGCTCTATCGCCCTTTGTCCGGCGGCGGCGAGTTTGAGTAGCAGCTCTTTCCGGTCTCTGACGCGGGGCCAATGGCGCTGTGCTTTATCCAGCTGCGCACGCAGCGCCCCGGTGTCGGTGAGCGTGTAGCGAGGGCGAGTGGTCGGCATGGGCCGAGTGTAGCACCCGTCACTCCAGGTGCTGCACCTCCTCAGCGGAGCTACTTCTGCCCGATCACCAGGAACTGCTTGCCGAGGAGGCGCCAGGCGAGGGGGGTGCGGAGGTAGGCGGCGGTCAGCCTGCGCGAGGGGGGGAGGATGCCGCGGAAGGAGTAGGGGAGGTAGCGGGGGATGGTTCGCTCGGGCTCGAAGCCGGCGGTGTAGAGGTGCTCCTCGATCGCCAGGTGGGTGAGGGCGATGATGTGGTCGGCCATGTCCCAGTACTCCTTCGCGGCGTACCGGAAGTTCGGGCCCATGACCGCGATCCGGCCGCCGGGGGCCATCGCCGTGTGCATCTTTTCCAGGAACCGGGAGATCGCCTCCTGGCTGGGCAGGTGCTCGAGGAAGTTGGAGACGAAGACGCCGTCGAAGTGCCCGGCCGGCAGCTCGGCGTCCTCGATCTTCGAGGTGATCCGGCGCACGCCGGAGCTGTGGTCGGCCTCGGGGTAGGCGACCTCGTCGACCGCGACCCGCTCCTGTGCGGGAATCGCCTCGATGAACTCGCCACGCCCCGCGGCCGGGTCGAGAACGCGGCTGGGATAGCCCATCAGCCCGTAGACGTGGGGCGCGATCTCATCCCAGACGGCGGTACGGGCCTCCTGGTCGATGCCGCGGAACCGGAATGCGTAGAGGCGCTCGTAGTTCAATTCGATCTTCTCCTCGGTGGGCTCGGGTAGCGCTCTTATATCGAGCAGCTGGTGACGGTCGCGTCGGTGACCAACCGCCAGTGCTCGGCGCCGTCCTGCGGGAGCCGCAGAACAGCCCAGCCGCCCGCCTGCAGCTTCGCGATCGGGACGCCGGGACCGGAGCTGGCGAAGCTCCGCAGCCCGATCAACGGCGCCCCCCGCCCGGCGACCCGTACGTGGTTGAAGCCGCCCGCCATCTCAACGACAGCGGGATGCCCATCCTTCGGTTCGGTGGTGCGGCAGGTCTCGGCCGGCCCGGGCGCGTCCCCGGGTTCGAGTTCAACCGGGTACGCCCCCGCCAGCGCCGCGTCGGCGATCTCGCGGATTTCCTCAGGCTGCTCGCGCAGCTCGTCGAGGCTGAAGGCGATCGAGCCGTTCTCCTCGGCGGCGTCGAGGTAGGCGCCGGCCGGGATGCCGAGGTAGAGGCCGCCGCCGAGGTCGGCTACGCGGGGGTCGGCGGAGACGACGTAGCCGGGGTCGACGCGTTCGCCCGCCAGCTCCAGCATCGCGAACTCGGCCCGGCTCTTGGCGATGTCGGTGCGGAGCACGTTTTCTTCCTTGCCGGTGAAGAGGGCGTCCACGTTCGCCGGCAGCGGCAGCAGCGCCAGCACCACCAGGACCGCCCCCGCCCGGTTGGAGAGCGGGCGGGGGAAGCAGTCGGCGGCGACCAGCAGCACCAGCACGGCGCTTACCAGCAGGTAACGGGTGCCCTCGGCAGGCCGCCCGGCGATCGCCAGCAGAGTCCAGTAGGTGACGGCCGTCGCCAGCCAGACCCAGATCGTCCGCGGCAGGTTGCCGAAGGCGAGCCGTGCCGCGAAGCCAACCAGTGCGACGACGGCCAGCACCTGTCCCAGCGTCGTCACTTCGGTCCCGAAGGATGCGGCGAGAACCGGGTTGGTGCCGGTCAGCGAGCCGAGCACGACGGCGACGGAGTCGAAGTAGGTCCTCGGCGCCGCGGTGATGTTCGAAAGCGCGGTTTCCCCCTGGCCGAACTTCACCGACCAAATCCACCAGATCGCGTAGAGGACCAGCGGCGCGACCACGATCCAGGCCCGCCGCCAGCGCTCCGGCGTCATCGCGATCAGCAGCGCTGCGCCGACGATGAAGGCGAGGCCGACCTCGATCATCGCCGCCGAGACCGCCAGCAGCAGGCAGGCCGCGACGTCGCCCCGGCGGGTCTCGCGCTGCAGGGAGAGGATCGCCGCGAGCCCGGTGGCGAGCGCGACCGAGGTGTTGAAGTCGAGCGGCCAGAGGAACTGCTCCCGGGCGATCCCGAAGAAGAGGATCAGCAGCGCCGGCGCCAGCGCCGCGACGTCGCCGATCCGCCGCCGCGCGAAGACGAAGAGGAGGCCGGTGCAGGCGCAGATCCCGAGCGCGTTGATGACGACGAAGACGGTGTAGTGGGCGCCGACGGTGGCGAAGACGGTCTCATAGACGAAGCGGCCGCCGAGCGCGAGGTGGCCGTTGAACGGCGAGAGCAGGTACTCGGGACTGAAGGGCGAGTCGTAGTGGAAGAGCCCGCCGTCTTTGAGCGCGACGCGGGCGTAGTAATACAGTTCGTCGATCGCGAAGCCCTGGCCGTTCGTCGCCGCGACGATCAGGCCGAGGGAGACGGCCATCGCCACTCCCAGGACCAGCTCGGTGGCGCGCCTGGCGGTCATGCTCCCGGCGCCCGGCAGATGGTCACTTGCCCTTCGCTGCTCAGCTGTAGCTTCCACGGCTGCGGTGAGAGGTCGGGAGGAATTCGCAGCACCGTCCAGGCCTCGGGGACCAGTTCTCCCAGCGCTACCGGGAAGGATTCCGAGAACCGACCGAGCGCCAGTTGCAGTGGCTTCGTCGCCATCAGCGCAGCGCCCCCTCGGTCGAGCGGCAGCACCAAAGAACCTTCGTCGAGCGGCGCCGGCCGGCAGGCCTTGCCCATTCTGCCGGGCGCGAGCGTCACGCCCAGCGCCGCCGCCATCACCTTGTCGCCGGGGACGCGGGCGTGCTCGGGCGCCGTGGCCAGTTCGGCTTCGTCGTAGGCGGGGGAGCCGTGCGCGTCGCGGGTTTCGAAGTAGGCGTTCGCTTCCACCGGTACGTAGCCGGTGTCGGCCTCCTCTTCCTCGATCCGGAAGCCGGGGTCGACCCGCGGCCGGGTGATTTCCAGCGCCGCGAGGTCGGCCCGCTCGATCTGGCTGGTGCGGCGGTAGCTCTCATACGCTTCGTGGAAGAAGACGGCGTTCGGCACCACCGCGGCGGCGAGTACGACCATGGCCGGGACCAGCAGCCGGCGCTGGAAGCGGACGCCGCTGAGCAGGCCGGCGGCGATCATCAGGACGAAGGCGGCGCTGGTGTACTGGTAGCGGCTGGCCGAGGCGGCGCGGCCGGGCTTGACGTCGAAGCCGCCGAGGAACCAGTAGGCGAAGGCGATCGCGATCACCACCCAGAGTGAGCGCGGCACCCGCGGCATCTTCCAGAGCCGCCAGAGCGCCAGCGGCAGCAGCACCGCGGCCAGCGGTCGGCCCCAGTCGAGCCCGTTGGGCTCGGTGATCCCTTCCGCCGGGATCGCCAGGCCGAGCAGGGCGGCGAGCGCGCCGGCGATCGAGTCGAAGACCCAGGCCGGGGAGCGGACGACGTTGTGGAGCGAGAGCGCGCTTTCGGCCTCGTGCCCCCAGCCGATCCACCAGGCGACGTAGATCAGCGCCGGCACGGCGACGATGAAAACGCGCCCGAGCCAGGGGCGCTCGCGCCGCCGCAGCAGGATGTCCAGCGCGGCGCCGGCGGCGAAGGCGACCCAGAGGCTGGAGAAGAGGAGCGAGAAGGTCAGCGCCAGGCAGGCGAGGCGGTCGCCGCTGCGGTCGCGGCGGTCGAGCGCGACCAGCATCGCCAGGCCGCCCAGGGTCGAGCCGAGGAAGGTGATCGAGGCGAACCAGAGGAGGTCGTCGAAGGCGGCGCCGCAGAAGAGCAGCGCCACCATCCCGATCAGCGCCACCCCTTCGCCGACCCGGCGCCGGCACCAGAGGAAGAGGAACCAGACGCCGGCAAGGAAGAGCGCGGTCGACACCAGCTTGTAGGGCAGCATCGAGTCGATCCCGAAGGTCGCGATCAGTAGCTTCCAGACCGTTACCGGGCCGGCGACGAAGTGCTCGTTGTCGGGCCGCATCCAGTCGTCGAAGCCGTTGCCGCGGCGGAGGACTATGTAGCCCCAGTCGTCGAGCAGGAAGCTCAGTTTCTGGCCGAGGACGACGATGTAGGCGGCGGCGGCCACCATCGCCGCCAGCAGCACCGGCGTCGCGCTGACGCGGCGGGCGCTCATCGTCCCTCCGGCCGCCGCCGGTAGTCGCCGCGGCTGAGGTGGTGCTCGAGGAAGACGTAGAGGACGATGAAGAGGTAGCGGCTGCCCATCTCGTTCAGCGCCAGCTTCGAGACCCCGGCTTTGCGGTTAATCCAGGAGATCGGGACCACCCCGAAGCTGTAGCCGCGGACCACCGCCTTCAGCGGCAGCTCCACCGTCAGGTTGAAGTGGTGGGAGAGGAGCGGCTGGATCGCTTCGATCGTCTCCCGCCGGTAGGCCTTGAAAGCGTTGGTGGTGTCGTTGTAGCCGTGGCGGAAGAGGAAGCGGATGCCGAGGTTGACGATCCGGTTCATGATCAGCTTCGTCCCCGGGTAGTCGACCACCCGGGCGCCGGGGATGAAGCGGGAGCCGAAGGCGCAATCGTAGCCTTCCTCCAGCAGCCGGTGGTAGGTGACCAGGTCCTCAGGGCTGTCGGAGCCGTCGGCCATCATGATCGCCACCGCGTCGCCGCCGAACTGCTCGAGGCCGCAGCGGACGGCGAAGCCGAAGCCGGGCGGGTGGTAGGAGGTGAGGCAGCGGACCCGCGGGTTCGAGGCGCCGATCCCCTCGACGATCTTTTTCGTGCGGTCGCTGCTGTTGTCGTCGATGACGAGGACGTCGTACTCGATCGCCTCGTGTTCGAGCCTGGCGACGACGCCTTCCACCGTCGCCGCGACGGAGCCCTCCTCGTTGTGGGCGGGGATCACAACCGAGAGCTTCATCCGCCGCCTCCCGCGCCGAGCGGGCAGGCGAGTGCCGGCGCCGGGGTGATCAGCCGCAGCTTCCAGGCCTCGCCGGCCCCGTCGCGGGGGATCGGCAGCCTGGCGGTTTCGCCGGCGCCGATGCCGGCGATCAGGACCGGGGCCGAGCCGGTCGAGAAGCGGCTCACCTCGAAGCGCTCGATCGCCGCCGCCCCGGCTCGAATCGTGATTCCGCCCGGGGGCAGGCGCAGGAGGGGAGAGGCGGTCCCGTCGCTGGCGACGGCCTCGCAGAGCCCGGCCTGGCGGGCCGGCACCGCTTTTCTTCCCGGCGTTTCCAGTTCGATCCGCAGCGCCGCGAACAGCACCTTGTCGGCGGCGTAGCGGACGAACTGCGGAGCCTCGGCGATTTCCGCTGCCGAGTAGGCGGGGGAGCCGTGGGCGTCGCGGGCGGCGAAGTAGGAGCCGGCGTCGACGTTGACGAAGCCGGTGTCGACGACGTCTTCGCTGAGGACGAAGCCCGGTTCCACCGTCGCTTCGGCGATGTCAAGCGATCCCAGCCCGGCTTTCTCCAGCTGGCTGATCGGGTGGTAGGTCCCCTCGTAGGCGTCGTGGAGCTGGTCGAGGTTGCTGGCGACCGAGAAGACGGTGACGACGGCGATCGCCGCCAGCGCCGTCCTGCCGATCCGCAGCCCCCGTTCCAGCTCCGGTCGCAGCACCTCGGCGGCGAGCATGAAGAGGAAGACGACGCCGAGGTACTGGTAGCGGCTGGCGCCGGCCTCGCGGCCGGGCATCTGGTTGAGGCCGGCGAGGATCCAGAAGGAGCCCGCGATCGCCAGCACCACCCAGAACCAGCGGGGGACCCGCGGCAGCCGGTAGAGCCGCCAGGCGGCGAGGAAGACCAGCACGAGCGCCAGCGGCCGCGCCCAGAACAGGCGGTCGTGGACGGTGAGCCTGGAGTTGCCGAGGCCGGTGGCGGAGGCGACCGAGTTGGCAAGTCCGTCGAGGACGTACAGCGGGGTCCTGGCGATGTTGTGGAAGCTGAGGCTGGACTCGGCGGTGTGGCCCCAGCCGAGCCACCAGAGCCCGTAGACGGCGAGCGGGACGAGGAAGACGTAGAGGCGCCGCCGGCGTTCGTCCCCCAACAGCACGAAGACCGCCGCGCCGATCGCAAAGGAGAGGCCGAGGCTGGAGAAGAGGATGGAGACGACCAGCAGCGCGCAGGCGATTGCCTCGCCGCGGCGGTCCTCCCGTTCCAGCGCCAGCAGCGTCCCGAGCCCGGCGGCGACCGAGCCGAAGTAGGTGATCTGGAAGGACCAGAGCAGGTCTTCCCAGGCGGCGCCGAGGAAAAGGACGACCGCGGTTGCCGCCAGCGCCGGCCAGTCGCCGACCCGCCGCCGCAGGTAGACGAAGAGCAGGGCGGCGCTGAGCAGGAAGAGGGCGGTGGAGACGACCCGGTAGGGAAGGGCCGAGCCCATCCCCACCGTCGCCAGCAGCGCCTTGTAGATCAGAACCGGCAGGGCGACGATGTGCTCGCCGTGCGGGTCGAGGACCGAGTCCGGGTTGACGCCGTGGCGGTAGAGGAGGAGCTCCCAGTCGTCGAGCAGGAAGGTCAGCTTCGAGCCGAGGTAGAGCAGCAGGCAGGCCGAGGCCCCGAAGAGCCAGGTCAGCAGTAGGAGGACTGGAGTGCTCGGCCCCGCCCTTCGGATAACCCCCGTGTGGGCGGGACGAAGGCCGTCGGCGCCTTTATCCACGCGGGAAAGTTATAGAGACGCGTGGCGGCGGGGTGGCCGGTTACGCTGCCGCCGGTGCGCCTGATCCTCGCCAGCAACCACCTCGGCCTCGGCGGCAGCGAGTCCTACCTGCTCACCGTCGCCGAACAGCTCGATCGGCTCGGGCACGAGGCGACGCTCTTCGCGCGGGAACTGGGCGCGGGCGCGGACCTGGCTCGCTCGCGTGGCTTCCACGTCGTCGACGAGATCCGGCTGCCCGACGATTGCCATGCGGTTCTGGTCCAGGACGCGGGAGTTTCGCTCGATCTCGCCGGCCGCTACCCCGAGGCGCCACAGGTGTTCGTCGCCCATAGTGAGTCCCTGGACCTGCAACTGCCGCCTCAGCTGGAGGGGCTGGTGAGTACGGTCGTTGCCCTCAACGACCGCGTCGCCGAGCGCCTGCGGGCGCTGGCGGTACCAGCGCCGGTGGCGCGACTGCGGCAGCCGATCGACACCGAGAGATTCGTCCCGGGAGCGCCGCTGCCGGAGCGGCCGAGGCGGGCGCTCCTGCTCAGCAACAACGCCGTGGCGGATCGCCTTGCGATGCTCGAGACCGCCTGCGCTGCGGCGGGCCTGGAGCTGATTCGTGTTGGCGGCGAGGCCGGCAAGACCAGCGACCCCCGCAGCCGGCTGGTCGAAGCCGACATCGTGATCGGTTACGGGCGCTCCATCCTGGAGGCGATGGCCTGCGGCCGGACCGCCTACGTCTACGACCGCAACGGGGCGGACGGGTGGGTCACCGCCGGCAGCTACGCCGAGATCGAGGCCAGCGGCTTCGCCGGTCGCAGCGGCCGGACGATCGCCGACAGCCGCACGCTGGCGGCGGATCTCGCGCGCTTCGACCCGGCCATGGGCCCCGTCAACCACGACCTCGTGATCGCCCACCATCGCGCCAACGTGCACGCCCAGGAGCTGGTCGAGCTGCTCGAGTCCGGTCGGGAGAAGGCGCCGGTCTCCCACGGTGCGCTCGAGGAGATGGCGCGTTTGGTGCGGATGGAGTGGCGGGCGCGGGTGGACGCCCAGGCCCTGGTCGGCGAGCAGGCCCGGCTGAACGCCGAGCGCCACCGACTCGAGCGCCGGGTGGAAGAGGTGCGGGAGGAAACCGCGGCGCGGACCGCGGCGGCCTTCCAGGAGACGCTCAGCTGGCGCCTGACCAGACCCGTGCGCAGGCTGGGGCGCCTGCTGGCACGGCTCAGGAGCGGCCGATGAGCGCATCGCCGGTGGTGATCGAGGCGCGCGGGATCGAGAAGTCGTTCCGCCTGCCGGTAAACAAGATCAGTTCGCTGAAAGAGCAGATCACGACCTTCTCGCGGCCGGACTTCCGGCAACTCCACGCCCTGCGCGACGTCTCCTTCGATGTTCACCGCGGCGAGTTCTTCGGGATCGTCGGCCGCAACGGCTCCGGCAAGAGCACCCTGCTGAAAGTTCTCGCCAGCATCTACGCCGCCGACGGCGGCCGGGTGCGGATGGCCGGCCGGCTGGCGCCCTTCATCGAGCTCGGGGTCGGCTTCAACCCGGAGCTGACCGCGCGCGAGAACGTCGAGCTGAACGGGGTGATGATGGGGCTGGAGCGGCGCCAGGCGCGCAGCCGCCTCGGCGCGGTGCTCGAGTTCGCCGAGCTCGAGGAGTTCGTCGACATGAAACTGAAGAACTACTCCTCGGGGATGCTGGTCCGGCTCGCCTTCTCGGTGATGATCCAGTCCGACGCCGAGATCCTCCTGATCGACGAGGTGCTCGCGGTCGGCGACGCCGCCTTCCAGCAGAAGTGCGCCGACGTCTTCCACGAGATGCGCGACTCCGAGCGCACGGTCATCCTCGTCACCCACGACATGGGCGCGGTCGAGCAGTACTGCCATCGGGCGATGCTCCTCCACGACGGCGAGGTGCGGGCGATGGGCGACCCCGGCGAGGTCGCCCGCAGGTACCTGCGGCTGAACTTCGAATCGGCTCCGAGCAGCGGCGAGGACTCGCTCGGCGAGGTCGCCGACGTCGTCGTCGAGGACGCCTGGCTGGAGGACGGGAACGGGGCACGGGTGACCAACGTCGAGAAGGGCCGGGACCTCCATTTCTGCGCCGAGCTGGAGGCGAAGCGCGAGGTCGAGGGGCCGGCGTTCGGCTTTGCCCTCGCCAATGCCGACGGAGTCGAGGTGACCGGTTTCGGCGTCCCCTTCGCGGAGGTGCCGGAGCGGGTCGTCGCCGGCCAGCGGCTGCGCATCCGCGCCACGGTCGAAAACCGACTCGCCCCCGGCCGCTACGTGGTCCGCTGCTGGGTCCACCGCAACCACAACATCGCCAACCTCGTTCTCTACTCGCCTCACGTCCTCGACTTCGTCGTCTTCGGCAAAGAGGAGCCTGGGGTTGCCTACTTCGAGCGTGAGGTCCGGCTTGAAGTGAGCGGGGAGCAAGGATGAGCGCCGAGGCTCAGACGCCGCCGCAGGCTCTGCAGCTGCGCGAGGTGCGCGGCCCTTCAGCGACGGGCGGGGGAAGACGCCGCTTCTTCGAACTCCTCTGGCTGATCTCCGCAACCGAATTCAGGAAAAGCTTCCACGGCACCGCCTTCGGCTACATCTGGTCGCTGGCCAGGCCGCTGATGCTGTTCGGCGTCCTCCTCGTCGTCTTCACCCGGATCTTCAAATTCGACGTGCCGAACTATCCGGTGCTGCTCCTCTTCAACCTCGTCGTCTTCGGGCTGTTCCAGGAAGGAACGGGGGCGGCTGTCGGTTCGGTGCTGGCGCAGGAGGGGATTGTCCGCAAGACCCAGTTCCCCCGCTTGGTCATCCCGCTCTCCTCGGTGATGGTTGCCCTCTTCACGATGGCGCTGAACCTAATTGCGGTCTTCGGCTTCATCCTCGTCTACGGCGTCGACCCAATGTGGACTTGGCTGCTGCTGCCGCTGATCCTGTTCCTGGTGCTGGTCCTCACCTGTGCCGTCTCACTGCTTCTCTCGGCCCTCAACGTCCGCTTCCGAGACATCGCGATCATCTGGACTGTGGCGGCGACCGTGCTCATGTACGGATCGCCGATCATCTACCCGATCACGATCCTCGAATCGAGCTTCCTGAAAGACGTCCTCCTCGGCAACCCCCTGACCCTGATCTTCGAGCAGGCCCGCGCCTGGGTCATTGACCCCACCGCCCCCGGCGCCGTCTCCGTCGCCGGCGGCTGGCTCAACATGCTCCCCGCCGCCGCGATCTACGTCATCACCTGCATCCTCGGCGTCTGGGTCTTCAAACGCGAAGCCCCCAGGATTGCCGAGCGGCTCTAACGAACCTCCCGAAGGTCCGCGACTTTGCACGGCAGCTGGTCAGCCCGATTAATGATCTCCGGGTCTCCCGTCAGCAGCTCGGCTTCTTCCTCGGCGGCCAGCGCGACCGCGAAGCAGTCGGCCAGCGCAATGGGGTGCTCTGCCTTCAGTGACGAAGTCGATCTCATAAGGGCTATTCCCGGCAGGTTCTCCGTGATTAGCGGCCGCAGCTCAGCTAACACCTGATCGGCGTCGTACTGGCCGTGGTCTCGAATCGTGCGGTAGTGGACCTCGATCAGGTTCATCCAGCTCATCGCCGGCCGTTCCCGTTTGATCGTCCGCTCTACGACATCAGCCGCCGGTTCTTCTCCATCCAGCCAGGCAAGGACCGCCCAAGAGTCGAGGCAGCGTCTCATCAACGCCTCCTAGCGTGGCTCGTTTCGACGGTCCTCGAGCAGGCGAGACGCCATCCCGCTCTGGGCGAACCGGCCGCGCAGCGAGGAGGGGCGTCCTGCTTTCCGAATCACAATCCCATCGTCGCGGGCCTCGAAATCGACATCCGCTCCCGGTCCTAGACCGGCCCGCTCACGCAGGCTCTTGGGGATGACGACCTGACCCTTCGATCCTACTCGCTGAGTCATACCTGCTCAGTATAACCCAAAGGTAAGTTCAGCTGGAGGGGCCTGAGAAGAGGTTGACCGAGACGATGCGGCGCATCTTGTACTGGTCGTAGGGGAGGGCGCCGCGCCAGCGGTTGTGGGACTCGGCGGAGACGAAGTAGGTCTCGGGGTCGTCCTCGAGCTGGGCGAGGGCGGCGTCCAGGTAGGCGTCGGCGATGCCCATGCCGGTGGCGATGCGGCGGAGTTTCTCCAGGTGCTCCTCCGCGCCCCAGCCGGCGAGGACGTGGTCGACGGCGTGGATGCTGACGCCCTGCTGCCTGGCGAGCAGCTCGCGGGAGCGGTGCATGACCGAGTCGATGACGTCGAGGGGGACGTGCTCGAGGACCGAGATCGAGTAGATCGCGGCGAAGTCGTCGCCGAGCTCGGTCTGCGGCGGGAAGTGTTCGCGCACGAAGGTGAGGTCGGGGTAGGCGGTGCGGAAGGTCTCAAATTCTTTCGGCCCGTTGCCGCTGCCGTCGTAGGCGTCGACGACGGTGACGTCGTAGCCGATCCGCGAGAGGGTGCCGGCGACCAGCGGTTCGCCCGCGCCGATCTCCAGCAGCCGCGAGCCGACCGGGACGTTGCCGAGGATCGCCTTCAGCATCCAGCAGCGCTGCAGGTCCTTCATGTCGAAGTTGGCGCCGGCCAGGTTCGGCATCGTGTCGACGCTGTCGGCGAAGTCCTCGACGGTCCCGTAGGAGGCGGCGGTCAGCGGGAAGTTGCCCCCGTAGCGGTCGACCAGGGTCTTCAGCGGCGTGTCTTTGATCGTCCAGGCCGAGGCGTTCTCGCCGCCCGGCGGCGGCATCCGCCCGAGGACCTTGCCCTTCGCCTTGCGCACGGCCGGCGAGCTCGCCGCCATCGCCCGCGCCCGCGCCGCCTGTTCTTTCAGCCGGCTCATGCCGCCTGCTCCGCCGGCGCGCCGATCAGCTCGCGGTAGAACTCGCCGAGGGCGGTGGCGTTGTCGCGCCAGCTCAGCTCCTCGAGGGCGAACCTGCGCGCCCCCGCGCCGAGCTTCGCGGCCAGCTCGCGGTCGGCGATCAGGTCCTCGACCCGCGCCGTGATCTCGATTGCGTTTCCCTGCTCGAGCAAGAGTACGTTCTCCCCGTGGGTGAGTTCGTGACCGATATTGCAGTGGGGGACGATAGTCGGGCGCCCCATCGCCAGGAACTCCGGCAGCTTCGAGGGCAGCCGGTAGCGGTTGAAGTCGTCGCAGGCGCCCGGCTGGACGAAGGCGTCGGCCAGCGCCAGGTAATCGGGCACCTCGCGCCAGTCGATCCGGCCCAGCTCCAGCACCCCGTCGCTGACCGCGCGGAAGGCGCGCGGGTCGACGCCGCCGAACTCGCTGTGGCCGAGCCGCACCAGCCGCACCGGGTGGCCGCGCCGCCGCAGCAGCTGCACGGCGACGTAGAGGCTCATCATCTCGTGCTGGTTCGCGTAGTGGATGGTGCCGTGGTAGACGAGGACGAACTCCTCCGGCCGCAGCCCCAGCTGCTCGCGCGTCTTCCGCGTCGGCCGCTCCGGGCTGAAGCGCTCGGTGTCGATCCCCGGCCGCGCCACGTGGTGGGGCCGCTCGCCGAAGTTGAAGTCGTTCAGCTCCTCGGTGATCACGGTTATTCCGGCGGCGCCGCGGAGGAACTCCTCGTAGTGGGTGGGGTGGATCGTGTCCAGGGTGCTCATCCGGTCCTGGGCCCGCAGCGGCAGCCGCCGCAGCTCCGCCAGGGTCATCCCGGTGATCGTTTCCAGCAGGTAGTTCTCGTTGTCCTCGAGGTGGACCACGTAAGGAACGCGCAGCTCTGACGCCAGGCGCGTGGTCAGCCGGTTTACCCGCTCCCGCGGCGTCCAGCCGCAGGCGATCGTCCCTTCCCGCGGGATCGAGCCGGCGCGGATTCGCTCCTCCAGCGTCTCGTGGGAGATGCACTCGAAGTGGGGATGCCCGACCGCCTCGATCCGGCTCGGATCGCCGAGTCCGGCCAGCGTCACCTCCCAGCCCTGCTCGGTCAGCTCGTCGCCGAAATGGAAGGCCTGGATTGCGCTGTTGACGTCGAGCGGCCCGTACATGACGAAGACGACCCGGTTCATCGTGACCTCATGACTCCTACCGCCCGGTGGACCGGCTCCAGCCAGCCGGAGGGGACGTAGTCGGCGCGCTGGCGGGCGAAGCTGCGGTTGAAGTAGGGGTCGCCGGCTGCGAGCCGGTCGTACCAGGTGTCGACGAAGAGGGCGCGGTCGACGATGTCGCTGCCGGCCCGCCGCGCGGTCTCGCTGCGATGCGTGACCACGGTCGCGGTGGCGGCGTAGACGCACTTGCGGCCGCTGCGGGCGAGCCGCTGGCAGAGGTCGAGGTCCTCGTACTCGCAGGCATACAGCTCCAGGAACCCGCCTTCGCGCTCGAAGTCGTCCCGCCGCACCAGCATGCACTCGGCGCTGAGGCCGGAGACCTCGCGCGAGCAGGGCAGCGCGCCGTAGTAGCCGTCGCCCTCGGCGTCGACCCCGGCCAGCATCGGCGCCGCCGGGTCGCGGAGGCCGATCGCGACCCCCGCCTGCTCAACCTTGCCGTCGGGGCGGGCCAGCTTCGGTCCGACCGCGGCGACGCCGGGCAGGGACGCGTGGAGGACCAGTTGCGAGAGCCAGGCCGGGTCGACGATCTCGGTGTCGGGGGCGAGGAAGAGCAGGTATTCGCCCGAGGCTTCGGCGGCACCCTTGTTGTGGGCCTCGGCGCGGCTGCCCTCCGCGAGCACGATCGTCTCGAGGTCCGGGTAGGCGGTCAGCTCCAGCGAGCGCCGCAGCCGCTCCAGCTCGGGGCTGCCCTCGCGGCCGCGGATGACGATGCTCACCTTCGGCTGCGGCGCCGCGCCGTTCGCCGGCGCCAGCACCGCCCGGTGCGGGATCGTCGGGTGCGGTTCGGCCCGCGCCGGCATCCCCAACCGCTCCAGGTGCTGGGAGACGGCCCGCGCCTGCAGCTCCTCGACGCCGCTCTTCTGCTCGGTGCCGGCGGCGATGCTGCCGGGGATCGCCCGCCAGTGGTAGAGGATCTGCGGGATGTGGTGGATGCGGTCGGTCCGCTCCGAGATCCGCAGCATGAACTCGAAGTCCTGGATCTTGTCGAAGGCCGAATCGAAGCCCCCCGCGGCCTTCGTCACCGCCGTGCGGACGACCAGCAGGTGGCCGATGTACATCGCCCCCAGCGCGTAGACCGGCGACCAGTCCGGCTTCAGGAACGGGTCGGCGCGGACGCCGCCGATCGTCAGCTTGTCGGAGTCGGAGTAGACGACGTCGAGCTCGGGATCGTCGGCGAACGCCTGCGCGACCCGCAGCAGCGCGTCCGGGGTCAGCGTGTCGTCGTGGTCGAGGAAGCCGACGAACTCGCCCTGCACCAGCTCAATACCGGCGTTGGTGGCGGCGGAGATGCCGGCGTTCTCGCGCCTCGGCAGGAAGCGGACCCGCGGGTCGGCGGCGTAGGAGCTCATCGCCTGTTCCAGCCGCACGTCTTCGGAGCCGTCGTCGACGACGATCAGCTCCCACTCGGGGTAGTACTGCGCCCGCACCGAGTCGACCGCCTCGCGCAGGTACCTGGGGTCGGTCTTGTAGGTCGGCATCACCAGCGAGATCAGCGGCCGCTGCGGCAGCGCTTCCAGTTTCTGCAGGGCCGCTTCGCGGCGGGCCCGCGGCGTCTGCAGCCGCAGCTGGCGGCCGCGCCGGAGCAGGTCGCGGAGCCGGCGCAGGAAGGCGATCGCCCAGGCGGGGAGGATGCTTTTCAGCAGGCGCAGGTCGCGTCGCATCAGCGGCCGAGCAGCTTTTTCAGGGTCGGCTTCAGACCCCGCACGGGCCTGGTCAGCCTCCAGCTGAGGCTCTCCTCGTAGGTGCGGGCGACCTCGGCGATCTCCTGTTCGAGCTCGCCGATGCGGTAGGTCTTGCGGACGAGCTCACGGTGCAGCGCCTCACGCTGCTCGCGAAGCGCCGTCAGCTCGTCCCGCGGCTGATCGGTGGCGGCGACCATGAACCCCCAATCCTAGGAGGGATGGAGCAGATAGGGTTCCAGCCCGATGGAGGCCCTGAAGGGATTGATCCTCTCCGGCGGCGCCGGAACCCGCCTGCGCCCGATCACCCACACCTCGGCCAAGCAGCTGGTCCCGGTCGCCAACAAGCCCGTCCTCTTCTACGGGATCGAGGCGCTGGTGGACGCGGGCGTGAAGGAGATCGGGATCATCATCGCGCCGGAGACCGGCGAGGAGATCCGCGAGGCGGCCGGCGACGGCTCGCGGTTCGGCGCCGAGATCACCTACATCGTCCAGGACAGGCCCGCCGGCCTCGCCCACGCGGTCCTCACCGCGGAGGAGTTCATCGGCGGCGCGCCCTTCGTCATGTACCTCGGCGACAACCTCCTCCGCGACGGCCTCCGCGGCCTGGTCGCGACCTTCAGCGAGCACGACCCCGACGCGTTGATCCTCCTCACCCCGGTCGACGACCCGCAGTCCTACGGCGTCGCCGAGCTCGACGAGCAGGACCACATCGTCCGCCTGATCGAGAAGCCGAAAGACCCGCCCTCGAACCTGGCCCTGGTCGGCGTCTACCTCTTCAGCAACCTGATCTTCGATGCCGCCCGCTCGCTGGAGCCCTCCTGGCGCGGCGAGCTGGAGATCACCGAGGCGATCCAGAAGCTGATCGACGACGGCCGCACGGTCCGCTCCGAGGTCGTGCGGGGCTGGTGGAAGGACACCGGCCAGCTCGCCGACATGCTGGAGGCGAACCGGCTCGTCCTCGAGGAGTTGGTGACCGCGATCGAGGGGGACGTTGACGAGGCCTCCAAGGTCGAGGGCCGCGTCGTCCTCGGCCCCGGCGCCCGGCTCGAGCGCTCGGTCGTCCGCGGCCCCGCCGTGATCGGCGCCGGCGCCGTCGTCGAGGACGCCTTCGTCGGCCCCTACACCTCGATTGGCGACGACGTCCACGTCCGCCGCTCCGAAGTCGAGAACTCGATCGTCCTCTCCGGCTCCGTCGTCGAGGACCTCGGCACCCGGATGGAGGCGAGCCTGCTCGGCAAGGAAGTGAAGCTGACCCGCAGCGAGGGGATGCCGAAGACGCTGCGCCTCCTCGTCGGCGACCGCTCGGAGATCAAACTCGTCTAGCTGGTGCCCGTCTCTTCAGGCGACGAAGAACCAGAGGGTGAACTGGGCGACGAAGAGCGCCATCCCGGCGGCGAAGAGGGCGACGACGGTCTGGGTGGCGCGGCGGCGCTCGCAGACGACGGCGAGCCAGAAGAAGAGCGGGAAGAGGACGGCGACGAAGCGGGGGGCGGACCAGAGAGGGCTGACCGGCGCCTGGGAGACCAGCAGCGGCACCAGCGAGACGAGGACCCAGGCCCCGTAGGCGACCGGCAGCATCCGCAGCAGGGCGATCCCGCCGACCACGGCGAAGACGAAGAACCCGAACTGGAGGATGTTCCAGTGGTCCACTATCGGTTCCCGGTACCCGCCGCTGACGGCCTGGCCGACGGAGATCCCGAACTCGCGCATCGAGTCCCAGAGCCCGGTGACCGGGTCGATCCCCTCGCGGCCGAAGACCTCCTGTGCGTGCTGCCAGGCGAAGGCGTCGCCGAGCGCGTGGTGCAGGTAGGCGCTGAAGGCGACGAGGCCGAGCGGGGCGAGCAGCAGCCAGGCGGCGTCGAGGCGGATCGGGTAGCGGGGCCGCAGCCCGCGCTTCGGCGCCGGCTCGCCGTCGCCCCGGGGTCCGTAGAGGTAGAAGAGTGCCACCGGGAGCACGAGCAGGATGCCGGGAGCGCGGGTCGCCGAGGCCAGCGCGATCGCGATTCCGGCCCATGCCCAGTTCCCCGTGCGGGCGGCGAGGAACGCGCCCGCTGCCAACAGGAGGAACATCGACTCGGTGTAGGGAATGCCGAAGAAGAAGGCGGCGGGGAAGAAGGAGAGCAGGGTCAGTGCCGGCCCGGCGTAGCGCTCGCCGATTTCCAGCGTCGCCAGACGGTGGATCATCACCAGCGCTCCGTAGAAGCATGCAAGCGACACCGCGTAGGCGTAGAGCAGGACCAAACCGGGGCTGTAGCCGAAGCCGCTGAGGACGTAGAGCGTCCCCGGATAGAGGGGGAAGAACGCGGGGCGATGGTCGGCGGGGGGCAGGCCGGCGTGGCCTTCTACGTAGCCGTCGTAGGCGATCGCCAGGTAGTGCTGGGAGTCCCATTTCGCCAGCGGCGAGAAGATCAGGTCGAAGAATTCTCCGGCTGGCCAGCCGCCGAAGGGATGGGAGAGAACCAGCGAGTCGGGGTGCACTCCCATCGGCATGCCGACATAGGCGACCCAGATCGCGACCCCGAACACCACCAGCCGACTCGACCAGAAGGGCACCCACGCAGCCCTGGCGCTCTCCTGCCATGCTTTGCCTTCCACGGGCGCAAACCTAACCGCTTGCTCCGGTCGCATACCCTGTTCTGTCGCGTGCGGTACCTCGATCTCAAACCCCAGGGATGAAGCTGCTCGTCACCGGAGCCGCCGGGATGCTCGGCCGCGACGTGATGCTCGCCGCGGGCAACGCCGGCCACGAGGTCGTCGGCTACG
Organism: Solirubrobacterales bacterium; assembly: GCA_044867815.1. GTDB lineage: Bacteria > Actinomycetota > Thermoleophilia > Solirubrobacterales > 70-9 > VAYN01. The sequence goes on along the minus strand of JBIOVP010000022.1, from coordinate 5,294 downwards.
GCCGTGCCGAGCTCGACGTCACCGATCCCGCCCAGCTTGACCGCCGGCTGGAGCTGGAGCGGCCCGACGTGGTGATCAACTGCGCTGCCTGGACCGACGTCGACGGCGCCGAGACCGCCGAGGAGGCCGCCTTCGCGGTCAACGGCGGCGGCGCCGGCAACGCCGCCGCCGCCGCGGCGAAGGTGGAAGCGCGGATCGTCCACGTCTCCACCGACTACGTCTTCGACGGCGCCAAGGGCGCGCCCTACGTCGAGAGCGACCAGCCGGCGCCGTTGTCCGCCTACGGCCGCACCAAGCTGGCCGGGGAGGAGGCGGTCGCCGCTGCCAACAAACGCCACTTCATCGTCCGTTCCGCCGGCCTCTTCGGCGTCGGCGGCCGCAACTTCGTCGGGACGATGCTGCGCCTCTCGGAAGCGCAGAACGAGGTCACCGTCGTCCGTGACCAGGTCGGCTCTCCGACCTACACCTGGCACCTCGCCTACGGGATCGTCCGCCTGATCGAGGGGATCGAGTACGGCATCCACCACATGGCGGCCGCAGGCCAGTGCTCCTGGTACGAGTTCGCGCGCGAGATCTTTGAGCAGGCGCACGTTGAGTGCAGGGTGCTCTCGATCACCAGCGAGGAATTCGGCGCCGCGGCGCCGCGACCGGCCTTCTCGGCCCTGGTCAGCCAACGCGAGCACGCGATCCGGCTGCCCAGCTGGCAGGACGGGCTGGCAGGCTATCTCGCCCAACGAAAAGCGGAGGCAGGTACGGAATGAGGCTTTTGGTCACCGGTGCGGCGGGTTTCATCGGCTCCACCTACGTGCGGCTGGTGCAGGATGAGCACGACATCGTCGTCCTCGACAAGCTCACCTACGCGGGCCGGCGCGAGAACCTGCCCGAGGGCACGCAGCTTGTCGAGGGCGCGATCGAGGACCCGGTGGTGGTGCGGGAAGCGATGCAGGGCGCCGACGCGGTGGTCAACTTCGCCGCCGAGTCCCACGTCGACCGCTCGATCGACGACCAGGAAGCCTTCGCCCGCACCCACGTGGTCGGGACGGGGACGCTGCTCGACGCCGCCCGCGAGCTCGGGGTGCCCCGCTACCTGCAGGTCTCGACCGACGAGGTCTACGGCTCGATCGAGTCCGGCTCCTTCACCGAGACCTCGCCGCTCGATCCCTCCTCGCCCTACTCGGCGACGAAGGCGGCCGGCGATCTGCTCGTCTCCGCCCACTTCCACACCTACGGCATCGACGCCTCGATCGTCCGCGGCTCCAACAACTACGGCCCGCGCCAGTACCCGGAGAAGCTGATTCCGCTGATCGTCCTCAACGCGCTCCACGGCGACTCGCTGCCGGTCTACGGCGACGGGCGGCAGGTGCGGAACTGGCTCTACGTCGAGGACTTCTGCCGCGGCATTCACACGGTGCTGGCCAAAGGCAGGGCCGGCGAGGCCTACAACGTCGGCGGGCCGGACGAGTGCGAGAACATCGACGTCGTCAAACGGGTGATCGAGCTGATCGGCGCCGACGAGTCGCTGATCGAGTACGTCACCGACCGCCCCGGCCACGACCGCCGCTACTCGCTCTCCTCGGCGAAGCTGGAGGAGGAGCTGGGATGGGAGGCGCAGGTCCACTTCGCCGAGGGCCTCGAGCGGACCGTCGACTGGTACCGCGAGAACGAGGAGTGGTGGGGCCCGATCCGCTCCGGCGAGTACCGCGAGTACTACGAACGCCAGTACGGGAAGAGCCTCGGCTAGTGGCCGAGCGGCTGCCGACCAAGCTCGACGGGGTCGTCCTGATCGAGCCGCAGGTCCATGGCGACGAGCGCGGCTTCATGGTCGAGTCCTTCAGCCGTGACGCCTGGCGCCGGGTCGGGGTCGAGGTCGAGTTCGTCCAGCACAACCACTCGCGCTCCCGCCGGGGGACGCTGCGCGGGATCCACTTCCAGACCGAGCCCGGCCAGGCGAAGCTGGTCCGTTGCGCCCGCGGCGAGATCCTCGACGTCGCCGTCGACCTCCGCCGTGATTCCGCCACCTACGGCCGGTGGGAGGCCCACCGCCTCGACGACGTCCGCCACCGCCAGCTCTTCGTCCCCGTCGGCTTCGGCCACGGCTTCGCCGTCCTCTCCGACGAAGCCGACGTCGCCTACCAGGTCTCCAGCTACTACGACCCCGCCACCGAGTCCGGCATCGCCTGGAACGACCCCGACGTCGGCGTCGACTGGCAGGTCGAAAACCCGCTCCTCAGCGAGCGCGACAAAAGCGCCCCGAAGCTCGCCGACGTCGCCGATTCCCTCCCGTTCTAGCCACTAGGTCCACCAGCGGCCGACGGGACGAAAGTACCCCTATATGGAGGGAAATCGTCCCGTCAGCGGAATCAGCGGCAGCGGATTGCCGTGATGGCTAGGGATATCGCCAGCTTGGCTCCGATGCCGGTGTAGACGGCGGCGTTGAGGAGGGGGTTGTTCTTGGGGGCGTCGAAGCGGCGGTAGAAGCGGGCCATGCCGCGGTGGAAGGCGATCTCCTGTTTGGGGGCGCGGCGGGAGGAGCTGGAGCCGCCCTTGACGTGGAGGGCGGTGCCGGCGGGCTCGTAGAAGACCTTCCAGCCGGCGTCCCAGAAGCGGTGGCACCAGTCGAGGTCCTCCATGTAGAGCCAGTAGCCCTCGTCGAGGAGGCCGACCTCGCGGACCGCCTCCGCGCGGCAGAGCATGAAGGCGCCGTTGACGGCGTCGACCTGACCCGGCTCGTCGTCGCCGAGGTGGGTTGCCCGATACTGACTCAGCGACGCCCCGGCGCCCTCGCCGCGGCCGATCCCGGTGAAGTGGGCGAGGGCGGAAAGGGGAGTGGGGAAGGAGCGCTTGCAGGCGTGGTCGAGCTCGCCGCTCTCGGTCACCAGCTTCACCCCGACCATCCCGATCCGCGGCTCGGATCGCAGGCGCGCCAGCGCGTTGTCCAGCGTCCCCGCGTAGACCTCGGTGTCGGGGTTCAGCAGCAGCACCGCCTCCGCCTCGCTCTCGCGCAGAACCAGGTTGTTGGCCGCCGAGAAGCCGATGTTGCCGCGCCGCAGCAGCCTTACGTCCGGGAACTCGCGCTCGACCATCTCCGGCGTCCCGTCAGGACTGCCGCTGTCGACGATGGTCACCCGCATCTCGCCCTCGCTCGGCGGGTGCTCGGCGAGCGAGCGCAGGCAGCGCCGCAGCAGCGCTTCGGCGCCGTGGCTGACGATCACCACCTCGAGCTCGGGCATCGCCGGGACGCTAATAAGCGCCTTCGCCGCGGACCATTGCCCGCGGCGTCCGCAGCAGGATCTCCAGATCGGTCAGCAGCGAGAGGTTGTCGAGGTAGTCGCGCTCCATCGCCAGCCGCTCCTCGAAGGTGAGGTCGCTGCGGCCGTAGACCTGCATCGGGCCGGTGATCCCCGGCTTGATCGCGAGCCGGCTGCGCTGGCGCTCGTCGTAGAGGGCGACGACGCTCTCCTCCTCCGGCCGCGGCCCGACCAGCGACATGTCGCCGCGGAGGACGTTGATCAGCTGCGGCAGCTCGTCGACGCTGGTCCGCCGCAGGGCGCGGCCGGCGCGGGTCACCCGCGGGTCGTCGGGGATCTTGAAGGCCGGCTGGTCGAGGGTCTCGAGGTCGACCAGCTCCGGCAGCCGCCGCTCGGCGTCGGCGACCATCGTCCGGAACTTCAGCATCGTGAAGGGGACCCCGTCCTTGCCGGCCCGGCGCTGGCGGAAGAAGACGGGACGGCCGTCGTCGAGCAGGATCCAGAGCGCGACCGCGAGCAGCAGCGGCGAGAGCAGCAGCAGCAGCAGCGCCGAGAGGACGACGTCCATCGCCCGCTTCATCGCCACCGTCGAGCGCGGCGGGTCGCTGAAGCGGAAGTCGAGCACCGGCAGCTCGGCCAGGCGGTTCAGCTCGATCCCCGGCCCGAGCAGCCCGTAGTGCTGGGGCAGGAAGGTCAGCGCCAGCCCCGCCGCCTTGCACTGCTCGATCAACCGCTCGGCCGCCCCCTCGCCCATCTCCTGTTCGGTGACGACGACGCGCTCGATCGCGTGTTCGGCGGCGACCCGGGAGAGGTCCTCGACCGAGCCGAGCCGCGGCAGCTCCCGCGCCGGCCGCTCCTCGGAGGCCGAGAGGTAGCCGACCAGGTGCAGCCGCGCCTCGGGGTGGGTCGAGATCCGCCGCGCCATCAGGTCGGCGACGGTGGCGGGGCCGACGACGACGCCGGTCGCGACCGCGGTCAGCCGGTGCCAGAGGAAGCGGATCGTCCCCCGCAGAATGAAGCTGGCGGCGAGGGTGCCGACGCCGACCGCGATCGCGCTCTGCGGCGAGAGCGGCCCGACCGGGCTCAGCGCCAGCAAGCCGTCGAGCAGCAGCGTCCCCAGGGTGCTGGCCGAGACCAGCGAGGGCAGCTCGTCGAGGGTGCTGTGACGGATCCGGCGGTGGTCGTTGTCGTAGAGGCCGTGGAGCTTGACGACGAGGATCCAGGCGGGGCTGAAGAGGGCCGCCCAGAAAAGGGTGGCGATATCGGTGGTCGAGGTGGCGGCGGTGACGGCGCAGAGCGTCGCCACCAGCGAGAGCCAGTCGCCGGCGGCGAGCAGGCGGCGCAGGATCATCCCCCGCCGGCGCGAGCCCCACGGCCCCTGCTGATCGCCGAGCCGGGGCTTCTCGACCTCCACGCGAGCCGACTGCGGGGGCCTGGTCGTCATCCGCATCCGTCCCACCCTTCGTGCAGGCAGCGCTCCAGCGGGTTCAGCTCCCGGGCGCGGGCGCGGTCGGCCCGCGCCGCCGTCTCGTCGCCGCCCTCGTGCTCGATCCGTGCCCGCAGGTAGTAGAGGAGCCAGTTGCCTTCCTCGCGGTCGATCGCCTTGCCCATCTGCTCCGCCGCCCTCGCGTAGTCGCCTTCGATCTCGGCCAGCAGCCCCAGCTGCACGTAGGGACTGGCCGCCCAGGGCTCGATCGAGCGGGCGGTGTCGGCCTTTTCGACGGCGACGCCGAAGTTGCCTTCCGCCGCCGCGGCCTGGCTGGCGTCGATCTCACGATCGACCAGGAGCGGCCCGATCAGCGCCAGCGCGGTGATCCAGGCGACGGCGAGGCCGGCGATCGCGAACCCGATCCCGCGGGCCTCTCCGCGCCCGTTGGCGGCGGCGCGGGCGCTGGCGAGCTGGGCGCAGCGGGCGGCGAGCAGGGCGCCCGAGGCGAGGAAGAAGACGGCGCCGAGGGCGGCGATCTCCCAGAACCAGTCGATCGCCAGCGCCGCCGCGAGCGCCAGCGCCGCCGCCAGCAGCGCCGCGTTGCGCTCGCGGGCGAT
>JBIOVP010000021.1:0-4240 GCA_044867815.1 Solirubrobacterales bacterium | reverse complement strand
GCGAGGTGACGGAGTAGCGCGGGCCGACCTCGACCTGGCCCTTGCGGACGCGGGTCTGGAACTGGTCGAGGGGGCGCACCGGCGGGCCGCCGATCCGCTTGCCCTGGAAGTCGTAGACGCCGCCGTGACACGGGCAGATGAAGTTGCCGGCGGCCTCGACGAAGCGGACCGGGCAGCCGAGGTGGGCGCAGCGGTTGGAGACGGCGACGAACTTGCCGGATTCTTCACCCAGATCCTCGGAGCTGCGGCGCACGTAGGCGGTGGTCTTGCCGGCGTCGCCGATCCCCTCCGTCTCGGTGAAGACGACCTGGCGGTAGGTGTCCTCGACGAAGTCGGAGACCGGCCCTACCGCCTCCCAGCGCTCCTTGCCGCGGTGGAAGATCGGGGCGACCGCGAAGCCGACGGCGGGCAGCACGATCCCGGCGGCGGCAAGACCGCCAAGGGCCTGCGACGCGACCGTGAAGACATGACGGCGCGTCATCGACTCTCCCTCGAAGTAGCCGGGAGGGTCGGGCTTTACCCGCTCCCTGACAGGTGCCTCCTCGGCCCCGTTTACCTTGTTCGCGTCGTCTGCCACAGGTCGATTCGCGTAGGGCGACAAAGTCTATTGCTTAGGGGGTGTGACCTGCGTCACAGTCCAGCAATATCCGTAGAAGCCGCCGTGCGTGGGGGGCGAGTTCTACGCGCCGGACCCTTATCCCTGCATGAGGAGCATTTATGGGATCGGCAGGAAACTTGCCGCCTGGGCATTCTTCGTCGCCGTCGCCGTTGCGATCGCCCTGCTCGTCAAAGATCTCTACCCGGCGGATCTTCCAGAGAGCCACAGCCCTGACTTCGTCGACAACGTCTTCGACAACCGCGCGGTGCTTTGGGCGGCCCGGTTGTTGCTGGTCTCAGCGGCTGCCGTTCTGGCCGTCGGCGGCGTCTTCATCGTCGTCTCGATCGCGATTCGGATGAAGAACGGGGAGTGGCTGCGCCGGGCGGGGCCGTTTGAGATCTCGGAGGGGAGAGTCGGAGAGGCCGAGGGAGAAGTGGGGTATTGGCGGCAGGCTGCGGAGGCAAACCGAAAGGAGGCGGCGATGCTGAGGGAGCGGTTGACCCGATCCCAAGACCTCTTATAGAATGGTTTTGTCGTCAGTTGGAAGGAGGCGCTGTGAGCAGCGAGGAACTTGAGAAGGAGATTGAGAAGGTTAAGGCCGAAAATCGTGCTGCGATCGAACATGCCGATGCCGTGATCGAGAAATTCGATCGCGAAGCTCCGATTCGCACGATTACGACGGCCCTTGCCTTCCAGAGGCTGCGGGAAGATGCTCGGCGTCGTTAATCCGGGGACGGCGCGTCGGAAATGCTCTTCGCCGCCTCGCGCCAGAGGGCCGGAATCGAGGCGACAGTTCCCTCGGCTTGGAGGCGGGCGCACTCGCTGATCAGGTCGGAGAGGATGGCGACGGCGCGGGTGTCGCCGAGGGTGGCGAGGCGGTCGAGGCCGAGGGCGTAGAGGTAGTCGCCGGCGAGGAGGGCGAGGTCGGGGTCGTGGCCGGCGAGGAGGCGGGGCTGCTCGTAGTGGAGGAGGTAGCCCTCGCGGACGGCCTCGACGACGAGGGCGTACTCGGCAGCGTCGGGGCCGGAGGCGGCCAGTTCGCCGAGGGTCGGCGGCTCGGCCGGGTCGACGACGTAGGGCGAGATCGGGGTGTCCTCGGCGCGCAGGTGGTCGGCGAGAACCTGAAGGGCGTGGCTGGGATCAGGCATGTCGCCTTATTCCCTCACGGTGGGGAGGAAAGTGACACGACTCATCCGAGCGCCTCGTCGAGGGACTCGGCAGCGGCTTCGAGGGTCTGGTCGATCGTCGCCTCGTCGTGGGCGAGGGAGACGAACCAGGCCTCGTACTGGGCCGGGGGCGGGTAGACGCCGCGGTCGAGCAGGGCGCGGCAGAAGGCGGCGTGGGCCTCGGTGTCGCAGACGGTGGCGGTGGCGAAGTCGACGACGGGGACGTCGCTGAAGAAGAGGGTGACGAGGCCGGGAGCGGAGGCGACCTGGAGGGGACGGTCCCGTGCCAGCACTCCGAAACCCTGGGCGAGGCGGTCGGTCAGGGCGCCGAGGCGCTCGTAGGCGGCGGCGTCGAGCTGGGCCAGCGTCGCCAGGCCGGCGGCGATTGCGAGCGGATTCCCCGAGAGCGTTCCCGCCTGGTACACGTCGCCGGCAGGGGCGATCCGTTCCATGTGTTCGCGCGGGCCGCCGTAGGCCGCGGCCGGCAGGCCGCCGCCGATCACCTTGCCCATCACGGTCAGGTCCGGTTCGACGCCGAGCAGTTCCTGGGCACCGCCGCGGGCAACGCGGAAGCCGGTGATCACCTCGTCGAAGACGAGCAGCGCGCCCGCCTCGCGGGTCGCCTCGCGGAGGAACTCGAGGAAGCCCTCGGCCGGGGGGACCACGCCCATGTTTGCCGCGATCGGCTCGGCCAGGAGGGCCGCGACCACGTGCTCGCGCAGCGCCCACGTCACCGCGTCGCGGTCGTTCCACGGCACCACCACGGTCGCCGCCGCCTGCGCCGCGGTGACGCCGGGACTGCCCGGTACCCCGAGCGTCGCCAGGCCCGAACCGGCGTTGGCGAGCAGGCCGTCGGAGTGGCCGTGGTAGGCACCGGCGAACTTGACGACGACCTCGCGGCCCGTCACCGCCCGGGCCAGCCGCACCGCGCTCATCGCCGCCTCGGTCCCTGAGCTGGTCATGCGCAGCATCTCGACCGAGGGGAGGCGCGCGGCGACCTCCTCGGCGAGCTGGGCCTCCGCCAGGGTCGCGGCGCCGAAGCTCGTCCCCCGCTTGGCAGCTTCGATCACCGCCGCGACCACGGCCGGCTCGGCGTGGCCGAGGATCATCGGCCCCCAGGAGCCGATCCAGTCGACGTAGCGGTTGCCCTCGACGTCGAAGAGCCAGCAGCCTTCGGCGCGTTCGACGAAGATCGGGTCGCGGCCGATCTGGCGCATCGCCCGCACCGGCGAGTTCACCCCGCCCGGCAAAACCCGCTGAGCGCGCTCAAACAGGTCGGTCATCGACTTACCTGTTCCTTTCTGTTGCTATCCGACCAAAAGGAACAACTGACGATCACGAATGCGCTGCCTCCCAGCGGGCGTAGTCCTCGGTGAAGTAGTGGAGGCGGATCTTCTTGTACTCGGTCGAGGAGTAGAGCGTGGCGCGGTCGTCCGGGCCCATCCCGCACTCCTCTGCGATCGAATCGAGGATCGCGTCGCACTCCTCCTTCGAGCGGCCGTGGGCCATCGTGAAGACGCTGTAGGGCCAGTCCTCGTAGGTCGGCCGCTGGTAGCAGTGGGAGATGCCGCGGAAGGAGGCCATGCGGCCGCCGACCTCGAGGATCTCGTCCTCGGGCACCTTCCAGACGCCCATCCCGTTGGCGGAGAAGCCGGCGCGGCGGTGGTAGAGGATCGCGGCGACGCGGCGGAGGATCTTGCGGTCGACCATCCCGCGCAGGCGGTCGAGCAGCTCCTCGGTCGAGATCCCCAGCTCCTGGGCGGCGGCGTCGTAGGGACGGGCGACCGCCTCCATCGGCCCCTGCAGGGCGCGGATCAGGGCGATGTCGTCCTCGTCGTAGGGCTGCGGTTCCAGCTCCCGGGGCGGTGCCGCTTCGACGGGCGCCGAGAGCGCGTCGGTCCCCTTCTCCATCTCCAGGTTCATGTTGATCTTGAACAGGGTGAGGGTCGGCAGTTCCCGCATCGACTCCGCCCCGGTCTCCTCCATCAGCGCTTCCAGCGTCCCCTTCAGCCCCAGCTTCGAGTCCGGCGGGGTGGCGATCGTGAACCACATGTTGAAGTCGTGGGTGCGCAGGTAGTTGTGGGAGACGCCGGGGTGGGCGTTGACGATCTGCGCCGCCCGCTGCGGGTGCTCGCCGTCGACTTTCGCCGCCACCAGCATCGACTCGTAGCCGAGGGCGCGGGTATCGAAGATCGGCGTGATCTCCCGGATGATCCGCCCGTCGAGCAGGCGCCGGGTGCGGCCGAGGACGTCCTCAAGCTCGAGGTCCGCCTGCGACGCGAGGAGCGCGAACGGCTCGGGGTCGAGCGGAAACTTTGACTGCAGCAGGTTCATCAGCCGCTTGTCGGTCTCGTCGAGCGGGATCGCGGAGCCGTCCTTGCGGCTGCGCGCCTTCGACTGCGGGACCTTCACCGAAGCCACGGGGCGGCCTCCTTCGCGTAGTAGGTGACGATCGCGTCGGCGCCGGCGCGGCGGA